>NZ_QRQS01000004.1:45528-173279 GCF_003475605.1 Collinsella sp. AF31-11
GCACGATGGCTATCGGTCCGGGTTCGCAATAGGCGAACTGTACCCGACCAGAGCATGAGGAGGGACCGCTTCTTGCGGTCCCTTTTTTTAGCTATTGTTGTGATACCGCGATACCCGCGGTATACTCATTCGAGCTTGTCTCGCTGTATTGTGGAGGTCTACATGTTTGGACTGAGGGCTCCTGAGCTCATCATTATTCTCGTCGTTGTCCTGATTATCTTCGGGCCCAAGAACCTGCCGAAGCTCGGCAAGTCCCTCGGCTCTACCGTCAAGAATATCCGCGAGGGTATGGAGGGCGACGATAAGGCCGAGACCAAACAGGCCGAGGAGGTCGTGGTCGAGCAGTCCGAGGAGGACAAGGAGATCGCTGAGCTCGAGGCCAAGCTCGCTGCTGCCAAGAAGAAGCAGGCAGAGGACAGCGACGCGGACGCAGAGTAGTCCCATCCCTTTGGGGTGAGCACCTGACCGGCTTGCCCGCAGGCTAGCCGGTCTTTTTCGTTTTGTTGACAGTTGATTGTTTGATCAGAGTTGGGGAGATATCCGTATGGACGCAAGCCAGATCGTACTGACCGCTGAGGGCCGCCAGAAGCTCGTCGAGGAGCTCGCTTGGCGTGAGGGCGATTACGCCAAGGAGATCGTCGAGGACATCAAGGAAGCCCGCGCGTTCGGCGACCTTTCGGAGAACTCCGAGTATGACGCCGCCAAGGACAAGCAGGCCCAGAACGCCGCTCGTATTGCCGAGATCCAGGCCATCCTCGCCAACGCTCAGGTTGCTGCCACCGCGGGCGATCTGACCGTCTCCATCGGTTCCACCGTTTCTCTGATTGATCCCAACGGTGAGGTCATGGAAGTCACGCTCGTCGGTACCACCGAGACCAACTCGCTCGAGCACAAGATTTCCAACGAGTCTCCGGTCGGTCACGCCATCATCGGTCACGGCGAGGGCGACTCCGTCGAGGTCGTTACGCCTTCCGGCAAGACTCGCGTCTACACCATCGCCAAGATCGCACGCTAGACCACGGTCCCGCGTAAAGGTATGTTTTCGCTCCCTGGGACCGAATCCTGGGGAGCGTTTTAGTTTGAGGAGCTAACTTATGGCAGAGAACCAGAACGCCGCCGATCAGGCATCGACGCTCAACGACGAGCGCGCCACCCGCCTGGCCAAGCGCGCCGCCCTGTTCGAGGCGGGCCAGAACCCCTATCCCGAGCACTCTGAGCTTGAGGACTACGTCGCCGATATCGAGACTAAGTACGCCGAGCTTGCCGATGGCGAGGACACCGAGGACGTCGTGAAGATCGCCGGCCGCGTGGTCGCCAAGCGCGGTCAGGGCAAGATCATGTTCATCGTCGTGCGCGATGCGACTGCCGAGATTCAGCTGTTCTGCCGCATCAACGACATGGACGAGGCTGCCTGGAGTACGCTCAAGGCCCTCGACCTGGGCGACATCCTGGGTGTGACCGGCGTGGTCGTGCGCACCCAGCGTGGCCAGCTTTCCGTTGCCCCTAAGAGCGCGACCCTGCTTGCCAAGGCCGTTCGTCCGCTGCCCGAGAAGTTCCACGGTCTTTCCGACAAGGAGACCCGCTATCGCCAGCGCTATGTCGACCTGATCGCCAACGACGACGTTCGCGAGACCTTCCGTAAGCGTTCGCAGATTCTCTCCACCTTCCGCCGCTTTATGGAGTCCGACGGCTACATGGAGGTTGAGACCCCTATCCTGCAGACCATCCAGGGTGGTGCCACGGCCAAGCCGTTCATCACGCACTTTAACGCGCTCGATCAGGAGTGCTACCTGCGTATTGCCACCGAGCTTCACCTCAAGCGCTGCATCGTCGGTGGTTTTGAGCGCGTGTTCGAGATCGGCCGCATCTTCCGTAACGAGGGCATGGACCTTACCCACAACCCCGAGTTCACCACGATGGAGGCCTACCGTGCCTTCTCCGACCTCGAGGGCATGAAGGCGCTCGCCCAGGGCGTCATCAAGGCTGCGAACAAGGCCATCGGCAACCCCGAGGTCATCGAGTACCAGGGCCAGACCATCGACCTTTCTGGTGAGTGGGCCAGCCGTCCCATGACCGACATCGTCTCCGACGTGCTCGGCAAGCAGGTCACCATCGATACGCCGGTCGAGGAGCTTGCTGCCGCTGCGCGCGAGAAGGGCCTGGAGATTAAGCCCGAGTGGACCGCCGGCAAGATTATCGCCGAGATCTACGATGAGCTGGGCGAGGACACCATCGTCAACCCCACGTTCGTGTGCGATTACCCCATCGAGGTCAGCCCGCTTGCCAAGCGCTTTGAGGACGACCCGCGCCTGACGCACCGCTTTGAGCTGGTTATTGCCGGTCACGAGTACGCCAACGCGTTCTCCGAGCTCAACGACCCGGTCGACCAGGCTGAGCGCTTTGCTGCCCAGATGGCCGAGAAGGCCGGCGGCGACGATGAGGCCATGGAGTATGACGAAGACTACGTGCGCGCCCTCGAGTACGGTATGCCTCCCGCGGGCGGCATCGGCATCGGTATCGACCGCGTGGTCATGCTGCTCACCAACCAGGCTTCCATCCGCGACGTGCTGCTGTTCCCGCACATGAAGCCCGAGAAGGGTTTCCAGTCCGGTGCCGCTGCTGCCAAGGCTGCCGAGGCCGGCAACGCCGCGAGCCCGTTCGTTAAGTCGCTCAAGCCCACGGTTGATTATTCCAAGATTGCCGTTGAGCCGCTGTTTGAGGAGTTCGTCGACTTTGATACCTTCTCCAAGAGCGACTTCCGCGCCGTGAAGGTCAAGGCATGCGAGGCCGTCAAGAAGTCCAAGAAGCTGCTGAACTTTACGCTCGACGACGGCACCGGCACCGACCGTACCATCCTCTCCGGCATTCATGGCTACTATGAGCCCGAGGACCTGGTCGGTAAGACGCTGCTCGCCATCACCAACCTGCCTCCGCGCAAGATGATGGGTATTCCCAGCTGCGGCATGCTGATCAGCGCTGTCCACGAGGAGGAGGGCGAGGAGCGCCTCAACCTGATCCAGCTCGACGCTTCCATCCCCGCCGGCGCAAAGATGTACTAACTAGTTACGCGGTTCTACGAACCGCGTAACGGCTCGACGCTGCGCGGGCCGCATTTGGACAATCTGACCTTCAACTTCAAGGGCGCGACCAGAAGGTCAGCGCCCTTTCGTTTCACGTCACCTTGTCTCAAATGCGACCCGCTCGCTGACTTATGCTCAACCTATGGTGGCATCTCGTTTCAAAGCACCTTGCTCGCTCTGGCGGGCTTTCGCTGTCGTTGCCAGGGCATCGACGTTGCCTTGGCTGTCAATAGTCATTGGGGACGTTCTTAAACGACTACCCAACGGCTATTGCGCGCATGGCTCGCATGACAGTCGTCTCTTTTATGTTTCCTTTAGCCGTCGCTGCCTAGGATGGGGGTTAGTCGGTAGGAAGGGAGCGTCTATATGGACGACGCGAGCGAGCGTGCAATCGAAGAGGACATGCTCGATCAGTTCAATTACTTTGACGATGAGGATGAGGAGCTAATCGATCGTCGCGAGCCGGCATCGCTTGACTCATTTGATCTGGTCGATGAAGAGACTGATGAGGTTGAGGACGAATCAACGGAGTCCCCACAGTCTTCGCGCCTTGACTCGCTGCTTTCGAGAGCCCCCATGCACCACGGTGTTCGTGCCGGCGCACTCCATATGAAAACTGACTGGCACCAGATCGTGACGGCAGGCGATGAGCTTGCCGTCGATGCGCCGCTCACCGATAAGTCATCCATCATCTGCCGCACCGGTATGCTTATGCTCGCGAGCGGAACGGGTGCCTGGCGTGTACGCGATACCATGAATCGCGTCGCCGCCGTACTCGGTGTCACCGTCCACGTTGACTTAAGTCTTCTGTCGTTTGAGTGCACCTGCATCGAAGATGGCCACTGCTTTAACGAGGTTGTCAGCCTGCCCACAACGGGAGTCAATACCCATCGCATTTGGATGATGGAGAGCTTCCTAAAGGAAATCGAGACGTATGGGCGCCGGTTTACCGTGCACGAATACCACGAGATGCTCAAGACCGTTGAGAGTTCAAAACCCGATTACTCTCCCTGGCAACAGGGCCTTGCGGCAGCTTGTGCTTGCGGCGCCTTCGTCTTTTTGCTCGGCGGCGGCCCTATCGAGATGGCCTGCGCATTCGTAGGCGCTGGTGTTGGCAACTTTGCTCGCTCTCATATTCTCAAGCAGGGTCTTGGCCAGTTTAGCGCGCTGACGATTGGCGTTGCGCTCGCTTGCGTCTCGTATCTGCTGGCATTGCTCGGCCTTGGCCAGGTCGTACCGGGGGCAATGTCGCACCAAGAAGGCTATATCGGCGCCATGCTCTTTGTGATTCCCGGCTTTCCCCTCATTACGGCAGGCCTCGACATCGCTAAGCTCGATATGCGAAGCGGCATTGAGCGTCTTTCGTATGCCGTGTCGATTATTGTGATGGCGACCCTTGTGGGCTGGATGGTTGCCGAGTGTGTGGGGCTGGCACCGGATGATTTTGCCCCGCTCGGCCTTTCGCCGTTGGCTCTTACGCTCTTGCGCATACTGATGAGCTTTATCGGCGTATTTGGCTTCTCGGTTATGTTCAACAGCCCGGTAAAGATGGCAGCAGCGGCAGGGCTCATCGGCGCCGTGTCTAATACCTTGCGCCTTACGCTCGTCGATGCGCCGACGCTGCTTCCCTTCTTGGGCCTGAGTGCGGGCATGCCTCCCGAGGCGGCTGCGTTTACTGGTGCGTTGGTATCGGGGCTGCTCGCGAGCTTAGCCGAAATCAAGCTCACCTACCCACGTATCGCCCTCACGGTGCCATCGATTGTCATTATGGTGCCGGGCTTGTATCTGTATCGCTCGATGTATTACATGTGCACCTTCGACACGGTCAATATGCTCGGCTGGTTTGTGCGTGCAGTGCTCATCGTGGCGTTTTTGCCCGTTGGCCTGGGTGTGGCGCGTACGCTCACCGACCCTCGCTGGCGCCACACCAGCTAATTGGTGCAAATGAAACTGATCCGCAAAACATGAACGTGGATAATCTCCCGTTTTTGGCCTGTTTACGGGCTCAAAACGGGAGATTATCCACGCTCGTGGAATGGGTGTCCGAAAATCCACGCTCGTTGGGCCGATGCAGAGGCACCTGGCAATTCCTTTTTTGTAGACGTTGTCGCGCGGCTACGGGCGGGAAAGGTCCCAACGGTTAACATATACTCCATATGGGTAAAGAGACCAAAGCGCTGCCGCGGGGCGGCGCTTTGCGTTTGAAAAAAACTAGCTCGTCTAAGAGGAACTAGCATGTTAGACCGTTTTACCGATCGCGCGCGCAAGGTCATGTCCATGGCCAAGCAAGAAGCGCTCGATCTTCACTCAAATAAGGTGGGTACCGAGCACCTGCTGCTCGCACTCGCTAAGGAGGACGAGGGCATTGCCGCCGAGGCACTGCGTTCGCTCGACATCTCCTACGATGACATCATGGATACTCTCAAAGAGGTCCAGACCACGGTTCCCGAGCCCAGTGAGGAGACCGAGGCGGCCAAGCTCGCCTTTACGCCGCTCGTCATTAGCGTGATGGAGCGTTCATTCCGCGTGGCGCGTGAAAACAACCAGACCTACGTGTCGACCGAGCACTTGCTGATCGGCATCGTCGAAGAGGGCAACGGCATGGCCATGGACATCCTCATGCGCCTGGGTGTGTCGTCCGCCTCCATCAAAAAGGCTATCGAGAAACTCACCGCCAAGGACCAGGATAAGAAGCGCCCGCTCGCTGGCGCCGGTGCTGGTCGTCCCGGTACGGGCCTGCCGTTCTTTAGCGGCTCGGATGCCTCCCAGCAAAAGGGGAGCGGCACCGATACGCTTAAGCAGTTCGCGACCAACCTTACGCAGAAGGCGCGCGACGGCGAACTCGATCCGGTGATTGGTCGCGAAAAGGAAGTCCAGCGTATGATGGAAATTCTTTCGCGCCGCACCAAGAACAACCCACTCATTCTGGGCGACCCCGGCGTGGGCAAGACGGCCATCGTCGAGGGTCTGGCTCAGCAGATTGCAGCCGGCAACGTGCCCGAGAACCTTATGAACCAGAACATCTGGACGCTCGACTTGCCGGGCCTCGTGGCGGGCGCCAAGTACCGCGGTGAGTTTGAGGAGCGCCTCAAGAACGTAATCCAGGAGGCAACCGAAGCCGACGACGTCATCCTGTTTATCGACGAGATGCACACCATCATCGGTGCCGGTTCTGCCGAGGGCTCCATCGACGCGAGCTCCATGCTCAAGCCTGTGCTCGCGCGCGGTGCCTTCCAGATTATCGGCGCCACCACGGCCGAGGAATTCCGCAAGTACCTCACCAAGGACCCGGCCTTCGAGCGTCGCTTCCAGACCATCGATGTCGAGGAGCCGAGTGTCGAGGACACCGTCAAGATTCTGACTGCGCTCAAGCCACGCTACGAGGAGCACCACCACGTGCGTTACACGCAGGGTGCCATCGAGGCCGCCGCGAACCTCTCCAACCGCTACATCCAGGATCGCTTCCTGCCCGATAAGGCCATCGACCTCATTGACGAGGCCGGTGCCCGCGCTCGCATCGCCGCCAACCGCGCGCCCGAGCCGGTGCGCGAGGCCGAGCATCGCATAGAGGAGCTCAAGGCCGCCGCGCAGGAGGCCACCGAGAGCGACGACATGAACAAGGCCGCCGAGATCACCGAGCAGCAGAAGGCTGCCGAGATTGAACTCGCCGAGGCCAAGGCTGCCTGGACCGCCGAGCTCGACGCCAGCCCGCTCACCATCGATGTGAGTCAGATCGCCGATATCGTGTCCGTGACTTCGGGCGTGCCGGTATCCTCGCTTACCGAGAGCGAGAGCCGGCGCCTGCTGCAGACCGAAAGCGTGCTCAAGACGCGCATCATCGGTCAGGATGAGGCTGTCGAGGCCGTTGCCAAGGCCGTGCGCCGCAGCCGCTCGCCGCTCAAGGACCCGCGTCGCCCCGGCGGCAGCTTTATCTTCCTTGGTCCCACCGGCACGGGCAAGACCGAGCTTGCCAAGACGCTCGCCGAGTACCTCTTTGGCAGCAAGGACGCACTCATCAGCTTCGACATGTCCGAGTTCGGTAGCGAGTTCGAGGTCTCCAAGCTCATCGGCAGCCCTCCGGGTTACGTCGGTCACGATGAGGGCGGCCAGCTCACCAAGACCGTTCGTCGCCACCCGTACTCGGTCGTGCTGTTCGACGAGATCGAGAAGGCGCACCCCGATATCTTCAACATCCTGCTGCAGGTGCTGGAAGAGGGTCGTCTGACCGATAGCCAGGGCAAGACGGTCGACTTCCGCAACACCGTGATCATCATGACGTCCAACGTGGGCGCCCGCGAGATTGCGCAGGATGCAAGCGTTGGCTTTGGCACCACCGGCGAGCAGGGCCTCACCTCGAGTGAGATCCGCGGCCGCGCCATGGGCGAGCTCAAGCGCCTGTTCCGCCCCGAGCTGCTCAACCGCATCGACGACATCGTGGTGTTCCAGAAGCTCTCGGGCGAGAACCTGACCAAGATCGCTCACCTGCTGGTGGACGATCTGCGCCAGCGCCTGATTGCCAACGGCATGAACATCAAGCTCACCGATGCGGCCTATGACAAGATCGTGGCCGAGGGCACCGACCTCACCAACGGTGCGCGTCCGCTGCGCCGTGCTATTCAAAAGCTCATCGAGGACCCGCTGTCCGAGGAGCTTCTGGCCGGCGAGTGGGGTGAGGGCGATACCGTCCTGTGCGACGTGGCCGATGGCAAGTTTGTCTTTAGCCATGGCACGGGCGAGATCCCGGCACCGCGTCCGGCGGGCACGCTCGGTGGCGATACCGCCCCGGCGGCACCGCACACCGGCAACGCCGCGCCCGTGAGCGGCGGCGTGACCTCGGGCCCCGGTGGCATGATGCAAGCCGGTTCCGGCGCGCTGTAGGGCGTGGCGACAATTTGATACGCGCAATCGAGGCGCTCCGGAAAGGGCGCCTCGATTTGTAGAGCTGCGGTAGTTGTGACCGTTACGCTATGCGGTTCACCGTTAGCCGATGATGCAAGGGCGCTCGGCGTTTTCGACTGGTTTATGCACGCAAAGTCTGGGAATATACAAGGCGCATGTCTTACTGTCTAACCAGTTGCGCCAAGGAGGCACCATGGATTACAAGATCACCGGCTACGAGCCCGCCCAGCTGTTCCATTTCTTTGAGGAGGTCAGCGCGATCCCCCGTGGGTCTGGCAACGAGAAGGGCATCAGCGATTTCCTGGTTGCGTTTGCCAAGGAGCGCGGCCTCGATGTGTACCAGGACGAGGTCTACAACGTCATCATTCGCAAGCCCGCTTCTGCCGGCGCCGAGAATGCCCCGACTGTGATGCTGCAGGGCCACATCGATATGGTGTGCGACAAGTTGGGCTCTGTTGAGCACGACTTTACGACCGACGGTATCGACCTGGTCGTGAAGGACGGCGTCCTCACCGCTAACGGCACCACCCTGGGCGCCGACAACGGTATTGCTGTCGCTCTGATGCTTACTGTGCTCAACGACGATTCGATTGCTCACCCCGCCCTCGAGTGCGTATTCACCACCGACGAGGAGACTGGCCTGGTCGGCGCCGAGACGCTCGACAAGTCCCAGATTAGCGCCCGCACCATGATTAACCTTGACTCCGAGGAAGAGGGCGTTGCCACCGTCAGCTGCGCTGGCGGCGTCGTTGTTACCTACACCTGCCCCATCGTGCGCGAGCACAAGACCGGCAGCACCCTCACGCTCGACATCTCCGGCCTACTGGGTGGTCATTCCGGCAACGATATCAACCTGGAGCGCGGCAACGGCAACCTCATCATGGCCCGCATCATCGACCGCCTGATGGTCGCCGGCGAGCCCGCCATCGTTAGCTTTAACGGCGGCACTAAGGACAACGCCATCAACCGTGAGTGCAAGGCCGAGCTGGTTTACGCCGACCACGCTGCCGCCGAGGCCGCGGCCCAGATCGCAAAGGGCATCATCGCCGACGTCACTGCCGAGCTCGAGGTCTTCGACCCCGGCTTTACCTGCACCGTCGAGATTGCCGACGACGCCGAGGTCGAGGCCATGGATCAGAAGTCCGCGCTTGCCCTCATCCGCGCCCTGCGTCTTGCCCCTAACGGCGTGATTCGCCGCAACGTCGCCACCGACGGCTCCGTCGAGGTTTCCTCCAACATCGGCGTGGTCGCCACTTCCGACGACCAGGTCAAGATCATGCTGTCCCCGCGCTCCTCGATCACCTCGCTGCAGAACGAGTTCAAGGACCGCCTGCAGACGCTGGCCGATGTCTTGGGCTTCGACGCCAAGTTCGAGTTCGAGTATCCCGGCTGGAGCTATGCCGAGCATTCGCCGGTCCGCGACGTTTTTGTCGAGAGCTATCGCGAGCTCTTTGGCTCCGAGCTGCGCATCGAGTCCATTCACGCCGGCCTTGAGTGCGGCCTGTTTGCTGAGGCCCTGCACGGCCTGGACGCCATCGCCGTGGGCCCGACGCTCTCCGATGTCCACACCCCGGACGAGAGCATGGAGCTCGCTTCTGCCGAGCGCTTCTACGAGCTGCTCATCGACGTCCTCAAGCGCCTCGCTGCGTAAAGGTCGCGCTAGCAGCAGTTCGAGCCACGTGCTAGCGGATTGCAAATGACATTACGAGAGGGGGCATCCGAACTTTTGCGACGGGTGCCCCCCTCTTCTTTTAAGAAATGTGGATTGATTGGCGCCTAGCCCATATCCGCCTTGATGAGGTCGAGGGTGCGCTGGCAGTTTTCGCGGACGGGGCCGAGCATGTGCTCGCGCAGGTCCGCCATGCCGGGCAGGTCGGCGTATTCGTCCATGATCTCTTCCATGCAAATGGGCACCTCGTAGGCGAGGTCCATCATGGTCGCAAAGCAAAACTTCTCGGATAGCCCGGCATCGGTGAGCGCCGCCTCCAGCGCGGGGTCGCCCATACCGTGGTATCGGCGGATAGCGCCTGGACCGATACGCCCCACTCGATTTTCGCCGCCAACGCTCATGGCAAGGCGCGCCCGGCGGCGCATACGCTCGTACGCCAAGCCCGATGCGACATCGTACATGGGTGCGAGCGCTGCGTTTGTGCCTTTGCCTAGGATGAGCGAGTAGTTTTTAGCGTGTGCGTCAGGCGCTCCGATAATGGCGTTATAGAACAACATATAGGTAAAAAGCACAAGATTCATGTGGTGGGGGACTGTGTTAATCAGTCGTTCTTGGATGTCTCGCGTGGTTGGTCCTCCGTCGGCGGTGTATTTCTGGCTTGGCAATACACCGAGCGCCTGGCAAAAGTCCTCCTGATGCAGCCTTTCGATATTTCCGCTGCTATTGACCATTCTGTCGTACCGTTCAACGACGAGCGCGGCTTCGTCTTCAAATGTGCAATAGGAGACGTTGGCAGTTGGAATGCCAACACGCCGAGCCGTTTTCATGCAGACGAATTCGTTTAAGGCCTGATGTTTGAACCCAACGACACCATTTTTGAAGATATGGGTAGTGGGGGATGACCCTAGACATTCGCACCATTGGCCATCATGCCAAGCTAGTGCAAATTTGCCTTGGTTGCCGCCCAGGGACCAGCTTTCGTTGGAGCCCATCCATGTCTCTCTTTCGTCATCGCGAATTGCTTTGAGCTTGTGAGCGATTTGAGAATTGGTAAGCGGGCGGTATGTCGAGACCCTGCCGCGGGCGGCGCCTAATTGATCGGTTCGACAAAACTGAACGGCCCCTGCGCAGTCAAGACCGATATGGCACAAGAGGGCGACGGGGTTGTTGGATGCAACGTCATGCTCGGCGGCAATAGCGCGGCGCTGCTCTTGGCTGTCGGGCAAAAGGCCAAATAGGAACGGGCGGACGATGTTATGGCCATACGTGCGATTGGAAAGCGGCATTGTAAGCGATAGTGGTGCTCCGCGATAGGTTGGGGCGTATACAAAGCTGCAGAGTCCATGCTCGTCTTGCCGGAGAGTGCCTGCGATTTCGCCACAAATGAGGGTCGCAAGCTCCATCTCTGCCATTTATTTCACAACCTTACAGCCAAAGGAGAGGTCTGAAGTGTCGGAAAGGCCTTGCTCGGCTGCGATGTGGGCCAGCAAGGCACCATAGGAAGATGGCGTTCCCTGTCGAGCGGGTCGTCTGCCTACGCTTGGCTTTGGCAGGGCATTCGAGTTCGCGATAGGGAGGTCCGCTTTCGTCGTCGGATGTTCGGAGGGCGATGCGATGGAGTCGTTATCGCTTTGCGCAAAGAGACCTATGCCGAGTGCGTTAAAGACGGACAGCAACTTGTCGAGTCGAATGCCGGTGGCGTCTCCTAGCTCGAGCGATGCGAGCAGGCGCTCGGAAACACTGGCCGTTTTGGCGAGGGCGGCACGGGTGAGACCCTGAGCCTCGCGTGCCTGGCGCACGTAGATGCCAGCTTGGCGCGGTGTGGTGATGGGAAGGGTATTCACGGCGATCTCCTAACGTGCAGACTTTTGCATATCAGTATGACATGCAAAAGTCTGCACGAAAAGGCCTCATGCAAAACTTTGCATGAGGCCTTGTACTGGCGTTGAGTTTTGAGCGATTGTGTTTGGCGTTACAGCGCCAAAATCCCCAGATGCTCAAGCAAGATCTTAAGTCCGATGAGGATGAGCACGATGCCGCCCACGATGGTGGCAGGTTTTTCGTAGCGCGCGCCAAAGGTGTGGCCGATCGCTACGCCGGCGACGGAGAAGATAAACGTTGTGACGCCGATAAGCGATACGGCGGGAACGATGTCGACCGAAAGCGCGGCGAACGAGATGCCCACGGCCAGGGCGTCGATTGAGGTGGCGATGGCGAGGATCAGGTACTCGCTCAGTTCAATCTTTTCGGCATTCTTGCCGTCGCCTTCATCCTCGTCCTCGGTAAAAGCCTCCCACAGCATTTTGCCGCCGATGAAGGCCAAAAGGATAAAGGCAATCCAATGGTCGATGGGGCCGATGATGCCCATAAACTGGCTGCCAAGCGCCCATCCGATCACGGGCATGCCGGCCTGGAAGCCGCCAAAGAACAGGCCGAGCACTACGGCGACCTTAAGGTTGATCTTCTTCATGCCAAGGCCCTTGCAGATGGATACGGCAAAGGCGTCCATCGAAAGGCCAATGGCGAGCAGCACGAGCTCTACGAGTCCCATGGTTTGGCTCCCTCCTTGCGGGCGAACCCGCGTGTACTTCTGACAGGGGAGCAACAAAAAAGACCCGTGGCGTACGCGCTGCGCGTACAACCACGAGTCTCGTTCATTAAGGCAAGCCAGACCGTTTCGGCCAGTATGTTGACTTGCCGCGCCACCAGAGGCGAACCCGGTCACGCGACTACTCCCTCATTCATGTGAATCCCGATGCTACCACATGAACAGCTCATTTGGGTTGAGGCTCTCAGCGGTGTTCGCTCATTCTGTAAGCATCGGATTTCGCGAGCGCCGCGGGGACAAACCGTGAGAAACTATTTAGCGTTTATGGAGCGTATGCGATGGGAGCGATGCCTTGGATAAGAACGAGCTGCAAAAGCGTATGGAACAGGCCATCCGCCTGACGGCACCTGGTCAGCCGATCCGCACCGCCCTCGACATGATCATCGCCGGTCATCTGGGTGCCCTTATCTGCGTCGGCGACACCGAAAACGTGCTCGCTGCCGGTAACGACGGCTTCCCACTCAACATTTCGTTCACCTCGAACCGCCTGTTCGAGCTCTCCAAGATGGACGGTGCCATCGTTATCGACGGCGACCTCACCCAGATCCTGCGCGCCAACTTCCACCTCAATCCCGATCCCTCGCTTGCCACGAGCGAGACGGGCATGCGTCACCGCACTGCCGCTCGCATGTCGGTGCTCACCGATGCCATCGTGATCTCGGTCTCGGCCCGTCGTGCCGTCGTCAACGTGTACGTTCACGGCAAGAGCTATGAGATCCAGCCCGTCACCACCATCATGAGCTCGGTCAACCAGCTCGTCGCCACGCTTCAGACCACCCGTCAGTCGCTCGACCGCTCCCTGCTGCGTCTGACGGCCCTCGAGCTCGATGACTACGTTACGCTCGCCGATATCACCGGGATTTTCTCGAGCTTCGAGATCATGCAGCAGGCAAAGACTGAGCTTAAGGATTGCATTGTCAAGCTGGGCAACCAGGGCAAGCTCGTGCAGATGCAGCTCGAGCAGCTCGCCGGCTCCAGCATGGATACCGAGTACGACCTGATGATTCGCGACTATGCGAGTGATTCCTCCGAGGCCAATGCCGAAAAGATCCGCGCCAACCTGAGCCGTATGACGCCTAAGGACCTGTCCGACCCACAGCATGTGGCGGCGGTTCTGGGTTACGACGACCTGGACGAGGACTCCGTCATGACGCCGCTGGGCCTGCGCACGCTTTCGCGCGTGTCCGTCGTGCGCGACGGCGTGGCCGAGAAGATCGTCGACGAGTACGGCTCGCTGCAGGAGCTCATGGATGACATCAGCGAGGATCCGGAGCGCCTGGGCGACTTTGGCGTCAACAACCCTGCCATTCTTGCGGACTCCCTGTACCGCATGAAGGGCACCAAACAGGGGAACGCATAATGGCGCCCGTATGCGCCGTGGTCGTTGCCGGCGGCAGCGGTCAGCGCTTTGGAAATCCCGGCGGCAAGCAGCTCGTTAACGTGGCGGGTCGTCCGCTCATGAGCTGGTCCATCCGCGCGTTCGATCGTAGCGACAAGGTCGGCCACATCGTGGTGGTGTGCCCTGCCGAGCACCGTGCCGAGATGCGCCGCCTGGCCATCGACCCCTTTGACTATGACACGCCCATCAGTTTTGCCGATGCCGGCGATACCCGCCAGGACTCCACCCGTGCCGGCGTGCATGCGGTACCGGCGGGTTTCGAATATGTCGCCATCCACGACGGCGCCCGTCCGCTCATCACGACCGAGGCCATCGATCATGCGATTGACGTGCTTGTGGGTGACCGCTCGCTCGACGGCGTCGTGTGCGGCCAGCCCGCGATCGACACGCTCAAGATCGTCGACGGCGATAATATCGTCGAGACGCCGCCGCGCGAGCTCTATTGGACCGCACAGACGCCGCAGATCTTTATCGTCGACGCCATGAAGCGCGCTCACGCCGCTGCTATCGCCGAGGACTTTATCGGTACCGACGATTCATCGCTGGTTGAGCGCATGGGCGGGCGCGTCCGCTGTGTCCAGAGCCCGCGCGATAACCTTAAGGTGACGGTGCCCGAGGACCTGCGTCCCGTAACCGCGATTCTGCTTGGCCGTATGGCCGAGGGAGAGGACCTTCCCCATGTTCAGTAACCTGCGCATTGGCCACGGCTACGACGTCCACCGTTTGGTGGAGGGGCGTCGATGTATCATCGGCGGGGTCGACATTCCCTACGAGCGCGGCCTGCTGGGTCACTCGGATGCCGATGTGCTCGCACACGCCTTGGCCGACGCCATTCTGGGCGCCTGCCGCGGGGGAGACATCGGCAAATTGTTCCCCGACACCGATCCCGCCTACGAGGGTGCCGATTCGATGGTGCTGCTCGCTCGCGTGATGGACTATGCGCGCGAGCTGGGCTTTGAGTTTGTCGATGCCGATTGCACCATTGCCTGTCAGCAACCCAAGATCACTCCGCACCGCGATGCCATGCGCGCCAACCTTGCCCATGCCCTGGGCGTTGACGTCGAAAACGTGGGCGTCGCCGCCACTACGACCGAAAAGCTCGGTTGGGAAGGCCAGGGCGAGGGAATCGGTGCCTGGGCCGTCTGCCTGCTACAGAAAACCGTTAAGGAGTAACGAATGCGTATCTACAACAGCGCTACCCATAAAAAGGAAGAGTTCCAGCCCATCGAGTCCGGCAAGGTCCGCATGTACGTGTGTGGCCCCACGGTCTACGACAACATCCACATCGGCAATGCCCGCACGTTCATCAGCTTTGACGTGATTCGTCGCTGGCTCATCGCGAGCGGCTACGAGGTCACGTTCGCCCAGAACCTCACCGATGTCGACGATAAGATCATCAAGCGCGCCAACGAGCAGGGCCGCACTGCCGCCGAGGTCGCGACGGAGTTCTCCGACAAGTTCATTGGCGTCATGCGCGCCGCCAACGTGCTCGATCCCGATGTGCGCCCCCGCGCCACCAAGGAGATCGGCCCCATGATCGCCATGATCAAGACGCTTATCGAGCAGGGC
This sequence comes from Collinsella sp. AF31-11, assembly GCF_003475605.1. Lineage (NCBI taxonomy): Bacteria > Bacillati > Actinomycetota > Coriobacteriia > Coriobacteriales > Coriobacteriaceae > Collinsella > Collinsella sp. AF31-11. The sequence continues at coordinate 60,753 of NZ_QRQS01000004.1, forward strand.
CACGCTTACGCCGCCGATAACGGTGATGTGTACTTTGCCGTGCGCAGCGATCCCAACTATGGCCAGGTCTCGGGCCGCAACATCGATGACCTTATGGTTGGTGCGCGCATCGAGGAGAACGAGGACAAGAACGACCCGCTCGACTTTGCCTTGTGGAAGGCCGCCAAGCCCGGCGAGCCTAGTTGGCCGAGCCCCTGGGGCGAGGGCCGTCCCGGTTGGCACACCGAGTGCGCCGCCATGGTGCATCGCTACCTGGGCACCCCGATCGACATCCACGGCGGTGGCTCCGACCTTGCCTTCCCGCACCACGAGAACGAGTGCGCCCAGGCCACCTGCGCCTGGCACCAGGGCTTCTCCAACACCTGGATGCACACGGGCATGCTGCTGGTAGACGGCGAGAAGATGTCCAAGTCGCTCGGCAACTTCTTTACGCTGGCCGAGGTCCTCGAGCAGCACTCCGCTGCCGCCCTGCGCCTGCTGATGCTGCAGACGAGTTATCGCTCGCCGCTCGACTTTTCTTGGGAGCGCCTGGAGGGTGCCGAGAACTCACTCACGCGTATCGCCGGAACGGTCGAGAACCTGCGCTGGGCCGCGAACCATGCGACGGCCGATGCCGATGAGGCAGCATCCGAGGCGTTTGCCGCCAAGGCCGCCGAGACCCGCGCCACCTTTAAGGAGTGCATGGACGACGACTTTAACACCGCCGGTGCCATGGGTGCCGTCTTTGGCTTTGTGACCGAGTGCAACCAGTACCTGGAGCAGGCGGGCGACGCTGCCGACAAGACCGCTGCCCTGGCCGCCGCCGATACGCTGGTCGAGCTGCTCGATACATTTGGCGTTGAGCTCCCCGAGCCCAAGGTCGAGTTGCCGCTGGGTCTGCTAGGCGTTGCCGCCGGCTTGGTCGCCTACACGGGCGACGACGTGGACGAGGCTGCTGCCAAGATTCTCGAGGCCCGCGCCGAGGCCCGCGCCGCCAAGAACTGGGATCTGGCCGACGCCATCCGCGACCAGCTCAAGGACCTAGGCCTGACGATCGAGGACACTGCCGCCGGCACTCGTATCAAGTCTCTCTAATCCCTGCGGGTTTTCCAAGCACCCGACCTTGCCGTTCAAACCGTCGCTCGCGTACTCAAGTACGTGTCGCTCCTCTTTCACGGCCATCTCGGACACTTGGAAAACCCGTGCCGACCGCCCGAGCCACGGCACCTTGCCTTTCAATCGTCGGGCATGACCTCAAGGTCTATGCCCTCCTCTTTCAAGGCAATCTGCCGCACCTCGGGCGGTCGGTCTATTTGTTTCGTTTGATAGTTGTATTTAGGAGGTCGCTTTATGGCCGACAATCGCAAGCGTGCGCCTCGTGGTGGCAAACAGGCTGCTTCTGGCTCGCGCCCGATTCGCCGCAATGACCGCGCTGCCGCTTCCAAGGGCCAGCGCGAGCGCTCCCAAGCCCAGGCTGCGCGTCCGCAGCGAGATCGTAACCGCGACACTGTCCAGGCTCCCAAGGGCGAGTTTATCGAAGGTCGTCGTGCTGCCGCCGAGGCGCTGCGCACTGGTTTTCCCATCAAGTGCGCGCTCATCGCCGAGGGCGGGGAGCGCGATGCTGCTTTGTCTCGTCTGGTCGATGACCTCAACGCCGCGGGTGTCCGCATTAAGTATGTGCCGCGCGCGCAGCTCGATGTGCTGTCGAGCCATGGCGCTCACCAGGGTATTGCGCTCGAGGTGGGAAATTTCCCCTATGCTGATGTCGCCGATATCCTCGATCGCGCGGGCGAGGGTCCGGCTCTTGTCGTCGTGCTCGACCATGTGACCGACGATGGCAACTTTGGTGCGATCGTGCGCTCCGCCGAGGTCGTGGGCGCGGCGGGCGTCATCATTGCAAACAAGCGCGCCGCCGGTGTGACCGTGGGCAGCTACAAAACCTCTGCTGGTGCCGTTATGCATCTGCCCATCGCACAGGTTCCCAACATCGCTCGAGCGCTCGACGACCTCAAGGCTGCTGGCTTTTGGGTGGGCGGTGCTTCCGAGCACGCCGAGGGCAGCTGCTGGGATGCTCCCTTTGAGGGCCGCGTTGCGCTCGTCATGGGCTCCGAGGGCGACGGCATCTCGCGCCTGGTGCTCGAGAAATGCGACTTTTTGACCAAGCTTCCCCAGCGCGGCATGACCGAGAGTCTCAATGTGGCCCAGGCGACCACCGCGCTGTGCTTTGAGTGGCTGCGCCGCAATGCCGGCGAGCTCATGGGGGAGGAGTAGCGCATGTCCAAGAAGAACCGCGCCAAGTCCAAGGCCAAGCGCTTTGGCGAGGGCTCGGCCAAGCCGATTGTTTCGGCCGCGACCTACGGCGTGGGCGGCAATGCGTTTGCGCAGGCTATCGCCGACCCAGTCTCGACGGTGCACTCCAACAAGCCCGAGCTGCTGGTGGTCGACGGTTACAACGTGATCCACTGCACGCCGCGCTACGAAAAGCTCGTCTACGACCATTCCGACGATCCATATTCCAGCGACGTCCACGATATGGCGCGCACCGCGCTCATCAACGATGTTGCGGCGTTTGCCCAGGGCCGTTACGAGGCCGTGATCGTGTTCGACGGCGCGGGCAACATCTCCAACGAGCGCCCCAACCTACCGGCCCGCGGCGTGCGCATCGAGTTCTCGCCGACGGGCGTCTCTGCCGATACCGTGGTGCAGAAGCTCTGCATCGAGGCACGCGAGGAAGGCCGCGCGTGCTCCGTGGTATCGAGCGACGGTACGATTCAGGCCGTCGTCATGGGCAAGGGCGTCACGCGCATCTCGAGCCGCATGCTGGTGGACGAGATCAAACAGATCGATAACGACGTTCACGAGGCAGAGGAAGCCCCGCAGATCAAGATGACTCTGGGCAGTCGCCTGAGCCCCGATGCCCTGGCCAAGCTCAAGGCCCTTCGTGGCCGGTAGGGGAGTATCTGTAGAGACCAGCTACTCGGCTGGTCAATTCACTGGCTTGTAGTTATTGGATTGTGGACTTGCCATCGCCAAAACGAATAGTTTTTTGTTTTGGCGAACAGACGAAACTATTCGTTCTGGCGAATAGTTTTGAGATGTGGTCGGTCGAAGGGCCTGTTGCGCCCCATCCTCAATTCCTTTATCCTTAACAGGCTTCGCGCGAAAGCGCCAAGTGTGCCAGTGTGGCGCAACGGTAGCGCAACTGATTTGTAATCAGTGGGTTGCAGGTTCGATTCCTGTCACTGGCTCCATGAGAGTTTCGGGCTCTGTTCCCTTGTGGGACAGGGCCCGTTTCTTTGTAGGTGGTGTGCCATCGGGTTGGCGCCCATCCCGTTTTTGGTTTGTCTCGTCCTCTAGTTTGTCTAAATCTGTAACAACAAGACCGATATTTGGCATCTAACTGTTACAGATTGAGATGAAACTTAGGGTGTTTTAGGAATATCTTGATCTGTAACATGTAGAAGCGGAATAGGCCTCTTGCTGTTACAGATCGAGACAAGGGCGGGTGCGGACATGGGGTCCTGTTCGAGCGTGGATTTCTGGACACGCGAACGAAGAAAATCTCCCGACCGGAGAACGAGCGTGGATAATTAATTTGGATAGGGAGCTAAGGTAAACGCCGATTGTCTATCGACGGCTTTAGAAACAACGGCCCCGATTTCATTGTGGAATCGGGGCCGTTTGTGCCTCAGGAATCCGAATGGATTAATCGAGCTCCTAAGGAACTTCTTGGGTTCTTGCTAATGGTCTGCCGAGGATGTCCCCAATGCAAACAGCGGGCATCTACTCAATATAGCTGGGGTTCTTCTTGATGATCACGCGTGCAGCGATGAAGGAGACGACGATGGCGATGATGGCGACAACGCATGCCAGCACGAAGTTGCCCATGGACCCATCGGGAGCGATAAAGATGAGTGCCGAAAGAAGGCCGGGGCATGCTCCCGCAACATACTCTTTCAGAACAAAGATGCCTGCAGGGAGTCCAGCGCAGAGCGCGCCGATTGCCGTGCCGACAAGCAGGCGGGGACGCTCGATGAGGCAACCGTAGAACGCGGGCTCGGTTACGCCACAGAGTGCGGTGACGGCAACCGTGGTGACCATACCCCTCTTCTCTTTGTTTCCCTTCATGGCAGTTGCCAGGGCGAGGCTCGTGCCGCCAATGCAGAGGTTCGAGATGAATCCAAAGATAATGGGTGCCCAACCGAGCTGCGCCAGGCTCGTAACTTCGATTGCGATGTAAGCCTTATCGAGACCGAGCATGACGAAATAGGGGTTAAGGGCTGCCAGGATCGGAGTAGCGATAAATGCCACGTTGTCCATAAGCCACGTGACGGCATCGCTCAGCGCTGTTAGTGTCGGAAAAATTTAGCCAAATATAGTCGGCCGAGATTGACCAATCCCGGCCGACCCATTTTGGCCAACACGCCCGCATCTATGACTTTCCTATCGCATTCCTACATCCCCTCGGGCTGGATCCCCCTCACCTTCACCGCCTGGGGGACGGCCTCCACCGAGTACGTGTCGAGCCCCCTGCCGCGGTAGCTCGGGCCCCGCATCACGAACACCGACGCCTTGTCGAGCAGCCTGTCGAGGGCGGCGTGTTGGCGCCACCAGCGTAGTGGCGGCGGGGAGGCACGGTGGCCATTATTCGGTGACCGGGATTGGTCAAAATCGGTTGACTATTAGCGGCTAAAATCGCCCGGCGCTAACAGCGCGTAGCCCATCATGCTGCCGGCGGGGCCAAGGATAATCAGCTCGACAGGCACGACGATGATCATGGTGAGCAGCGGCTTCAAGAACAGTTTGGTAACGTCGGGGATTATTTTCTGAAGACCGCGATCGACGAAGTACATGAACACGACGCCCAGTACGATTGGCACCACCGTGCTCGAGTAGTCATTCGTCGGGATGGGGATGCCAAGAAAGTCGAGACCCTCAGCACCGCTAATGGACGAGCTGATCATGATCGCGCCCAGCAATGCGCCCATGATGGGCTGCATCTTCATGACGGCTGCGAGCTGATAACCAAGATAAACGGGCAAGAAGCTAAACGAAGCGCTAAAGATCGCCAACAGGACCTGGGCGGTTCCGCTATCGGTGCTCAATCCGCAATAATTGACCAGGAGATTCTTGATCGAAAGAATGAGTCCGCCAACGATGAGCGCCGGGACGATGGGCATGAATACCTGTGCAGAGACGTTCCCGAATTTCTCAATCAAGCCCATGGCGGTGTTACCGCTTTTAATGCCTTCTGCAAGGTCTTTGGCGGTTTGGGCATCGTCGGCAACCGTGCCACCGCCGACTTCGATTCCCGCGAAGTCGAGGAAGTCGTTGTAAGCCTCGGTGACGTTGGGGCCGATGATCACCTGAAGCTGGCCACCGCTGACTACTGCCCCGAGCGCCTGATCGGCCGATTTGGCGAGCTGGAGATCGATGATCGAGGTGTCTCGTGCGTCGATGCGAAGGCGCGTCGCACAATGAGTTACCGATGTAATGTTCTCTTTGCCGCCAACAGCCTTTAGGACTGTTTCGGACATTGCCTGATATTTCATCTCTTTCTCCTAACCTTCCTGCTCCTGATACTTCGAGATAAGGTCTCGGTACCAATACCAGCTCTTTTTGGGGGTGCGTTCCAGATTGTTCTCGAAGTCGATATGGACAAGTCCGTATCGTTTTTCGTAGCCGTTGATCCAGCTATACAGATCCATCGTCGACCAGAGGTAGTAGCCCTCAACGCGCGCGCCGTCGCGCTTGGCCCTCATCATGTGCTCGATGAACTGGCCCAGAAGCTCGATGCGGTCATCATCGTGGATCATTCCGTCTGCGTCTGGTTGCTCATAGGCGCCATGTCCGTTTTCCGTAATAAAGATGCGGGGCGCGTCATAGCGCTCGTGGACATCCATGATGGTTGAATACATGCAACCTGGGAGTATTTCGCGGCCCCATTTATTGCGGGGAACATTGCTGTCGCGGGCGCTTTCAAACAAGGGCGCAATGCATTTTCCTTCGACCTTTTTGCTCGAACCGCCCTTATTGTTCGCCGAAACGGCAAGCTCTCCACCGTGCCAGTCGGTTACATACTCTCGGCAATACACGTTGAGTCCAATAAAATCGACTTTACCGTCTCTGAATTCTTCTACGTCATTTGGGGATCGATAGAGCGAGACGCCAAGTTTTTCAAGGATTTCGTCCATTTCTGGCGGCAGTTGACCCTGAAGCGCTGGTGCCAGAATCATGCGATTGGCGAAAAAGTCTGCGTATCGAAATACGTCATCAGGGTGCTCGGTTGCCGGGTCGAGTTCGACAACGCCGCCATCGTGGACGGCGCCGATGATGCCGTCGTAGCCCATTTGACGATATGTTCGGACTGCGAGTGCGCTTGCGCGCATCAGGTTGTACTGAAACTGCATGTACGACTGAACGTCGAGTGATCGATTGGGGGGATAGTTGCCCAACATGTTTACGCAGTAGCTGTAGAAATGCGGCTCGTTAACGGTAGCCCAGATTTTGACGCGGTCTCCAAAGCGCTCAAAGCAAATCTTGGCGTATTTGCAGAACCACTCTGCCATGTCGTTGTTCAGCCATCCGCCTTTGCAAGCAAGCGTGAATGGCAGATCGTAATGGAACAGCGTAACGTTGGGCTCTATGCCATTTTTGAGGCAGCAATCAATGACCCGATTATAAAAATCGATACCCTCTTCATTTACTTCGCCGATGCCCGTGGGGATGATTCGACTCCATGAAAGAGAGAAGCGATAGGTGTTTTGTCCGCCTTCTTTCATCATGCGGATATCTTCTTCATAGCGATGGTAGAAGTCGCAAGATACATCACCGTCAACATGGTTGATGTTCTTATTGCTTGTGTGGCTAAAGAAATCCCACTCGCCAAGGCCTTTGCCGTCTTCGTTCCAGGCACCCTCGCACTGATAAGACGCCGTGGCGGAACCCCAGAGAAACGGCATGTTGTTCACGTTGCTCATGAATCCCCTTTCCATCATTCAACACGGTGGATACGTGTGGCGGAATTACGATTAAGATGACGTCAACTGATTTGAATCATAGGAGAACGACCAAAGCTGTTTGATTCAATAAATGAACTATGATTTCGAGGAGAGCGGAAAGAGGGATCACGTGAATATCAATGACTTCGATGTGCTCAATCGCATTAGCTCCATCATCAACAGCGAGTTTGGGTCAAACGATGCCGCCATCGCTCGATATCTCATCGCTCACATTAGGCGTTCGAGCGAAATCAATGTTGCCGCAATAACCCGCGATGCATTCGTGACCCGTTCCGCTGTTCGTCGTTTCTGCAATCGATTGGGCTACCAGTCTCTTAGCGATTTGAAAGAATCATTTACTCAATCAGTCTTTCCAAGCGACTTAAGCCATCGAGAGGAGGAATTTGGCTACGAGGAGTACAGGGCAGAGCTCGACGTTCGCATGATCGAGATGTTCGCTGAGGTTGAAAGCGGCGTGTCCGATATCGCTATTAAGCACCTTGCCGACGAAATTGATGGCCATAAAAACGTTGAAATCTGGTGCACCAATAATGTGAGCGCCAATCTCGTACGATTTCAGCAGGAAATGTTTTATGCGGGCAAGATAGTTTGTATAGTTGCTGGGGCTAACGTCGCGGAATTGAAAAACATGGGAGACGCTTCGCAGTCATTGATAATTCTCGTATCGGTCTCCGGGCTATTTGCGTCACAGGCGCGTGAGTATCTTGATTGCCGTTCGGGCAGGAAGATTCTAATTACTGCGTTTAGCAACGATGACAAATCGAGGTCTTTTGACCGTGTATATCGTCTTGGTAATGCGGGAAACGGAATTGACCGACTCGGCGTTTATTCGAAATATGCCATGACTTATTTCTTCGACTTGCTATCGTCGTGTTACTTGAGTCGCTACCCCTGCACCAAGGGGGAGCCGCTCTATGGGTCTACTTTGGCCTGGCCCGAGTAGTTGCGGCTCTATAGTTCTCCCGTCTGGAGAATGAGCGTGGATAATCTGCCACTTTGGCTTAGAGCCGCGCTAAAAGCGGGAGAAAGTCCACGCTCGATTTCAAACGGGAGAAAATCCACGCTCGATCAAGCCAGGGAAGTCCGATCGCGACCTATGCAATAGTGCAAGAGGGTCGTTATCGAAGGTCATGCTGTAGGCGTACTCCACCGTGCCAAAGTGTTCCCTTGGGAAATGTCGCCAGCGCAGCCAAATCCGCCGTCCTTCATATCTAAATTCAGCAAAACCGCAGGTCAGAGGTATATAGATACGCCCGGGGCCGTGTATCTAGAGGTTTTCGTTGACAGCCCCCAAGGTGGCATCGTATTATCTTCTTCGTTCGCGGGGGCGGCGGTCCAAAAGACCAAAGAACCTGCGGATACTTGAACGATTGGGAGTTTGCCCGAGTGGTTAATGGGGACGGGCTGTAAACCCGTTGGCTCTGCCTACATAGGTTCGAATCCTATAGCTCCCACCCGTCAAGTGCCTGTATAGCTCAGTCGGTAGAGCACTTCGTTGGTAACGAAGAGGTCACCAGTTCAAGTCTGGTTGCAGGCTCCATCCGGCGGTGTAGCTCAGTTGGTTAGAGCACACGGTTCATACCCGTGGCGTCACTGGTTCGAATCCAGTCACCGCTACCATAGGTAACACGGTGGCTTCTCAATAGTATGTTGAGAGGCCACTATGGTATAAAGGCAAAGTCCCGTCCGGGGACGACCTGTTAAGAGGAGGGCTTTATGGCCAAAGAGAAGTTTGAGCGCACTAAGCCGCATGTTAACATCGGCACCATTGGTCACGTCGACCACGGCAAGACCACGCTGACCGCTGCCATCACCAAGGTTCTCTCCGAGACCGAGGGCTGCAAGGCTGACTTCACTGCGTTCGAGAATATCGACAAGGCTCCCGAGGAGCGCGAGCGCGGCATTACGATCTCCGTCTCCCACGTTGAGTACGAGACCGCTTCCCGTCACTACGCTCACGTTGACTGCCCGGGCCACGCTGACTACGTCAAGAACATGATCTCCGGTGCTGCTCAGATGGACGGCGCTATCCTGGTCATCGCCGCTACCGACGGCCCCATGGCTCAGACCCGCGAGCACATCCTGCTCGCCCGTCAGGTCGGCGTTCCCTACATCGTCGTCTTCCTGAACAAGTGCGACATGGTCGACGATGACGAGCTCATCGACCTTGTCGAGATGGAGACCCGTGAACTCCTCTCCGAGTACGATTTCCCCGGCGACGACATCCCCGTCATCCGTGGTTCCGCTCTGGGCGCTCTCGAGGGCGACGCCAAGTGGATGGACGCTATCCGCGAGCTCATGAACGCCGTCGACGAGTACATCCCGACGCCTGCTCGTAACAACGACCTCCCCTTCCTGATGGCCGTTGAGGACGTTATGACCATCTCCGGCCGTGGTACCGTTGCTACCGGCCGTGTCGAGCGCGGTGAGCTCAAGCTCAACGAGCCCGTCGAGATCGTCGGCATCAAGGACACCCAGAACACCGTCGTTACCGGTATCGAGATGTTCCGTAAGTCCATGGACTTCTGCGAGGCTGGCGACAACGTCGGTCTGCTGCTCCGCGGCATCAAGCGCGAGGACATCGAGCGCGGCCAGGTTCTCTGCAAGCCCGGTTCGGTTACCCCGCACACCAAGTTCACCGGCGAGATCTACGTTCTGACCAAGGAGGAGGGCGGCCGTCACACCCCGTTCTTCGATGGTTATCGTCCTCAGTTCTACTTCCGTACCACCGACGTTACCGGTACGGTCAAGCTTCCCGAGGGCACCGAGATGGCTATGCCTGGTGACCACATCACCATCGAGGGCGACCTCATCCACCCGATCGCCATGGAGGAGGGCCTGCGCTTCGCTATCCGCGAGGGTGGCCACACCGTCGGTTCGGGCATCGTCTCCACGATCATTGAGTAAATTAGCTCTCTGATATAGCTGACTTAGAGAACCCGGCACTTATATGGGTGCCGGGTTCTTTTCTGCAATGGACATTGAGTCGTTGCTGGTGTCGAGAGGATCGATAATGGTCCTGGGTACACCGTCGATTAGCTCTCGCTGGCTTCATTGATGTGTTCCAAATATGAATGGATCCACCGAGAACCAATTGACTCGAGGTTTTCGTTGACAGCCCTTACGTAGAGCTGATAAAGTACCATCTCGTGCCCGTACGGGGCGGAAATGAAAGGTTCAGGATACATGCGTACTCTAGTTACTCTTGCGTGCACTGAGTGCAAGCGCCGCAACTATACGACCACCAAGAACAAGGCGAACATGCCTGATCGTATGGAGATCAAGAAGTATTGCCCCTGGTGCCGTCACCACACGCTGCACAAAGAGACCCGCTAGTCTCTAGTCACATACGCCAGTAGTTCAATTGGTAGAGCATCGGTCTCCAAAACCGAGTGTTGAGGGTTCGAGTCCTTCCTGGCGTGCCAGTCATTATTCCGTAAGCTCCCATTGGGGGCTTACGGTTTACTCATGTATAAGCGCATTGCGCGGAGGTAACCCAAATGGCCAACAAGAAGAACAAGAAGAAGGCTCAGCAGCCGGCACCCGCCAACAACGCTGCCGCCAACTCCAAGGTTGAGGCCAAGAAGGCCGTTGCCAAGAAGAACGAGAAGGCTGCGAAGTCCAAGAAGAACGAGAAGCCTGGCTTCTTCGCCCGCACCAAGAAGTATTTCGCTTCGGTCAAGTCCGAGATGAAGCGCGTCACGTGGCCCGATAAGAAGGAGCTCGTGAACTACTCGGTCGTCGTTTGCGCTTCTCTGATCGTCGTCGGCGTCGTCATCGCTCTGCTCGATGCTGGCTTTGGCGAGGCTCTTGCTCTGTTTTCTGGATTGAGGGGCTAAACCATGTCTAAGCGTTGGTACGTCGTTCACACTTACTCTGGATACGAGAACCGCGTTAAGTCTGATCTCGAGCATCGTATCGAGACTATGGGCATGCAGGACCGTATCTTTGATATCGAGATTCCTATGGAGCGCGTTACTGAGATTAAAGAGGGTGGCAAGCGCGAGACCAAGGATTCCAAGATTTTCCCGGGTTATGTTCTGGTCCGTATGGAGATGGATGACGATGCATGGACGTGCGTTCGCAACACGCCCGGCGTCACCGGTTTCCTGGGCGGCAACGGCAAGCCCGCTCCGCTTTCCCGCGACGAGTACAATAAGATGACTCGTCGTCCCGGTAAGGGCGATTCGCCCAAGCGTACCTCGGTTGATATTCAGGTCGGCACGTCCGTCCGCGTCACCGATGGCCCGCTTACCGACTTTGATGGCAAAGTCTCTGAGGTTAACACCGAGGCTGGCAAGCTCAAGGTCACGCTGATGATCTTTGGCCGCGAGACGCCGGTCGAGCTCGACTTTAACCAGGTCGCTGTCATCGCTTAAGTTTTCGTCCGTTCGCGCGAGCGTGCTTCTTCTGTGACTGCTCATCTCAGGAGTGCTTCTAACACGTGCGTGCTTACGATATAGCAAGTACTTCACACTCGTGATTCGAAAGGAATGACCATGGCTGAGAAGAAGGTTGCCAACGTCATTAAGCTCCAGATTCCTGCTGGTGCCGCTAACCCCGCTCCTCCCGTCGGCCCTGCCCTGGGCGCTGCTGGCGTGAACATCATGCAGTTCTGCCAGGCCTTTAACGCCGAGACGCAGGACAAGAAGGGCGACATCATCCCCGTTGAGATCTCTGTCTACGAGGATAAGTCCTTCTCCTTCATCACCAAGACCCCGCCGGCGGCTCACCTCATCAAGAAGGAGCTGAACCTCAAGTCTGGTTCCGCTAAGCCCCAGGCCGACAAGGTTGGTCAGCTCTCCCAGGAGCAGCTCACCAAGATCGCCGAGATCAAGATGCCGGACCTCAATGCCAACGACATTGACGCCGCCAAGAAGATCATCGCCGGTACCGCCCGCTCCATGGGCGTCACCATCGCTGAGTAGCGATTTCTTTAGGTAATGACGGGTGTTCCGACCGGGGCGCCCGTTATATGTGTGCAATAGGGCACACGATACGATGTGGGAGGGCTCACGCCCGTTTAACCACAGGAGGTATTGCACATGGCTAAGCATGGTAAGAGCTATAACGCCGCTGCCGAGAAGATCGACCGCGCCACGCTCTACACCCCCCTTCAGGCTGCCAAGCTCATCAAGGAGCTCGACACCGCCAAGTTCGACGAGACCGTCGAGGCCCACTTCCGTCTGGGCATCGATACTCGTAAGGCTGACCAGAACATCCGTGGTTCCATCTCCCTGCCCCACGGCACCGGCAAGACCGTTCGTGTTGCCGTCTTCGCCGAGGGCGAGAAGGCCCGCGAGGCCGAGGCCGCCGGTGCCGACATCATCGGTTCCGACGAGCTCGTCGCCCAGATCCAGAAGGGCGAGATCAACTTCGACGCCGCTATTGCTACGCCGAACATGATGGCCAAGGTTGGCCGCATCGGTAAGATTCTTGGTCCCCGTGGCCTTATGCCGAACCCCAAACTCGGCACCGTGACCATGGACGTCGCCAAGATGGTCTCCGAGCTCAAGGCTGGCCGCGTTGAGTACCGCGCCGACCGCTACGGCATCTGCCACGTGCCCCTGGGCAAGAAGTCCTTCTCTGAGCAGCAGCTCGTCGAGAACTACGCTGCCCTGTACACCGAGATCCTGCGCGTCAAGCCCTCTTCTGCTAAGGGCAAGTACGTCAAGTCCATCTCCGTGTCTTCCACCATGGGCCCTGGCGTCAAGGTCGATCCCGCTGTCCAGCGTGACTTCCTGGCTGAGTAACTGCTAGTTACTGCCTCAGCAAAGCAAGCATTGCTAAAGAAACCCGGTTCTGCCTCGTGCAGGACCGGGTTTCTTGCTATCTCGGGCCAAAACCGCCACAAAGGGGACAGGCACCTTCGTGGTGGTTTTGCCTCGGTTGCTCCAAAATCCCCATTGTGCGTCGTTTCGACTGTGTTGCACTTTAGCGCGATGTAGTGAATACCCGAGGTTGAAAGGAGCCAGACATGTTCTATAACACGCAGCAGCTCCTAGGCCTAGCGCTACTAGATGGGATAGCGCGCTAGGGTTGCAATCTCGCTATAACGATGAGTTATAGCGGGTGCGCTATCGTCCGCTGCTTTTGGGCGTGATGAGCGACACGGGTATTTTTCTATCTTGGGGCACTCCATCTCTCCTGAAAGCCATCTGTATCTCAGGCCTATCAGGAGGAAATCATGAGTCGCAAAATCGCAATCTTTGACACTACGCTGCGCGACGGGGAGCAGCCTCCCGGCGTCAGCATGAATACTGAGGGAAAATCGTTATCGCACGTCAGCTGGTGCGCATGAACGTCGATGTGATCGAGGCGGGCTTTCCCATCTCGAGCCCCGGCGATTTTCGCTCGGTGCAGGAGATTGGCAAGATCGCGGGCGACCGGTGCACGGTATGGAGTCTCACCCGTGCGGTCGACTAGGATATCGAAGTGGCCGCAGAAGCCCTCAAGACGGCTCAGAGGCCCCGTATCCATACTGGCCTGGGATAAGCCCCAGCCATCTGCTCGACAAGCTCCATATGACCGAGGATGAGGCTAGCATCAGTCGGTGGCCCTAAGTGGGATTCGACCGATCCGGCGGCCCCACGCCGCGAGCTTACCGGCGGCATTTACTTTGGCAAGCACGATCGTTTCTACGACGAGGACGGCGCGGGCGCTAATGGCGCTGCGGGCCAGCGTGCGGTCGATGTGATGGAGTACCGCGAGTTCGAGGTGGAGCGCATTGCCCGTCAAGCGTTCGAAGCGGCCCGCAAGCGTCGCGGTGACGTGACGAGTGTGGATAAGCGCAACGTGCTGGAGACGAGCCGCATGTGGCGCGAGGTCGTGCATCGCGTGCATGATGAAGAGTGCCCCGATGTGCAGCTCGAAGACCTGCTCGTCGATAACGCCGCTATGCAGCTCATCAACCGACCGGGCGACTTTGACGTCGTAGTTACGGAGAACATGTTCGGCGACATTCTCTCCGACGATGCTGCACAGATTACGGGCTCGCTCGGCATGCTCGCCTCTGCTTCGCTGGGCGACGGCGTTTCGCTGTTCGAGCCGAGCGCTGGCAGCGCGCCCGATATCGCAGGGTTCGGTATTGCCAATCCGCTCGCACAGATCCTGTCGGCGGCAATGCTGCTCACGTACGCGCTCGACATGGGCGAGCAGGCCGTCTTAGTCGAAAATGCCGTGGCCCATGTGCTCGACGAGGATTGGCGTACCCGCGACATCGCCGACGCCAACACCCCTGCCGAAAAGATCCTCCGCACCGCTCAGATGGGCGATAAGGTCATCGCCGCCCTATAGCGTCGAGAGTCCGGAACCACCACAAAGGTGCCTGTCCCCTTTGTGGTGGTTACCAGGGGGTTCTGGCGGTCGAGGACTCGATGGCCTCGTGGCGCTTGAGCTCGCGGCGCATGGTTTGCGAATTGAGCCAGGCTGCTTGCCAGCCACGGATGGGGTAGCGCGTCTCGTCGAGTTCAAACTGCGTATAGCCGCAGGCGTTGATGATCGTTGCCCCGCATGCGTGCTGACGCTCGCGCTGAAAATCGCAACCGTAGCTTTGGTGCACATGCCCGTGCACCATGTAGTCCGGATTCCAGGATTCGAGTGCCGTGTTAAAGCATTCGAATCCTCGATGCGGTAGATCATCCAGATCGCCCACGCCGGCGGCGGGCGCATGGGTGAGCAAGATGTCGCAGCCGCCGACCATCCTCACTTTGTGGGACAGCTTGCGCACGCGCTTGGCCATCTCGCGTTCGGTGTACATGTTGGCGCCATCTCGGTAGCGCATGGAGCCGCCAAGCCCCGCAATGCGAACGCCGCGATACACGTACACGGTGTCTTCGACACAGATGCAGCCGCCCGGTGCATGACGTGCGTAGCGGTCATCGTGGTTGCCGCGGACGTAGATGAGCGGTTTGTTGATGACCGTGACCAAAAACTCAAGATAGTCCGGGTCCAGGTCGCCGGCAGACAGAATCAGGTCGACACCCTCAAGGCGCTCCTTGCGAAAGCACTCCCAAAGGCATCGTTCTTCGGTATCTGCTATGGCAAGGATCTTCATAGGGCGGTAACCCCCGGCTCATCGTCGAGCTGCGGAATGGTGCCCACCACGTTGTCCGCCAGCCAATTCATCTCGACAATCTGCGTGCTCGGCAGTGGGGGAAAGCCCTCAATCTGCACCACGCCGTCTTGGCTATGGAGCTCGCCGCCAAATGGATTGATGGAGCCCTCGACGATGCCATTGCGGAGTAGCTGAACAAGCTTGCGCGTCTGGTAGGGTAGGCCCGGAGCATAACGGATGTCGATAACACCTGAGCTCATGCCGTACCAGTAGTTGACGGCGCGAACCTGGCTGTCGTCACTGGTCTCATCCCAGGTGCCATGCAGCAGGCTTCGCACGATAAGCTCGTAGTATCGGCCCCAGTTCCATACCGGCATGGCAATGCCGACAGCCTTGCCTTCGACCAGACGGTGGAGTCCGTAGGCCGTGGGGTCTTCGAGTGACTTTGACATGTCGGCGCCGGTCATGACGCTCACACCTTCGCGGCACATGGCCTCGGCAAGGCCTCCGGCGGGCACATCGCCCCAGGTCAGGATAATTTGCGCACGGGGGTCGAGCAGCGAGGCGCCAATCGCAAAGGCGTTGATCTCGCTGAGCGCGCCCGAGGCGAAGACCGACGCGTGGTAACCGATGCGGTGGTTGTCCGCCATGCTGGCGGCAAGGGCGCCCAAGAGAAATTTGGCCTCGTACATCTTGCCAAAGTACGAACGGACGCTTTGGTGGGGAAGGCCGATAGAGCAGTTGAGGAATCGCACCTGAGGATACTCGACGGCAGCCCTGAGCGTGTATTCCATCAGGCGGTGCGAGGTCGAGAAAATGACGTTTGCTCCATGTATGACAGCCGTTTCCACGGCGGCGTAGAACACGTCCGGATCGTGGCAGTTTTCGAACGCCTCGGTGCGCACGATGCCGCCAAAGTGCTCGTCAAGATATTGGCGCCCTTGATCGTGCAGGCTGACCCAGCTCGATGTCGCACAGGGGAATTCGTGGATAAAGGCGATGCGCAGGGGATTGGTCGCCGAGTAGACGGTCTTGCCCATAAAGAAGTTGAGCACGCCGGAGGTGGACTTGGCGGGCGACTCTTCCTCGTTGGGTTGAGGGGCTTCGACAAGATCGACCTTGTCCTCGTCACTTTTGCCGGCAATGACCAGCTCGCGCCAAATCTTGCACAGGCGGTTAACGACGATATCCGTCGGCGTATCCAGCAGGCGGTCCTGGTTGTACACATTGAGGTAGACGAGCATGGCGTCGGCGGGCGTAATGTCCAGATGGTCGCCACCTGCGCGAAGGTAGGCGCGCTTAAAGAGCAGGAAGGTGTGGCGCAGGTAGTCGACCTTTTTCTGCGGCCATTTTTCGATAAGGTTCTGACCGAGCATCTTGGCGAGCGTCTCGTAGCTTCCCTCGCGCGAGAACTCGATCTCGTATAGGGGACAGACGTGCCAAAACGCACAGAACTCACCGTACAGGCGGCTTTCGACGGAATCCCATTTGCCGGGGTAGAGACGGGTGACCTTGGAGGAAACCGTTGGGGCGTCCAGGAATTTGAGGACACTGACGCGCTTGTTGCCCTCTTGGACGTAAAACCGATGCATGAACTCGGTTACGATGACGGGATCGCGATAGCCCTCGGTCACCTGGATGTCGTAGAGGTTGGACCACTTGCGGGCGAACTCGGTGTTAAACGGCAGCAGGGGCATAAAGTTGCACGAAAAGGCGGACTGGCGGCCCTTGGTAACCGTACCGGCGACCATTTCGAGCGGAATATCCCGCAGGCCGACGTTCTCTCGCTGACCTAAGGAGAGCTGAGCAACCAGGCTATCGAGGTCCGTAAGGTACGGGTGCTCGCTTTGGCTGATGGCGCGACGGCGTCCCTGCTCGCCGCGCTTGCGTGCTTGACGATAGGCCTCTTCCATGGTGTCTACTCCCTTAGTCGTTTAAACAACTATATATACCATGGTACCACGAATGAAAACCACCACAAAGGTGCCTGTCCCCTTTGTGGTGGTTTAGGCAATGATGGGGGCGATGGCGCGGATGCAGGCGTCGGCAGCGGTGAAAGTGGTGCTGTCGTCGCTGACGATAAAGATAATCTTTCCTTTGATGCCAAAGTCGCCGATCTCGCTAAAGAGCACGTAGGGCTCCTTATCAAAGCCCGAGATGGGCGAGACGGCCGTTTTGGTTGCGCTCGTGAGCTCGTCTGCCAGCGCGTCAAGGGAAGCCCATTTAGACGTGTCCTTTACGGCAACGGGCACGGCCACGCGCCCAAAGGGCATCAGATGCACGAGTGTGTTCTTGGAGATGTTGGAGTTGGGCACAATGATGGTCTGTCCACAGGCATCTTCGATGGTCGTGTGGCGCCAGGTGATGTCTTGGACCACGCCGGATACGCCGCCGACCTCGATATTGTCGCCGGGCTTGATGATGCCCATAAACGTCACTTGCATGCCGCCGATAAGGTTTGAGAGAGTGTCCTGAAAGCCGAGCGAGATGGCGATGCCGCCGACGCCAAGAGCGGCGACGAGTGCGTTTGCGTTGATGCCAAAACAGTTGTCGAGGATAAAGCTGCCGCCGATCATCCAGATGACGGCGCGCGCGATGTTGATGAAGATGCTCGATGAAGGGAGTGGGTTATCGTCGCGGTTAAGCAGGTGGTGCAGGGTCTTGGACGCGACTTTGGCGGCAACGGCGGTGCCGATGGCCAAGATGCCGGCCCAGATGATGTTGTGGACCCATCGTTGTGCAAAGAAATGAAGAATTGGCTCAAACAATTCCATGTAGGGAAACCTCCTCATGATCGTCCAACCATGATACCCACCAAGAAGCCCGTCCGATCAAATTCTGACGGGCTTCTGTGCTCGATATAAGGTTTGCACGGCGGGCCTGCAAGGCCCGGCGGTGTAGCTTAGCGTCGACGCTTCCAGATAATGCCGAGAATGATGATGACGATGCCGCCGATGAGGCATGCGCCGACCATAGCCAGCGTGCGGTCTCCCGTTGCGGCGAGCTTACCGGTCGTCTTCTTGGTGATGACCTTCGTGGTCGTCGTATCCGTCTGAGGCGAGGGCTCAGGCGTCGGGGCCGGTGTGGGCGTGGGGTCCACGGCGGCGGAGCCAAAGCTGATGGTGCCCGCGAGCGAGGCCATCTTGCTCTCCCAGCTGTTCTGCCCGATCAGCGCCCTTAGTGCTGACTCGCAGGTACCCCACTCGGTGTGCTTGGTGGCGTTTGCGAAGGTGGGGAAGTCGGTCGTGTTGGTGATGATGTAGTTGTTGGTGGCGACGGTATAGGTCTTGGCGGGGTCGAGCGTGCTGCCATCCTTGGTGAGTGTGGCACTCACGATGCGCTTGCCTTCGGACTGCGTCCAATCGATTGTCACGTTGATGCCGCCGAAGGAAAGGACACTGCCGGAGTCGTCGCGCCACTTGTACATGTCTTGCGCCTCCTGCTCGGTGTGGCCGGCCGCCACGTAGGCTTGCTGAAGCTCGTAGCTGTGATTGCACTCGTCACTGATCTGCAGCGAGTGCTCGAGCGCTGCCAGGAAGTCCGCACCGGTCATGGTCCAGGTCTCCACGGTGTTGCCGTAGGGCGAGATAGCGATGACGTTGCCGGCGGTCACATTGCCCGCCGCGATGCCGCCGCGGATGCCGCCCGCGTTCTCGATGGCAAGGTCTGCGCCCGTCAGGTCAAGATAGGAGCCGCAGATCACATGTCCGATGGTCTGGGTCTTGGTGGTGTCGCCCTTCTTGCTGGGACGGAAATCGGTGGTGCGCACCATTTCCCAACCATGCGTGCCTGCGGCGTCCTCGCCGTAGAAATAATTGGTAGAGCTCGTGCCGAGCACCTCGCTCGATGCGGCGCTAAAGGCATCGTCGAGCGGCTTGATCTTGTTGTTGCTGACCTCATCAAGGATGCTCTGATAGGTGGAGCCCTTGTTGGGGTCGGTCAAAAGAACGTTTACGTCCTTGGCGGTATAGAGCTTCTCGTCGCTTTTGCCTGCGTATACCGCCACCGTGTCATCGTCGGTGCTTTCGGTGCCCTTGGTGTCGTACTCGTAGGGGACGGAAAGCAGTCCCACCTCGGCAAAGGCACTGCCCGCCTCGACAACGTGGATTGTCTTGCCGTCGGCTCCCGTCACCTTCTCGTTAAGGTTGATGTGCTCGTGGCCTGCGATAAGGGCATCGACGCCACGGAGCCGCGTGGCAAAGGTCTTGGCGTCGAGCGTGTGCGCGATACACACAACAACATCGCAGCCCTCCTTGCGCAGCTGCTCCGCCTCGGCATTGATGGCGTTCGCGGCACTCGAGAAGCTGGTGCCCGCGACCAGGTCCGCGCGCAGCGAGGAACCTAGCGACTCATCCATGGCTCCGACGACGCCGACCTTAATCTTGTAGTTAAACGTGGAACTGTCCTCGCCGTCCTTCCAAGTGCGGTTGAGCGTCTTGGTGATGCTCGAGCTCCATACGCCGTTCGAGGACGTTGCATTCGCGCAAAGCATGGCGAAGGGCGTGCCGGTGGTGCTGTGGCCGGTCATGGCGCGGAGCTTGTCCGCGCCGTAGCTCCAGTCGTGGTTGCCCGGCGTGGTCGCGTCGTAGCCGTCGGCATAGAAGGTGTCCATGAGCTCGGCGATGCTTTTGCCCTCGCTCATGGTGGCGAAGGACTGTCCATGGAAGGTGTCACCAGCATCGAGCAGAAGATCGGGGGCGTTGCCCTGGGCACTATAGAGGACTGCCAGTCCGTCAAAGCCCACAGTGTCGGTGCCCTTGCTTGCGTTGTAGCTGTACTTGTAACTGCCGTGGATATCGTTGGTGTGCATGACGGTCACGGAGTCGTTGATCGCCTGGGGCAGATTGCTCGCAAGGGCGAGGCTGGGTGCGCCAGCGAACACGCCGGCAAGCAGCGCGGCGGTTAACGCAAGGCGGGGGACGAATCTTTTCATGGCAGTCTCCTTAGTCCTTAACAAAAACCACCACAAAGGTGCCTGTCCCCTTTGTGGTGGTTTTCTAAGTCGTTAGCTTAGCAGCATGCGGTCGTTGGCGAGCTCGCCGCCCGAGACCTCCTCGAACTTCTGCAGCAGGTCGGCGACGGTGAGCGACTTTTTCTCGTTGCCTGCCACATCGTAGATCACGTGGCCCTCGTGCATCATGATCAGACGGTTGCCCAGACGGATGGCGTCGTTCATGTTGTGTGTGACCATGAGTGTGGTCAGGTGGTTCTCGTCGACGATTTCCTCGGTCAGGTTGAGCACCTTCGATGCCGTCTTGGGGTCGAGGGCCGCCGTGTGCTCGTCGAGCAGCAGCAGGCGCGGCTTGGTGAGCGTGGCCATCAGCAGGGTGAGTGCCTGGCGCTGGCCACCCGAGAGCAGGCCGACCTTAGCGTTGAGGCGCGTATCCAGACCAAGGTCCAGACGCTTGAGCAGCTCAACGTACTCGTCCTTCTCGGCCTTGGTGACGCCCCACGAAAGACCGCGATGCTGGCCGCGGCGCTTGGCGAGGGCCAGGTTCTCGGCGATCTGCATGTCGGCTGCGGTGCCGCGCATGGGGTCCTGGAACACACGGCCCAGGTACTTGGCGCGCTGCGACTCGCCCAGGCGCGAGATATCGGTGCCGTCGAGCTCGATAACGCCCGAATCGAGCGGATACACGCCGGCGATCATGTTGAGCAGCGTGGACTTGCCGGCGCCGTTGCCGCCAATCACGGTTACAAAGTCGCCGTCGTTAAGGGTGAGGTCGACGCCGGTGAGCGCGCGCTTCTCGGTGACGGTGCCCTTGTTA
Source organism: Collinsella sp. AF31-11 (assembly GCF_003475605.1). Classification (NCBI taxonomy): domain Bacteria; kingdom Bacillati; phylum Actinomycetota; class Coriobacteriia; order Coriobacteriales; family Coriobacteriaceae; genus Collinsella; species Collinsella sp. AF31-11. Next base: position 81,578 of record NZ_QRQS01000004.1, read on the forward strand.
AAGGTCTTCTTGACGTGTGAGAGCTTAAGCATCTGCCTCATCTCCCTTCGTGTAGGAGCTGCGGAGCTTATAGCGCTCCCAAACCACGGGCACGCACAGGGCCACGGCCACGATCACGGCGGAGAGCAGCTTCATGTCGTTGGCGTCCATGCCCAGCTGCAGCACGATGGCGCGGATAAGGAAGTACACCACGGAGCCAAAGACGGCGGAGGCAAGACGGACGCTAAACTGCGTGAGTCCGCCGGGTAGCAGGCGACCGAGCACCTCGCCGATGACGATGGCGGCAAGGCCGATAACGATGGCGCCTGTGCCCATGCCAATGTCGGCATACTTTTGGCTCTGGCAGATAAGCGCACCCGAAAGGCCGATGAGGGCGTTGGAGAGCACGAGAGCGATCATCTTGGTGGAGTTGGTGTTAACGCCCAAGGCGCGGATCATGTACTCGTTGTTGCCGGTGGCGCGAAGCGCCGAGCCGATCTCGGTACCAAAGAACCAGTACAGGATGGCAACGATGGCCACGGCGAGCAGGATGCCCAAGATGATGGCAACGGTGGACTGCGGCAGGCCCGTCATGTTGCTAACAGACGAGAAGATGGTGCCCTTGGCAAGGATGGGCGTGTTGGATTTGCCCATGATGCGCAGGTTGACGGACCACAGGCTGATCTGGGTGAGGATTCCGGCGAGGATCGCGGGAATCTCGAAGACGGTGGTCAGAATGCCCGTGACCGCGCCTGCGATGGCGCCGGCGCACATGCCGGCCAGCACGGCGAGCAGCGGGTCGACGTTATTGTTGACGATGAGTACGGCGCAGACGCAGCCGCCGAGGGCAAAGCTGCCGTCGCAGGTCATATCGGGGATGTCGAGCAGGCGGAACGTGATAAACACGCCAAGCACCATAATGCCCCAGAGGACGCCCTGCGAAACGGCGCCCTGCAATGCAATGAGCATGCTTCATACCTCCTAGGATAGGGTGGACACGTGATGTTCCATAATAGCGGTAACAATGTATAAAAGAGCTGCGGACGGTTGTTTTGTCTCATCCGAAACAAGCAGGGCGAACGCCGGTCTTTAGCGTTCGCCCCAAGGACTCAGATATTGAATAACGCAGCTATGGCGCGAGAACGAACCCTAGATGCGTTATGGCGCATGGTGCTACTCGTCCAGGGCGGAAAGGTCGATGCCCAGCACCTCGGCCATCTCGTCGTTCTTGACGACGACCAAGTCCTTGCTCGAGAGGTGCTCGATAGCCATATCCTCGGGCTTGGCCTCGCCCTTCAGGATCTTAACGGCCATCTCGCCCGCGGCATAGCCCAGGTCCTCATAGTTGATGGAGAGGGTGAACAGACCGCCGGCCTTGCACATGCCCTCCTCGCCGGTAACGAAGGGGAGCTTGTTCTCCTTGCAGATCTGACCGACCTGCGAAGCGCCCGCGGCGATGGTGTTGTCGGTGGGGGAGTAGAGCGCGTCGACCTTGCCCACGGCGGACTCGACGACGGACTGGATCTCGTTGGAGCTCGAGACGGTGAAGTCGGTGTACTCCAGGCCAAGCTTGTCGAGTTCCTTCTTGGCGGCCTTGATTTGGACGTCGGAGTTGGACTCGGCGGTGCAGTAGAGCAGGCCGACCTTCTTTACGTCGGGCAGGACCTTCTGCATCATCTCGAGTTGCTCGGCGACCGGGGTAAGGTCGGAGGCGCCGGTGACGTTGGTGCCGGGCCTGTCGTTGTCCTGGACCAGGCCGGAGGCGGCGTAGTCGGTGATGGCGCAGCCCACGATGGGGATATCCGCCGTGGCACCGGCAGCAGCCTGTGCGGCGGGCGTGGCGATGGCGTAGATCAGGTCGACGCCATCGCCCACGAACTTGTCGGCGATGGACTTACACGTGGACTGGTCGTTCTGGGCGTTCTTCTGGTCGATCTTGACCTTAAGGCCGCTTTTCTTGATGGCCTTGACAAAGCCGTTGTTGGCGGCATCGAGTGCGGAGTGCTCGGTGAGCTGCAGAACGCCGATGGTGTAGTCGGAACCGGCGGCAGCAGAGCCGGAACCAGAGTTGCCGCCGCATCCGGCGAGCGGGGCGAGCGCGAGCAGGCCGGCGGAGACCAGAAGGCTCCTGCGGCTGATGGTGATGTCCTTCATATCATTACCCCCAGTATAAAAATGGCTGGAAACACTGCACTGGGACAAAGTGCAAGTGGAACTATAGTAACGCCGATGTCCATTTTTACAACAGCCTGGCGGGTTTTTTAATACAGAACCGGATAGGCGGTACGGGTAGTCGAATGGGTGACGGAGATGCTTATGCGGCGGAGACGGCGTCATCATCCTCGTCCAGGGCGGCAAAGAGTTTCTTGCCGTCAAGGAGGCGCGTGCTGACGTTTCTCATACGGGTGATCTCGACGGTGCGCAGCGTATCGTCGGTGCCTCGGGCGTTGTAGACCGTTCCCAGCAGATACGAGATGCCATCGCGCTGCCTGATGGCAAAGGGTCGGAGCGTCATCCGCACCGCTTCGGTTTCGCCACGGGCGAGGGTGCTCGAGATATCAAAGCTGACGGTCGTTCCGTGGTCGATGGCCTGCTCGATGAGCTCGCACGTGTCGATGCGCTTGATGGGCGTGCGTGTTGCCTTGGTAGCCTTGCTGCTTGCGCTTGGAGCGGGTTCGGGTGTATCGAGGTAGTCGCGAACGTCGGCACTCGCCATGGCAACTAAATGCTGCGCCATGCTCTTGCGGATAGCGATAGGCGTGGAGCGGTTGCGCATGACCATGCCGTGGAGCCGGATGATCTCTTCATCGGTGAGCGGGCGGGTAAGAAGTTTGTAGCCCACGCCGCGTTTGTAGTCGATTTCGTATCCGGCGTGACGAAGCGCGGATATCGAGGTGTAGATGCTGCGCCGCGCCGCCGAGATGGGCATGCGGGTGGGGTCATCGGGGTGGGCGAGGTGCTCGATTAACTCATCGGAAAGCAATGCCTTGTCTTCGCCGGTGTTTTCGCTCAAGAGCTGCAGGATGCGCACGGCGCGATAGGCCGCCATCGAGGCGGCGCCTCTGGTCGTGGTCTCATAGTTTTCAACAACGGCTTCGGTCATAACGCCCACGTCCTTTCCATTTTGGGTGGCGACGGTACGGAGCCTAGGACGCGGGGCTTGCCTAGGGGCGCAAGGCGCTCTGGGCGGTCGGTAGTTGTCGGCAAGCGGCGGGTCGAGTTTTCAACAGCCCTGCTCAACTAACCAAAAACTTGCCAAAAGCTTGACGGATGCTGTTGAAAAAAGCGCCCCTCGGCTTGCCGAGAGGCGCTGACGCGATGTGCTGTAACGCGCTGGGTGGCGCTGTGGCGATTAGAAGTCGGCGTTGCCCACGGTACGCGGGTGCGGCAGGACGTCGCGGATGTTGCCCACGCCGGTGAGGTACATCACCAAGCGCTCGAAGCCCAGACCGTAGCCGGCGTGCTTGCAGGAACCGTAGCGGCGCAGGTCAAGGTAGTACTTGTACTGCTCGGGATTCATGCCCAGATCCTTGATGCGGGCCTCGAGCAGATCCAGGCGCTCCTCGCGCTGGGAGCCGCCGATAATCTCGCCGATACCGGGAACCAGGCAGTCGGCGGCGGCGACGGTCTTGCCGTCCTCGTTCATGCGCATGTAGAACGCCTTGATCTCGGCAGGGTAGTCGGTTACGAAGGTCGGGCGCTTAAAGTGCTCTTCGGTCAGGAAACGCTCGTGCTCGGTCTGCAGGTCGATGCCCCAGCTCACGGGATAGTCAAACTTGTGGCCGGCGGCGACGGCCTGCTCCAGGATCTCGACGGCCTCGGTGTAGGTAACGCGGGCAAAGTCGGAGTTTGCCACGTGGTCCAGGCGCTCGATCAGGCCCTTGTCCACAAACTTGTTGAGCATGTTGAGCTCGTCGGGGCAGGTGGCCATAACGTCCTTAAGGACGTACTTGAGCATGGCCTCGGCGTTATCCATGTAGTCGTTAAGGTCGGCAAAGGCCATCTCGGGCTCGATCATCCAAAACTCGGCGGCGTGACGCGTGGTGTTGGAGTTTTCGGCGCGGAAGGTGGGGCCAAAGGTGTACACGTCGCCAAAGGCCATGGCAAAGTTCTCGGCATTGAGCTGACCGGACACGGTGAGGCTCGCATGCTTACCAAAGAAGTCCTGGCTCCAGTCGACCTCGCCGGACTCGGTGAGGGGCGGATTTTTGGGGTCGAGCGTGGTCACGCGGAACATCTCGCCGGCACCCTCGCAGTCACTCGTGGTGATGATGGGGGTGTTGACGTAGACAAAGCCCTGCTCCTGGAAGAACCGGTGGATGGCGGCAGCCGCGACAGAGCGGATGCGGAACACGGCGCGGAACAGGTTAGTGCGCGGGCGCAGGTGCTGCTGGGTGCGCAGGAACTCGACGGTTGCGCGCTTCTTCTGCAGCGGGTAATCCGGGGCGCTCGTGCCCTCGACCTCGATGGAGGTGGCAGAAAGCTCGAAGGGCTGGGGCGCATCGGGGGTCAGTTTGACGGTGCCAGTGCAAATGAGTGCGGCCGAGACGTTTTGGTGGGCGATTTCGTCGTAGTTGTCGAGCGCCTCGCGGTTCATGACGACCTGCAGGTCGCGGAAGCAGCTGCCGTCGTTGAGCGTAACAAAGCCAAAGTTCTTCATGTCGCGGACGGACTTGACCCAGCCGGCGACAGTGACGGTCTGGCCGCCGAGCGACTCGGCATCGGCATAGAGCTGCGCGATTTTGGTGCGGTTCACGTATCCTCCCATAGCGGTTGAATGATAGTTATCCATACAGTTCGATATTCTAGCAGCTCGGCTCATTTGGGCTATACAGATAAGGCATTGGCGGGATGGTTTTTCAAACGAAAAGCGCCCGCGGCCAAATGGTCGCGGGCGCTTGACGAGGTGCCTTTTGGCTGTGTGGCACGGGGCCTGGCTACTTGGTCTTGGCTACCAGCAGTGGGTCGCCAAGCTTGACGAGCGGGTTGCCGCCGATAAGCGTTCCAGACTCGCCGACATGGTCGATGCTCTTAAGACGATCGAGCTCGGAGACGATGACGGTCACGATGTCCTCGTGACCGGCGGCCTTAATAGCCTCGCGGTCGAAGCTGATGAGCGGCTGGCCTGCCTTGACCACATCGCCCATCTCGACAAAGCGGGCAAAACCCTTGCCGTTCATTTCCACGGTGCCCAGGCCAACATGGATGAACACGCGAAGACCGTCCTCGGTGATCATGCCGATGGAGTGGTTGGTGACGGTGGTGGCGCCGATGCGGCCGTTGGCGGGCGCATAGATGGTGCCGGTGATGGGCTCGATGCCATAGCCCTGACCGAGCATGCCCGCGGCGATGGTCTCATCGGGAACCTCGTCCAGATTGACGAGTACGCCGTTGACAGGGGCATAGATGACGCCTTCGCGGGTAGCGAAGCTTGCTGAGGGCGGAACGGACGCCTCGCCCGACGAAGTGAACGTGGACTTGAGCGAATCGAGCAGACCCATAGTTGCCTCCAACGTATCAAGCGCGCCTGTTGCACGCGTGTAATGTAGCCGGAAACGTTACGTATGTGTTTCCCGGCACGGTCAGCGTCCCTATTTTACGCTGTGAAACGATAGTGCTGAGCTGGGATTATGTGATATATCAGTTGAAAGGGAACTTATTGCGGGAGTGTTTCTGCGCCGTGGGTCCAACTGGGGTACGCTTGAGGACGAAAAAATAGTGCGCACGAATTGCGCGAAGGGAGCACCAATTGATTATCGAGAGTCATGCGCTGTGGGGCGAGGAGCCGACTGAGGAGTATCCGGCGACGTTTACCTATTTGGGCGCCGAGCCGCTGCCTGATAAGCCTAATGGTCGTCGCCCGGCAGCGATCATCTGCGGCGGAGGCGCGTTTACGCACATCGCTCCGCATGAGCAAGATCCGGTGGCGTTTGCGTTTTTGGATCACGGGTACCAGGCTTTTGTGCTCAACTATGTGACAAGCGGCACGGGCGACGTGAGTTTTCCGCACCCGCAGGCCGATCTTGCCAAGATGGTCGCCACGGTGCGCGCTAATGCCGACGAATGGCATGTCGACCCCAAGCGCGTGTGCGTCGTGGGCTTTTCGGCGGGCGGCATGATTTGTGCCTCGTTAGCAACGCAGTGGAAGACCGGTCCCTTTGCGGCGCTTGCCGGGGTGCGTCCGGATGATATTCGCCCCGATGCCGTGGTGCTGGGCTATCCATTGCTCGACCTTGCCTATGTGCGCGACATGCAGACGCGCGATCCGCGCATTGACCTGCGCGTGCCCAAGACGGGCGGCAAGACGGGACGTGATTTGCTTAACGACTACCTGTCGATGGTGACGGGCGGTGAGGCAACCGACGAACACTTGGCCGACATCTGCCCCACCACGCATGTTTCGCGCCAGATGCCGCCGACCTTTGTGTGGGGCGTGTCCGACGACAAGACGGCGCCGATCGCGCAGGTCTACCCGTTTGCGCAGCGCATGGCCGAGGAGGGCGTCGCATGCGAGATGCACGTCTTTGACCAGGGCGGCCACGGCCTTTCGCTCGGCAACGCCAACACCGCAGTCGACAACGAGGACAAGCAGGTGGCGGTCCGTCCTTGGATTCGTCTAGCCTTCCGCTTCCTCGAGCGTCACGGGTTTTAGTTACGGCGTTTTACCAAACGCCGTAACTGCTCGACGCTGCAAGTCCGCTAGGGCGGCAATCTGCCTTTCAACTTCGGCGGCATAACCAGAAGGTCAATGCCGCCTCGTTTCAAGGCACCTTGCTCGCTCTGGCGGGTTTTCGCTGTCGGTTCCAAGAACATCGAGGTAGTCATTGGGGACGTTCTTAAGCGACTAGTCGAAAGGGACACTCTTGCGGCACTTGGCACTCGGGGACGTTCCTTTTGTGCCGGCACTTGGGGACGGTCCTTGCACCGATCTGTCGATTGAACATCGTTGCATGTTCGCGCTATCATGCATGGTTAAAAATGGTTAGCCATGGCAAACGGTTAGCCACGGTGAACATAAAAACAACGCCCTGTGGGCGCCGGGGGAGGAACACGGACGTGAAGCTCGATACACTCGAGATTGGAAAGGACGCCGTTGTCGCATCGGTGGCATCGGACGATCAGGCACTCCGACAGCATATTTTGGACATGGGTCTAACGCCGGGCACCGAAGTCACCATGATGAAGTACGCCCCTATGGGCGACCCGCTCGAGATTCGTCTGCGTGGCTACGAGCTGACGCTGCGCAAGGACGATGCCGCTCGCATTGAGCTCGTGGGCATCCACGACACCGATACGGGTCCGCGCGTGAACGCCGCTATTGGCACAACGGAGCACCCGGCCCTCGGCGAGGGGACGTATTCGCCCCGCGCGGCAAAGACGGCCGTGCCCGAGGGCGCGCCGCTGCACTTTGCCCTCGCCGGCAACCAAAACTGCGGCAAGACCACGCTGTTCAACCAACTGACGGGCTCCAACCAGCACGTCGGTAACTTTCCCGGCGTGACGGTCGACCGCAAAGACGGCACCATCCGCAACCATCCCGAGGCAAGCGTTACCGACCTGCCCGGCATTTACTCCCTGTCGCCGTACACGGGCGAAGAGATTGTGAGCCGCCAGTTTATCCTGGACGAGCATCCCGACGCCATCATCGACATCATCGACGCTACTAATATTGAACGCAACCTGTACCTAACGCTGCAGCTTATGGAGCTCGATCGCCCCATGGTCATCGCGCTCAACATGATGGACGAGGTGACGGCCAACGGCGGCGCCGTGGACGTCAACCTGCTCGAGAGCCTGTTGGGCGTGCCTGTTGTCCCCATTAGCGCTGCCCGCAACGAGGGCATCGGCGAGTTGGTGGATCATGCCTTGCACGTGGCGCGGTTCCGTGAGCGCCCCGGTCGCCTGGACTTCTGTGCGCCCGATGGCCCGGACGGCGGAGCCCTGCACCGCTGCATCCACGGTATCGCCAACCTTATCGAGGACCATGCCGTGACGGCGCATATCCCGGTGCGTTTTGCGGCGACCAAGCTGGTTGAGGGCGACGAGCTGGTGACGGAGGCGCTTCACCTGGACCGCAACGAGCTCGACGCCATCGAGCACATTATTTCCCAGATGGAGGGCGAGGCCGGCACCGACCGCCTGTCCGCGCTGGCCGATATGCGCTTTAGCTTTATCGGCGACGTGTGCGGGCGCTGCGTCGTCAAGCCGCACGAGAGCCGCGAGCACGTGCGTTCCGTCAAGATCGACCGCATCCTGACGGGTCGCTACACGGCCATTCCGGCGTTCCTGGTAATTATGGGCCTCGTCTTTTGGCTGACGTTTGGCGTGATCGGCGCAGCGCTGCAGGGACTCTTGGAGGACGGCATCGCTGCCATCATCGCTTCGGCCGATGCGGGCCTCAAAGCGTTCGGCACCAACGACGTGGTGCGCTCGCTGGCTGTCGACGGCGTGCTCACAGGCGTGGGCAGCGTGCTCACCTTCCTGCCGATTATCGTCGTGCTCTTCTTGTTCCTCTCCATTTTGGAGGACTCGGGCTACATGGCGCGCGTGGCCTTTGTCATGGATAAGGTGCTGCGCCGCTTTGGCCTGTCGGGTCGCAGCTTCGTGCCCATGCTCGTCGGTTTTGGCTGCACCGTGCCGGCTATCATGTCGACCCGCACGTTGCCGTCCGAGCACGACCGCAAGATGACCGTCATGCTCACGCCGTTCATGAGCTGCTCGGCCAAGCTGCCGGTCTACGGTCTGCTGTGCGGGGCGTTTTTCCCACAGGCGACGGTTCCCGCTATGGTCTCGCTTTATCTGATCGGCATTGCGGTTGGTTGCATCGCGGCTTTGGTGCTTAACCGCACGGCATTTAAGGGCGACCCGGTGCCGTTTATCATGGAGCTTCCCAATTACCGCCTACCGAGCGTCAAGACGACGGTGATGCTGGCATGGGATAAGGCCAAGGACTTTATTACCAAGGCCTTTACCATTATCTTTGCCGCTACCGTGGTCATCTGGTTCCTTCAGACGTTCGACATTCGCTTTAATGTGGTCGCCGATCAGTCGCAGAGCCTACTTGCCGGTCTGGGTAGCATTATCGCACCGGCGCTGACGCCGCTTGGGTTTGGCGACTGGCGTGCATCCACGGCGCTTGTTACTGGACTTATCGCCAAGGAGAGCGTTATCTCGACCCTCACGGTGCTTTTGGGTACAACCTCGCCCGCGGCACTGTCGACCATGTTCTCGCCGTTTACCGCCTACGTGTTCCTGGTCTTTACACTGCTGTACCCGCCTTGTGTGGCGGCAATCGGCGCCGTCAAGAGCGAGTTGGGCGCGCGCTATGCCGTGGCCGTGTTCGCGTTTCAAGTGATAGTCGCCTGGATCGTGGCATTTGTCGTGCATTCGGCGGGCATATTGCTGGGGTTGGCTTAGTTATGTATTGACGGCGCAACCTCTGTGTATCGAATTGTTTTCGGCCCTGCATCTGTACTGACGGATGCGGGGCCGTTGCTATATAATCGCCCACCGCTCAAGATAATCGGAGAGGTTTTCCTATATGGCTCAAACAAAGCAAGATGGCATCTCGCTCAAGCAGTGGCTCCCGCTTATCGGGCTCGCCTGTTGCGCGTTCGTGTTCAACACGTCGGAGTTTATGCCCATCGGCCTTCTGACTGATATCGCCGCGTCGTTCTCGCTCACCGAGGCCCAAGCCGGCATCATGATTTCGGTCTATGCCTGGGGCGTCATGCTGCTGTCGCTGCCACTCATGGTGTTTGCCTCGCGCTTTGAGTTCAAGCGTATGCTGCTCGGCGTGCTCGCCGTGTTTTCTCTGGGTCAGTTCCTGTCTGCTGTGGCACCGACATATCCCATCCTGGTCTGTGCGCGCCTGGTGGTCGCTTGCGCACATGCCGTGTTCTGGTCGGTCGCCTCGATTATGGCCTCGCGCCTGGTTGACGCCCGCCACGGGGCGCTCGCCATCAGCATGATCGCCACGGGCTCGTCTATCGCGCAGATTTTCGGCCTGCCCCTCGGTCGTGCCATCGGCCTGGCCGTGGGCTGGCGCATGACGTTCGCCGCGGTCGGGGCCTTCTCTGCCGCCGCGGTGGTGTACCAGGCCGCGGTGTTTCCGGCCATGCCGGCGGGTGAGCGCTTTACCGTTAAGCAGCTGCCCGAGCTGCTCAAGAACCCGTTCCTGATCGCGCTCTACGCGGTCACGGTCTTTATGGCGACCGGCTATTACGCAAGCTACAGCTATATCGAGCCCTTCCTGGCGCAGGTCGCACACGTCGATGCGGGCGCCATCACCATGACGCTGACGGCGTTTGGCTGTTCTGGTCTGCTCGGAAGCTGGCTGTTTGGCCGCCTGTTCGATGGGCATCGCTTCCCGTTCTTGGCTATCACGCTCTCCGGCGTGCCGGTGGCTCTGCTGCTTATGGCCCCCGCAGCCTCGGCACTCGTGTTGGTGCTTGCCGTCTGCGCACTATGGGGCTGCTGCGCCACGGCCTTTAACGTGGCGTTTCAGGCCGAGCTCATCAAGTACACGCCGGCGGACTCGTCGGCCGTCGCCATGTCGATCTTCTCGGGCCTGTTTAACCTTGGTATCGGCACGGGCACCGCGATCGGCGGAGCCGTGGCGTCGGGCCCCGGTATCGCCTGGATCGGCTACGCGGGCGGCACGATTGCCGTCGTGGGCGTCATCCTCGCCATCACCGTGCTGTTCCCGGCCATACGCCGCGCAAAGCCTGTCGCCTAACCACACCCCCTCATCAGTTGCGGCGGAATGCGGACTGGATTGGGTAGCTAAAAAAGCCCCGTCCCAAATTAGCTACCCTGCTGGGCATACAATGGATGTCGTTGTGTTGAGCTTACCGGGAGGCTGTTATGTGGGCATACGAGACGACGTTCTATCAGATCTATCCGCTGGGCTTTTGCGGGGCTCCGCGCGAAAACGCCGCGCCTGTTGCCGAGGATGAGCTCTTCCAAGCTGCCGGTACCGCGCCCAATCCCGATGCCCCCATCATGAAAATCGCCCAATGGGCCGATTACCTGCAGGAGTTCGGTATCGGTGCCGTGTTGATCAACCCTCCGCTTGAGTCCGATAGCCATGGCTACGATACGCGCAGCCTGCGCCATATCGACCGCCGCCTGGGTGGAGATGCCGATTTTGCCGCCGTATGCGAGACACTGCACGCCCATGGCATCCGCGTGGTGCTCGATGCGGTCTTCAACCATGTGGGCCGTGGCTTTTGGGCCTTCCGCGATGTGCAGGAGCGCAAGTGGGACTCGCCCTACAAGGACTGGTTCCACATTAGCTTTGACGGCGAATCCTGCTATGGCGACGGCTTTTGGTACGAGGGCTGGGAGGGCCATTTTGAGCTCGTGAAGCTCAACCTGCAAAATCCTGCCGTAGTCGATTACCTGCTCGAGTCTGTGCGCCGTTGGGCCGATGACTTTGGCATCGACGGCCTGCGCCTGGACGTCGCCTACATGCTCGACCGCGACTTTATGCGCCGCCTGCACTCCTTTACCCGCGAGCTCAAGCCCGACTTTGTACTGATCGGCGAGACGCTCCACGGCGACTACAACCAGATCGTCAACGACGAGATGCTCGACTCCTGCACCAACTACGAGTGCTACAAGGGCCTGTATTCCAGCTTTAACTCAGTCAATATGTTCGAGATCGCCCATTCGCTGCATCGCCAGTTTGGCTGCGACCCGTGGTGCATCTACCGCGGTAAACACCTGCTGAGCTTTGTCGACAACCACGACGTACCGCGCCTGGCGAGCATTCTCACCGACAAGCGCTGTCTGCGTCCCGCCTATGCCATGCTGCTTGGTATGCCGGGCATTCCGTGCGTCTACTATGGCAGCGAGTGGGGGATTGCCGGCGAAAAGGGCGGACCCGATGGCGACTGGGCGCTGCGACCCGCACTCGACGAGCCCGCGCCTAACGAGCTGACAGGCTTTATTGCGCAGCTTGCACACCTGCGCTCGACAAACGATGCGGCGGCACGCGCTCTCAACTACGGCGCGTACCGTAACGTGGTGATTCAAAACAAGCAGCTGCTGTTCGAGCGTGCCTGCGACGACGCCACGGTGCTCGTGGCGGTGAATGCCGTGGACGAGACCTATTCCTTTACAGCCGGCGAGCTCAACGGGTCCTTTGTCGACCTGCTTGTCGACGACGCGCCCGCGGTCGAGCTGGCGGGCACGCTTGAGCTTGCGCCCTATGAGGTGCGTTATCTGCTGAGGGTCTAGCCCATGCCTGCGTCTGACGAGGGCTATCAACATATTGAGCATGGGTTTGAGCCCGTGTTCGACCGGCACTCGCGCGTTTTGGTGCTCGGGTCGTTCCCCTCGGTGCTTTCGCGCGCCAATGCCTTTTACTATGGCAACCCTCAGAACCGCTTTTGGCGCGTGATAGCGGCATGCCTCGGTGCGCCTGTGCCACCCAATGAGGGCGATCCTTTGGCGGACGGTACGCCGGCGACACTCGACGCCTCGATTGCCGCCAAGCGATTCATGCTCCTCGACGGCGGCGTAGCCCTGTGGGATGTGATCGAGAGCTGCGATATCAAGGGCTCGAGTGACGCTAGTATTCGTAACGTCGTGCCGGCACACATCGAGCTCATCACCAGCAGCGTGTCCATTGAGCAGGTAATATGCAACGGTGGCACGGCGGGGCGCCTCTACAAGCGCTATCTACAGGAGCGGACGGGCCTGCCCGCTGTCATATTGCCGTCAACAAGTCCCGCTAACGCGGCCTGGCGCCTGGAGCGCCTCGTTGAGTGCTGGCGCGAGGCCGTTGACTGGGGTGCTCGATAATTTAGATAGTTGATTGAGCACGGGTGCCGAGACGTTTGATGATGGCGTGCCAGATTGGCGTGGGCACGGCGGGCTTGGCGAAAACCACGCCATCTGCTGTGACATCCCCGGTGTCGCCGCCGCCGAGTCGTTGGGCGTGCTCAACCGAGCAGCCCATGCGCACGGCGCCTACCAGCTTATCCATCGCTTCGGAAAACGGCCGTCGCAGAAGTCCCATGCGTGGGGAATGGTGAAGCGCCGCGATGCCGCTGCCGGCACAGATGACAACGCCGCCGCACCACGTTAGCCTACGGAGTTCGCAAGCTTGGCGCAGGCACTCGATATACCGGTGCGCCTCCTCGGTGCGCCCACAGGTGGCTTGAACGACGACATAGACGCGCGTTCCCGTATTGCCAAAGCGATCGAGTGCTTGTTGAGCGGCGGATGCCGCCTCATCGTTGGGCTTATCCGTAATCGCGAGCACAATGCCATCGACGGCGGCATCGGCGTCATTCGCCTTCAAGTCGACCGGGCGGGGGAGCGCGGTGCCGGAAAGCCGGGCATAGGCCGCGATGGCATCCTGCAGGTCCCAGAGCAAAAACTCAAGATCGGCGCTATTGGGAATACTGACGTATGCAATCTTCTGCAGTGTTTTGGGCTTATTGCCCTGCGGGTCTGTCTCCATGCCGCCTCCTTTCCGGTTCGTTTCCGTTTAGGTTACACCGTCTGGCGGCGCCTCGCCGCGCTATCCTAGTGCAACCCTTACGAAAGGAACGCCATGCGCCTGCCCATGAATACCTCGCTTGCCACGCTCAAGCCTTCCGGCATCCGCCGGATCAACGCGCTCGCCGCTCAGCACCCGGGGTGCATCGCGCTCGCGCTTGGCGAGCCCGATTTTCCCACGCCCGATGTGATCAGCGCCGAGGTGGCCGCCTCGCTGGACCGCGGTGACACACACTATCCGCCCAACAACGGTCGCCCCGCCCTGCGCGAGGCGCTGTCTGCCTACATGGACGACGCGGGTCTTACGTTTTCTGCCGACGAGGTCATCCTGACCGACGGCGCGACCGAGGCCCTGTCGGCAACATTCATGGCTATGCTCAATCCCGGCGACGAGGTCATTATCCCCACGCCGGCCTTTGGCCTGTACGAGAGCATCGTCGTGGCCAACCACGCTAAGGCGATCTTTTTGGATACGGAGCCCGCGCAATTTCAAATTGACGAGGACGCCCTTCGCGCCTGCGTGACACCGGCGACTAAGGCCATCGTCATTTGCTCGCCCAACAATCCCACGGGCTGTATCCTCAACGCGGCTTCGCTCGACGCCGTGGCGCGCGCGGCGGAGCAGACGGGCATCTACGTGGTCTGCGACGACGTATACAACCGCCTGGTCTATGTGGATGGCTACGAGCGGTTTGCCCAGCGACACCCGGAGCTGCGTGATCAGACGGTGGTCATCGAGAGCTTTTCCAAACCCTGGGCCATGACCGGCTGGCGCTTGGGCTGGCTCGCAGCCGCAGCCCCCGTCATCGCCGAGATCGCAAAAGCTCACCAATACTTAGTATCGAGTGCCGTCTCCTTCGAAATGGACGCCGCAGCCAGAGCCCTCACCGTCGACCCAACCCCCATGCTCGAAGTCTACCGAGCCCGCCGCGAGCGCGTACTCGCAGCCTTAGACGCCATGGGCCTCGACGCAGTAGAACCAGCAGGAGCCTTCTACGCCTTCCCCAGCATCAAACAGTACGGCCTAACAAGCGAAGATTTCTGCATCAAAGCCATCAAAGAAGCAAACGTAGCCCTAGTCCCAGGCGACTGTTTCGGCTGCGAAGGCCACATCCGCCTAAGCTACTGCGTAAGCGACGAAAACCTAGACAAAGGCCTAAATCGCCTGTCCGCCTTCATTTCGACTTTGTAGTCCTCAGGAATGCAACACATCAGCCCACCGACATAAGGGTTATGCGTGGGGCGCGTCGCTCAACGGACACGAGGATTCGCAGCAAAGGCAACGTAGCTCCGGCCGGGAGGGGCAGGGCGAGTTTTCCGTAGATTCCGCACGAGCCGAAGGCCACTTAATGTGGCCTTCGTGCGAGCCCAGGACTTGACCGAGCGGAAAACTCGCCCTGCCCCTCCCGGTCGGAGCGTATGCAGGGTTTGTGTACGAATCCTCGCGCCCGTTGACCGACGCCGGGGTCCCCGCCATAATACTTTCGGTTCACGCACGAATCCGCTGCCAGAGACAGCCGGTGCAAACGGGCTTCGCCCGCAAGCTTAATGGGACATCCCGCCAGCCGAGGTGGTCGAGTAGATATGTCTTCTCGCCCCCGTCGCTCATGCAGCGCGGGGGCTTTCTTTTTGGACATGCCCCCGTCACGTCCTTGTGGCGGACCGTGCCCGGAAAGAATTCGAGGAGGTGTAATTCATGCCCCAGCAGTACAAAATCGACAAGGTTGCAGAGATCGAGTCCCGTATCGCCGAGAACGCCGGTCTGTTCGTCGTCAACTACAACGGTCTGACGGTTAAGCAGGCTCAGGAGCTGCGTCATCAGCTTCGCGAGTGCGGCGCCGAGATGAAGGTCTACAAGAACAACCTGGTCAAAATCGCTCTCAAGAACCAGGAGCAGCCCGAGCTCGACGAGATTCTCGCCGGCCCCGTCGCTTATGTGTTCTACGAGACCGAGCCGGTCGAGGCCGCTAAGGCCCTCAAGGACTTCTCTGCTAAGTCCAAGGGCGTCCTTGAGATCAAGGGCGGTATCTCCGACGGCAAGGCCGTTTCCGCTGATGATGTTAAGGCTATCGCCGAGCTGCCCACCAAGGATCAGCTTCTCGGCCAGATCGCCGGTCTCATCTCCGGTTTCGCTCGCGACATCGCTGTCTGCGTCAACGGCGTTTCCTCTGGTCTCGCTCGTTCGATCCAGCAGGTTTCCGAGCAGAAGGCAGCCTAGTCGCTGTTTTCACCCGCGGCGGCAACGCCGCACCCCTGGCGCATTCGCGCCGTGTTTTAACTGATCTCCGTGCACAGACACGGAAACCGAAAGGACTTAGAAATGGCTAAGCTTACCACCGATGAGATCATCGATGCTCTTAAGGAAATGACCCTTCTCGAGGCTTCCGAGCTCGTCAAGGCTATCGAGGACACCTTCGGCGTTTCCGCCGCTGCTCCTGCTGCCGTTGTCGCCGCTCCCGCTGCTGGCGCTGCTGAGGCCGAGGAGAAGACCGAGTTTGACGTCGTGCTCGAGGGCTTCGGCGACAACAAGATTCAGGTCATCAAGGCCGTCCGTGAGCTCACCAACCTTGGCCTGAAGGAGGCCAAGGAGGTCGTCGAGGGCGCTCCCAAGGCTGTTCTCGAGGGTGCCAAGAAGGAGGACGCCGAGGCTGCCAAGGAGAAGCTCGAGGCTGCTGGCGCTGCTGTCACCCTCAAGTAATCAGGCTTTCTCGCCAGATTTCTTTGCAGACGGGGTTCGCATTGCGAGCCCCGTCTTTTTTGTTTTTCGGTCCCTCGGCATCGGTTGCTCAAACTACCATGTTCTGTGATTTGCGTCGTATCGGGTGCCCTGCCGTTGGACAATAAAATTGCACCATTCGAGCAATAATTTGCGTTGACCTGCTGAAGAATTGTCTCTGCCTTGTAGCGACATGTAGTTCCAGCGGTAAGATGCTTGGGTATCGCAATTTGGTCTGCGGCTGTGTGCCGCACGCATGGGGCGCTTTTGCGCCTGCGAAAGGATCTTTGAATAACATGAAGGCAATCATCCCCGCCGCCGGTCTTGGCACGCGTTTTCTGCCTGGCACCAAGTGCACGCCCAAAGAGATGCTGCCGGTGCTCGACAAGCCCGTCATTCAGTACGTCGTCGAGGAGGCGCTCGAGCCCGAGGAGGTCGACGATGCCATCATCGTTACTTCTCCCGGTAAGCCCGAGCTGCTGAGCTACTTCCAGCCCGATCGCTCGCTCGAGAACCTGCTGCGCGAGCGCGGCAAGAACGCCTATGCCGATGCCGTAGCCCACGCTGGCGGTATGCCGGTCGACTTCCGTTATCAGTACGAGCCCAAGGGCCTCGGCCATGCTATCCGCTCTGCTGCCGACGCCGTGGCGGGGGAGAACTTCCTGGTTCTTCTGGGCGACTACGTTGTGCCTAACCGTGACATCTGCGACAAGATGCTCGCCGTTTCCAAGGAGCACGGTGGCGCTTCGGTTATCGCCGTCGCTGCTTGCTCGCCCGAGGAGGTCAGCCGCTACGGCGTTATCGCCGGTGAGCGCGTCGGTTCGCTCGAGGGTGCCGAGGACGTTGCCGATGCTGAGCCGGGCGCTGTCTGGCGTATCGGCGGTCTGGTCGAGAAGCCCGCTCCCGAGGCTGCTCCGTCCAACCTGTACATCGTCGGTCGTTACCTGCTGAGCCCGCTGGTCATGGACCTGCTTGCCGACCAGCAGGCCGGTAAGGGTGGCGAGATCCAGCTGACCGACGCCATGGCCCGTTCGCTCGACCGCGAGGCCATGTATGCCGTCGTCATCGACCCGCTGTCGGGCTACGACACCGGCACTCCCTCTGGCTGGATGGCCACCAACGCCCTCATGGCCGCAGACGACCCCCGCTTTGCCGATGCCTTCTGGGACGCCATCGACGAGCGCGGCGGTCTTAAGCGCAACTAGCACGTGCCACGGGTGCGGACTTCGGTTCGCACCCGTTTTTTGTTCGCGGGCCATGTACGCCGTTGCGGGAGGCCGTCGTTGTCCTGCAGGAGAGTGTGCGTTCACAGAAAATATATGAACGCATGTTCGATATAACACCATCTACCTGCTCGTTTTCTGTTGAAAAACTTTGCTACTCCAAAAACTCAATCGCGTCAAGGCTTTTCTTGCCCAACGGTCGGTACCTGATAAACTATTAGGTTGCGATAACTGGCGAAGCTATGCCTCGCCAACCCACCGAGCATTTCCGTGAAGGAGGAAAAACCTGGTGACCTACGCATACACTGCCACTGAGCGCAAGCGCGTCAGCTTCGGGAAAATCCCGGAGGCCATGGAGCTCCCCAACCTTATCTCTGTTCAAAGGGAATCCTTTGAGCGTTTTAAGGACGAGGGCCTTCGTGAGGCGTTCAAGGAATCCAGCCCCATCCAGAGCCAGAACCATGTTCTCGAGGTTACCTTCGGCGAGCATCAGTTCGGCGATCCCGCGCACACCGTCGAGGAGTGCCGCGAGAAGGACATGACCTATCAGGCTCCGCTTCTGACCGACGTCCGTCTCACCAACAAGGAGACCGGCGAGATCAAGGAGCAGCTCGTCTTCATGGGCGACTTCCCCATGATGACTGATCAGGGCACCTTTATCATCAACGGTACCGAGCGTATCGTCGTCTCGCAGCTCGTCCGCTCCCCGGGCGTGTACTACAGCTCCGAGATGGATTCGGGCAAGCAGATCTACAAGGCCCAGATTATCCCGTCCCGCGGTGCCTGGCTCGAGTTTGAGGTCGACAAGCGCGATCAGCTCATGGTCTCCATCGACCGTAAGCGCAAGCAGAGCGCCACGATGTTCCTACGCGCCCTTGGCATCGCCGTCACCAACGACGACATCATCGAGCTGCTCGGCAACTCCGATGTGATCAAGCGCACCCTCGAGCGCGATACCGCCCTTACCCGCGAGGATGCTCTTATCGAGATCTACCGTCGCCTGCGCCCGGGCGAACCTCCCACCGTGGATGCCTCCCGCAGCCTGCTCGAGGGCCTGCTCTTCAACCCGCAGCGCTACGATCTGGCCCGCGTCGGTCGTTACAAGGTCAACAAGAAGCTCAACCTCACCACCGAGGAAGAGGTCACGGTGCTCACCGACGAGGATATCGTCGCGACGCTGCGCTACCTGCTGTCCCTCGCTGCCGGCGAGCAGGGTTTCAAGGTCGACGACATCGACCACTTTGGCAACCGCCGCATCCGCACCGTCGGCGAGCTTGTCGCCAACCAGTTCCGTATTGGCATGAGCCGTATGGAGCGCGTCGTCCGTGAGCGCATGAGCTCCCAGGACATCGACGAGATCACCCCGCAGTCGCTCATCAACATCCGCCCGATCGTGGCCTCCATCAAAGAGTTCTTCGGTTCCTCGCAGCTCTCGCAGTTCATGGACCAGGCGAACCCCCTGACCGGTCTGACCCACAAGCGCCGTCTGTCCGCACTCGGCCCTGGCGGTCTTGCCGGCCACAAGTCGGGCTCCAGCCGCCGCACCAACGTGCCGACGGCCGTCCGCGACGTTCACAACTCGCACTACAGCCGCATGTGCCCGATCGAGACCCCCGAAGGCCCCAACATCGGCCTGATCGGCTCGCTTGCCCTCTACGCCCGCGTCAACGAGTATGGCTTCATCGAGGCCCCGTTCCGTCGCGTCGAGAACGGCGTTGCCACCGATCAGATCGACTGGATGACCGCTGACGAGGAAGAGAAGCACGTCATCGCGCCGGCCAACACGCCGCTCGATCCCAAGACCAACGAGTTCATCACGACCGATGCCGAGGGCAAGATCGTTCGTCCGCACACCGTGATCGCCCGTACCCGCGACTTCGACGGCTCCTTCGGCGCTCCCGCCGACGTGCCCGTCGAGGACGTCGACTACATGGACGTCTCGCCGCGTCAGATGCTCTCCGTCGCGGCCACGCTGATTCCGTTCCTGGAGCACGACGACGCCAAGCGTACGCTGATGGGCGCTAACATGCAGCGTCAGGCCGTGCCGCTGGTTCACCCTGCCGCTCCCTATGTCGGTACCGGCATGGAGCGTCGCGCCGCCCTGGACTCCGGCGAGGTCACCCTGGCCAAGAACGCCGGCGAGGTCATCTTTGCTGACGCCGCCAAGATCATCGTCAAGCATGCCGGCGGCATGGACGAGTATCACCTGGCCAAGTACCAGCGCTCCAACCAGTCCACCTGCATCAACCACCGTCCGCTCGTGCGTGTCGGTGATACCGTTGAGCAGGGCGAGCCCCTGGCTGACGGTCCTTCGACCGATCATGGCGAGCTCGCACTGGGTCAGAACCTCACTGTGGCCTACATGCCGTGGGAAGGCTTCAACTACGAGGACGGTATCGTCGTGTCCGAGCGCCTGGTGGCCGAGGACCTGCTGACGACCATCAACATCACCCGTCACGAGATCGACGCCCGCGACACCAAGCTCGGCCCCGAGGAGATTACCCGCGAGATCCCGAACCTCTCCGAGGACATGCTTGCCAACCTCGATGAGGACGGCATCATCCGCATCGGCGCCGAGGTCGGCCCTGGCGACATCCTGGTCGGCAAGGTCACGCCTAAGGGCGAGAGCGCTCTGACCGCCGAGGAGCGCCTGCTGCGCGCCATCTTCGGTGCCAAGGCCCACGACGTCCGCGACACCTCCCTAAAGATGCCTCACGGCGCTTACGGCCGCGTCATCGACGTCGTCCGCTTTAGCCGCGAGAACGGCGACGACCTGGCTCCCGGCGTCAACGAGCAGGTGCGCGTCTACGTCGCCCAGCGTCGTAAGATCCAGCAGGGCGATAAGATCGCCGGCCGCCACGGCAACAAGGGTGTTATCTGTAACGTTCTGCCGGTCGAGGACATGCCCTACATGGCTGACGGTACCCCGATCGACGTTATCCTCAACCCGCTGGGCGTTCCTTCGCGTATGAACGTCGGCCAGCTGCTCGAGTGCCACCTTGGCTGGGCTGCTGCCTGCGGTTGGGATACCGAGCAGGCCGACTCCGACAAGTATGTCCCCGGCCCGTTCTTCACCGCGACGCCCGTCTTCGACGGCGCCAAGGAGGACGAGATCGCCGAGGTCATCCGTCGTGCCAACAAGAACATGCTCAACAAGGCCACCGCTGCCTTTGGCGATCACATGCGCCCCGAGTTCGTCACCCAGCTTGACGAGCGCGGCAAGACCCGCCTGTTCGACGGCCGCACCGGCGAGGAGTTCCGCGAGCCCATTACCGTTGGTACGTCCTACATCCTCAAGCTCGGCCACATGGTCGACGACAAGATCCACGCTCGTTCGACAGGCCCTTACAGCCTGGTTACCCAGCAGCCTCTGGGCGGCAAGGCTCAGTTCGGCGGCCAGCGCTTCGGCGAGATGGAAGTTTGGGCACTGTACGCTTACGGTGCTTCCAACGTCCTGCAGGAGATCCTGACCGTCAAATCCGACGATACCGTGGGCCGCGTCAAGACCTACGAGTCCATCGTCAAGGGCGAGAACGTTCCTGTCCCGGGTATCCCCGAGTCCTTCAAGGTTCTCGTTAAGGAGATTCGCTCCCTCGCGCTGGACATCGAGCCCATGCACGATGCCGACGAGGACGCCTCCGCCCCTGTGACCGCCGAGGAGACCTCTGCTCTCGACGACCTGGCTGCGCTCGCTGGCATTGACGCCGACGTCGAGGCCCAGGATGCCGAGACCGCCGAGGCACCCGAGGCCGTCGCCGCCACGACCACTGATAAGGAGTAGTTGACTGTGGCAGATTTCGAAGCTACTGATTTTGACTCGGTAAAGATCTCCCTTGCCTCCGCCGACCAGATCCGTTCCTGGTCGCACGGTGAGGTCAAGAAGCCGGAGACCATCAATTACCGTACCCTCAAGCCCGAGAAGGACGGCCTGTTCTGCGAGAAGATCTTCGGTCCCGCCAAGGACTGGGAGTGCTCCTGCGGCAAGTACAAGGGCATCCGCTTTAAGGGCATCGTCTGCGAGCGCTGCGGCGTCGAGGTCACCTCGGCCAAGGTGCGTCGCGACCGCATGGGCCACATCGAGCTCGCCGCTCCGGTGTCCCACATCTGGTACTTCAAGAGCCCCACGAGCTTCCCGATGAGCCGTATGCTCGACATCAAGTCCAAGGACCTCGAGAAGGTTCTGTACTTTGCCAGCTACATCATCACCGAGGTTGACTACGAGGCTCGCGAGGCCGACGCCGACGACCTGCGCGAGGAGCTCGCTGCCGATCTGGAAGAGATCGATGCCGAGTGCGCCCGCCAGATCGAGTCCCTCAAGGAGCAGGGCGACCCCGAGAACTTTGACGAGTTCTCCGACGAGGAACCGCTGACCCCCGAGGAGATCGCCTCTGGCATCGTCGACATCGAGGAAGAGCGCAAGGACGAGAAGCAGCTCCGCACGGACGCCTTCAACGCCTTCATGAAGCTCACCGAGCGCGACCTCATCTCCGATGAGCCGCTGTTCCGCGAGATGACCCGCTACTACTCCATGTACTTCAAGGGTGGCATGGGTGCCGAGGCCGTCCGCGACCTGCTCGCTGCCATCGACCTTCCTTCCGAGGCCGAGAAGCTCAAGGCCATCATCGCCGACGAGGATTCCCAGAAGCAGAAGCGCGAGAAGGCCGTTAAGCGCCTCGAGGTCGTTGACGCCTTCCTGAAGGGCGGCAACAGCCCCGCGAACATGATCCTGGACGTCATCCCGGTCATTCCGCCCGATCTGCGCCCGATGGTCCAGCTCGACGGCGGCCGCTTCGCTGCGTCCGACCTCAACGACCTGTATCGTCGCGTGATCAACCGTAACAACCGACTCAAGCGCCTGCTCGACCTGGACGCCCCCGCGATCATCGTGAACAACGAGAAGCGCATGCTCCAGGAGTCCGTGGACGCCCTGTTCGACAACGGCCGTCGTGGTCGCCCGGTCTCTGGCCGTGGCGGTCGCCCGCTCAAGTCGCTCGCCGAGGCCCTCAAGGGCAAGCAGGGTCGTTTCCGTCAGAACCTGCTGGGTAAGCGTGTCGACTACTCCGGCCGTTCGGTTATCGTTACCGACCCCAAGCTGCTGCTGCACCAGTGCGGTCTGCCTAAGACCATGGCGCTGGAGCTCTTCAAGCCCTTCGTAATGAAGCGCCTGGTCGAGCTCGGCAAGGTCGAGAACATCAAGGGCGCCAAGCGCGCTATCGACCGCGGTGCCACCTTTGTGTGGGACATCCTCGAAGAGGTCATCGACGGCCGCGTCGTGCTGCTCAACCGTGCACCGACTCTGCACCGTCTGTCCATCCAGGCCTTTGAGCCGGTGCTGGTCGAGGGCAAGGCTATCCACCTGCACCCGCTGGTCTGCTCGCCCTTCAACGCCGACTTCGACGGCGACCAGATGTCTGTCCACGTGCCGCTGTCCAGCCAGGCTCAGGCCGAGGCTCGCGTGCTCATGCTCTCTGCGAACAACCTGCGCTCGCCGGCATCCGGCAAGCCGGTCAACATTCCCTCGCAGGACATGATCATCGGTGTGTACTACCTCACCCAGGTTCGCGACGGCCTGCCGGGCGAGAACCACGTGTTCTCGAGCTTCGACGACGCGCTGCACGCCTATGACTGCCGCTCCGAGGTCGACATGCAGGCCAAGATTCAGGTCCGCGTGTCCGCCGAGAACGCCAACGTCATCAACGAGGACGGCACCCGTATCTTCCGCGTTAAGAACGGCAAGAACGAGTTCGTCGACTACGACGTCACCGGCAACAAGACCGCGCGCTTCGAGACCTCTATCGGCCGCATCATCTTCAACCGCCAGTGCCTGCCCGAAGACTACGAGTTCATGAACTACAAGATGGTCAAGGGCGACGTGGCCAAGCTGGTTGCAGACTGCTGCGATCGCTACCCCGAGGCCAAGGTCGGTCCGATCCTCGACGCCATCAAGTACTCCGGCTTCCACTACGCTACCCGCGCCGGCCTCACCATCTCGGTGTGGGACGCTCTCATCCCTGCCGAGAAGCAGGAGCTGCTCGACCGCGCCCAGGCCAACGTCGACCAGATCAACGAGTACTTCGAGGAGGGCTTCATCAACGAGACGGAGCGCCACATCGAAGTCGTTAACGAGTGGACCGCTTGTACCGATAAGGTTGCAGCGCTCATGCTCGACATGTTCGACGAGGAGAACCCGCTGTACATGATGGCCGACTCCGGCGCTCGTGGTTCTAAGACCCAGCTGCGTCAGCTCGGCGGCATGCGTGGCCTGATGGCAGACATGTCCGGCGAGACGATCGACCTTCCCATTAAGGCGAACTTCCGCGAGGGCCTGCTGCCACTCGAGTACTTCATTTCGACTTACGGCGCCCGTAAGGGCCTGGTCGATACCGCATCCCACACCTCGGACTCTGGTTACCTGACCCGTCGTCTGGTCGACGTGGCCCAGGACGTCATCGTCCGCGAGGAGGACTGCGGTACGCACGAGGGCGTTACCTACAACCTCATCATCCCCGGCACCACCGACCTCAACACCGACCTCGTCGGCCGTTGCTTCATCCAGGACGTCGTGGCTCCCGATGGCACCGTGCTCTTTGAGCAGGACGGCTACATCGAGAAGGTTGCCGACATCCAGAAGATGGTCGATGCGGGCCTCAAGAAGGTCAAGCTCCGCGCGCTGCTCACCTGCCGCTCCAAGTACGGCGTGTGCCAGAAGTGCTACGGTTGGGATCTTTCCACCCGTCGTCCGGTCGCCATCGGTACTGCCGTTGGCATTATTGCCGCCCAGTCCATCGGCGAGCCCGGTACGCAGCTTACGATGCGTACCATTCACTCCGGCGGCGTCGCTGGCGTCGACGATATTACGCAGGGTCTGCCTACGGTCAGCCGTATGTTCGATATCGTCGGCAACGTCAACGAGAAGATTCTGGGTCGCGAGGCCGAGCTGGCTCCGTACTCCGGCCACCTCTCGATTAAGCCCGAGAAGTCCGAGTACGTGCTGACGCTCACCGACTCCGAGGATCACACCCGTGTTCTCGACGAGCGTCGCGTCCCCGCTTCGGTGCGCTTCATGCCCGAGATCGAGGACGGCTGCGAGGTTCGCGCCGGCGACCAGATCACCAAGGGCTTCGTCAACTTCCGCAACCTGCGCAAGCTGACCGACATCGAGTCGACGATGCACACCTTCGTCGAGAGCGTCAAAGACGTCTACACCAGCCAGGGCGTCGACCTGAACGACAAGCACATCGAGGTGCTCGCACGTCAGATGCTGCGTCGCGTTCAAATTACCAACCCCGGCGACTCCAAGTACCTGCTTGGTCAGTACGTCGACCGCTATGAGTTCGCCGACGAGGTTGAGCGCGTTGCCCGCCTGGGCGGTCAGGCTCCCGTGGCCGAGCCCGTCATCCTGGGTACGCTCAAGGTCGCGTCCAACATCGACTCCTGGCTGTCGAGCGCTTCGTTCATCCGTACCGCTGGCGTCCTTACCGAGGCTGCCATCGAGGGCAAGGTCGACCACCTGCTCGACCTTAAGTCCAACGTCATCGTCGGTAAGAAGATCCCGGCTGGTACCGGCCTCAAGCCGTACGCCAACGCCAAGCTGACGTATCGCACGGCCGACGGCTACGTGGACATCGACGGCCCGGCTTCGCCCAACGCCAAGTCGCTGCCCGAGTGGGCTCCTGTGGAGCTCAAGGACCTGGACGAGCAGCTCCCGCAGCAGCTCGACTGGGCCGGCTACGACGAGTTCGGTGGTGCTGACGGTTCGTTCACCCGCAACGGCCATACCATCTCCGCCGAGAAGGCTCGCCTGTACCTGTTCGACGACCTGGGCGTGTCGCAGCGTTGGACCAACAAGTTCAGCGAGGTTGGCATCGAGACGGTCGGCGACCTGGTCGGCAAGTCCGAGGAGGATCTGCTGCGCATCGATGGTATCGGTGCTAAGGCGATCGAGGAGCTCCGTGACGGCCTGGAGGCCCACGACCTGCTCTACATCCTCGAGAACAACGACGACGTTGCCGACGAGGAAGACCTCTCGCAGCTGCTGCAGATGGTCTTTAGCCCCGACGGTCCGGACGATATCCTGCTGGGTACCTCCGCTCCGACGCATCACGCCGACGCCGACGAGGAGCTCCTGGGCGCCCCGATCGACGACAAGAAGGCTCCCGCCAACGGCGCGATCAACGAGGACATGGCGTCCCTCGACGAGCTGCTCAACCAGCTCGTGGACACCGACGACGCCGAAGAGGCCAAGGACAACGACGAGGAATAATTTCCTAGTACGTTAACCGCCCTTCCAAAGACCCGCTTCCCAACAGGGGAGCGGGTCTTTTTTGGTGAGGAACGTTGCCCCGACGAGCACGTCGGATTCCCGGAACGGGCGGCCCGCTGTTAAAGTTTGTCGCGAGTTCCGCACGCAAAGGAAAGCACTTAATGTGCTTTCCGTCTTGTGCAGGACTGTAGAGCAGCAAACTTAAACAGCGGGCCGCCCGTTCCGGGAATCCGCCCCCGCGCACAGAAGGGGATTCCTTTTGCCAATAAGGGACAGGTTTATTTTGGTAGGTTTTTCCTGCTTGGATTTGAAACATTTCGTTCGGCCAAAGCGTATCTATGGTGAGGACCTCATCAAGAACCATCAGCGTCACCGGGAGGTGATTATGGAAGAACAAGCTTTTAGACAGGCGGTTGAAGACCACCGTGATGTCGTGTTTCGGATCGCCTTGACGTACCTGCGCGATCGCGCCGATGCCGACGATATTGCCCAAGATGTCTTTCTTAAGTTGCTTAAAAGCGATGGACACTTTGAAAGTTGGGAACATCTTCGCCGCTGGCTTATCCGGGTCACGATCAATGAATGCAAATCTCTCTTTCGAAAGCCATGGAGGCGTGTGGAGGATATTGAGAACCTGGCCGATTCGCTTTCGACGGCGCAGGAGGAGACCAAGGCGGTCCTGTCAGACGTTATGCGACTTCCGGAACGATTCCGTGTTCCCATCATGCTCTATTACTATCTGGGCTTTTCGACCTCAGAGATTGCCGAGTTATTGCATGTGCCAGCCGCGACTGTTCGGACGCGTTTGGCTCGCGGCAGATCGAAGCTCAAGTTCATCCTAGAGGAGGGCGACCGTGAAATCCAATCAAATCAAGCAGGCCTTCGAGTCCGTCCAAGCCGATAGCGATCTTGCTGACCGTGTTCTTTATGCCGCTGCTGGTGAGCCGCTTCGCCGAAAGGGTCACGCGAAGCCTCTGTATGTTGCCGTAATCGGATGTCTTGCCGGAGTGCTGGCGACCGGAGGGGTCGCCTACGCTGTTGTCAATTCCAGTTATTTTGCCTCTGCCTGGGGAAACCATGGCAACGGAGAGTCCGTTACCTGGACAAATGGCGGCTCGTCGGGGACGAAATATACCTACACCAGAGAGTTTGGTGATGGTATCGCGCCCCAAAGCCTGGAGGGTGCAGTCCAGAAGGTCAATCTGTCCGTCGAGGGCAACGGCTATACGCTCGACATTCATGAGATGGCAATCGACGAGAACGGTTGCGGTGCTGTGACGTTTACATTGTCCAATCCGAATGGCGTTAACTACTACAGGCCGGCGGCAGAGCTTGGCGAACTTGTTCTCTATGGTGAAGAAGAAGGGGGCGTCAGTACACCCAGCATGAACTTCGGCGAGGAATGGGCTGATACACGCTGCACCATTGATAAAGACACATCAAGCGACACGGTCATTAACGGCACGATGTACTTTGCATCTTGGAATCGCGATCGAGATTTACGACATGCGGTCACCTGGAATATCAGTTGGACGGAGGGCAAAGGTGAGGATGCGAAGGTGATCGAGGTATCGACGCCAGAGTTTAACGTCGGAGCGCACGTCGATACAAAAGAACTCCGCTCCGATGACTCGCCTCTCGAGATCAGTCCGTTTTCCATCCAGACGCACATCGATGATCTGGGCTATGAAGCAGTTGATCATAAACTGACCGTCACCTACAAGGATGGGTCAGAGCAGATTATCGAAGATGACGACGCAGGGGCGTACAATTTCTATGTTTCGATGGGACGCAATAGCGGAGAGAACATCTGGGTTCCGACAAGGCTCATCAATGTCGATCAGGTTGTATCGGTAACCCTTGAGGGAACGAGGTGCACATCAACGGGGGAGACCGAAACGAAAGTACCCTTTACCATCGTCTATTCGTAAGGTCTAGGCCGCTTCCCAAGAGGGAAAGCGGCCTATTTTGCGTTATATGGACGGTTAGATTGAACGCTATTTGTCTGATTCTCGGAAGAACGTGGCAAATGGATGCGGATCACCGTGAAGAGCGGCGTTTTCCCAGATAAAACCGACCAAAATAAACCTGTCCCTTTTTGGCAGGTAACGTTGCCCCGACGAGCACGTCGGATTTCCGGGCCGGGCGGCGCTGGGGTTAAGTTTGTCGCGAGTTCCGCACGAGCCGGAGGCCACTTAATGTGGCCTCCGTGCGAGCCAGGACTGTAGAGCAGCAAACTTAACCCCTGTGCCGCCCGGGCCGGGAATCCGCCCCCGCGCACAGGAGGGGATTCCTTTTGTGTAGGCTTTGCGGAAATGTGCCAATTTTGGGATACGCCCGGCGGCGTGGTCTGTTGACGGCACAGCTTACGGCACGTATCCTATCGAACTGCGTGTTTCGTAGGGGGATGCTGACCCCTCGATTCAAGCCGTTGCACTTTACAGAAAGCTGGAATCATTCGAGAAGGAGTACGCTTTGCCTACTATTAACCAGCTGGTTCGCCAGGGCCGTCGTTCCGTGCCCAAGAAGTCCAAGAACGCTGCTCTGCAGCACAACTCCCAGAAGCGCGGCGTGTGCACCCGCGTCTTCACCACGAGCCCCAAGAAGCCGAACTCGGCTCTTCGTAAGGTTGCCCGTGTTCGCCTTGTCAACGGCATCGAAGTTACTGCTTACATCCCGGGTGAGGGCCACAACCTGCAGGAGCACTCCATCGTGCTCGTCCGCGGCGGTCGTGTCCGTGACCTCCCTGGTGTCCGTTATCACGTCATCCGTGGCGCCTACGACGCTGCTCCGGTCCAGAACCGTATGCAGGCCCGTTCCAAGTACGGTGCTAAGCGCCCCAAGGCTAAATAAGCCAGATAACGTTTTGATACTTTCGCCGTGTGCCGTCTTGAGCGCCGCACGGTAGACACTTAAGGAGATTTCACATGCCGCGTCGTGCAGCAGCTAATCGTCGTGAGGTTCAGCCTGACGCCGTTTACAACAACCGCCTGGTGACTCAGCTCATCAACAAGGTCCTTCTTGACGGCAAGAAGGCCACCGCTGAGCGCATCGTTTACACCGCTTTCGAGATCGTTGCCGAGAAGTCCGAGGGTGGCGACGCTCTCGCTACCTTCAAGAAGGCTATGGACAACGTCAAGCCCACGCTCGAGGTTAAGCCCAAGCGTGTCGGTGGCGCTACCTATCAGGTCCCGATGGAGGTTAACTCCCGTCGTTCCACCGCTCTGGGTATCCGCTGGATCGTCAACTTCTCCCGCGCTCGCAAGGAGAAGACCATGGCCGAGCGTCTCGCCAATGAGATCCTCGACGCTTCCAACGGCCTGGGCGCTTCCGTCAAGAAGCGTGAGGACGTCTTCAAGATGGCCGAGGCCAACCGCGCGTTCTCTCACTATCGTTGGTAAGTTAAGGTAAGGAACTAACATGGCTAAGCCTAAGTACAAGCTTTCCGATACCCGTAACATCGGCATCATGGCCCACATCGATGCCGGTAAGACCACCACGACCGAGCGTATTCTTTACTACACCGGTAAGACCCACAAGATCGGTGAGGTTCATGAGGGCGCTGCCACCATGGACTGGATGGTTCAGGAGCAGGAGCGCGGCGTAACCATTACCTCCGCTGCTACCACGTGCTTCTGGAACAAGGACGGTAAGGACTACCGCATCCAGATCATCGACACCCCGGGCCACGTTGACTTCACCGCCGAGGTCGAGCGCTGCCTGCGCGTCCTCGATGGTGCTGTCGCCGTCTTCGACGCCGTTGCCGGCGTTCAGCCCCAGTCTGAGACCGTTTGGCGTCAGGCTTCCACCTTCAACGTCCCCCGCATCGCCTTCATCAACAAGTATGACCGCGTGGGCGCTGACTTCTTCAACGCTATCGAGACCATGAAGGATCGTCTCGACGCTAACGCCGTGGCCGCTCAGGTCCCGATGGGCGCCGAGGACAACTTCTGGGGCGTCATCGACCTCGTCACCATGACTGCATGGGACTTCAAGGCCGACGAGAAGGGCATGACCTACCCCGAGCCGATGGACGAGATCCCGGCTGAGTTTGCCGACATCGCTGCCACCAAGCGCGAGGAGCTCCTCGACGCTGCTGCCAGCTTTGACGACGAGCTCATGGAGAAGATCCTCATGGAGGAGGACTTCACCGTCGAGGAGCTCAAGGCTGCTCTGCGCAAGGGTGTTCTGGCCAACGAGCTTAACCTCGTCTTCGTGGGCTCCGCCTACAAGAACAAGGGCGTCCAGGAGCTGCTCGACGCTGTCGTCGACTACCTGCCCAGCCCGCTCGACGTTGAGGCCGTCACCGGTACCGATCCGGACACCGGCGAGGAGATCCAGCGTCATCCTTCCTTCGACGAGCCCTTCTCCGGCCTGGTCTTCAAGATCATGACCGACCCGTTCGTCGGTAAGCTCACCTACGTCCGCGTTTACTCCGGCCGCGCTGAGTCCGGCTCCTACGTGGTCAACGCTTCCAACGGTCAGCGCGAGCGCCTCGGCCGCATTCTCGAGATGAACGCCGCCGAGCGTATCGACCGTGACGACGCTGCCGCCGGCGACATCGTCGCTTGCGTCGGCTTCAAGAACTCCACCACCGGTGACACCCTGTGCGCCGAGGGCAAGGAGATCGTCCTCGAGAAGATCGAGTTCGCTAAGCCCGTTATCGACGTTGCCATTGAGCCCAAGACCAAGGCCGAGCAGGACAAGATGTCCCTGGCTCTGACCAAGCTCGCCGAGGAGGACCCGACCTTCCAGGTGTCCACCAACCACGAGACCGGCCAGACCATCATCGCCGGCATGGGCGAGCTGCACCTCGAGATCATCGTCGACCGTCTGCTCCGTGAGTTCAAGGTTGACGCTAACGTTGGTAAGCCCCAGGTTGCCTACCGCGAGACCGCTGGTCACGACGTCGAGAAGGCTGAGGGCAAGTTCGTCCGTCAGTCCGGTGGTCGCGGTCAGTACGGCCACGCCGTCATCAAGCTCGAGAAGATGGAGGAGGGCTTCGGCTACGAGTTCGTCAACGCTATCGTCGGCGGCGTCGTGCCCAAGGAGTACATCCCGTCCATCGACAAGGGCATCCAGGAGGCCCTGAACACCGGTGTTATCGCCGGCTTCCCGGTCCTCGACGTCAAGGTCACCCTGTTCGACGGTTCTTACCACGAGGTCGACTCCTCCGAGGCCGCCTTTAAGATCGCCGGTTCCATGGCTATCAAGGACGCCCTCAAGAAGTCCGATCCGCAGCTGCTCGAGCCGATCATGGCTGTCGAGGTCGAGACCCCCGAGCAGTACATGGGCGACGTTATGGGCAACCTCTCCGGTCGCCGCGGCAAGATCGAGGGCATGGAGGATCGCAAGAACAGCAAGCTCATCCGTGCCAAGGTGCCGCTGGGCGAGATGTTCGGTTACGCTACCGACCTTCGCTCCCAGACCCAGGGCCGTGCATCCTACACGATGCAGTTCGACTCTTATGAGCCCGCGCCCAAGTCCATCGTGGACGAGGTCATGAGCAAGAACGCCTAAGTTCGAGCTCCCTGTTACGTAATCCGCGAGAACATCTCTCGCACTCTTTGGAGGTTTAAGTTGGCTACCCAGAAGATCCGCATTCGCCTCAAGGGCTATGATCACGAGGTCGTCGATCAGTCCGCGAAGCTCATCGTCGAGACCGCTCAGAAGACCGGCGCTCGCGTTTCCGGTCCTGTCCCCCTGCCCACCGAGCGCAACCTGTACACGGTTATCCGCTCGCCGCACGTGAACAAGGACTCCCGTGAGCAGTTCGAGATGCGCACCCACAAGCGCCTCATCGACATCCTCGACCCCACCTCGGGCACTGTTGATTCGCTCATGCGTCTCGACCTCCCCGCTGGCGTCGACATCGACATCAAGCTCTAAGCGATATCGCTCATAGCTTACAGAGCCCCGCTGCCATTACGGTAGCGGGGCTCTTTTGTTTTGCATGATGGCCTTGGGGGACCGGGTAATGCTGTCGAGCGGGTGGCTGTGGCGCCTTATTTACCCATGGAACGCAGCGATGCCTCCTCAAAATGGAAGGATCGCAAGCCGTCTTCCGTCTCGATGCACGCGCGACCAAAGGTATCGACCGTTTGAAAGATGCCACGTGCCAGCTCGTCACCGGCAGGGGAACGGGCGATAACTTGCTCCCCAATCCAATTGAGATGAGCGACATAATCATCGTGGACGGGCGCGATCGGACCAGCGTCTTCTTCCATGGCGTTGAGCAGATCTGCCCACGCGTCCACAGCGTTTACGACGGTGTGATAGACCTCCTTGAGTAGGACATCGACGGTGGGAACATTCTCGTTGAGGTCTGACAGACCGATTGCCGGCAGGCCGCCATCGGGAACCTCCGAGGGCACATAGTTCACATTGACGCCAATGCCGCAGACGGCAATGGGCTTGCCCTCGTTGTCACGAGCCGCCTCGACCAAGATGCCGCCGAGCTTATGTCCTCGTGCGACGAGGTCGTTGGGCCATTTGAGGCCGATCTCGTTAGCAAGACCTTGCGCCTCGAGCGCCTCGAGCACCGCTAGGCCGCTGACGGCGGCAAGGCCAGAGTACTTGGCGGGATTAACACGAGGACGTAGGACAATCGAGAGCAACAGGTTGCCGGCGGTTGAATCCCACTTGTGGCCGCGTCGGCCGCGTCCTGCCGTTTGCGCGCGGGCGGCAAGCCCCGTGCCGTGCGGCGCTCCCTGTTTTCCTGCCTCGAGCAGGTCATCGTTGGTCGATCCGGTTACGTCGACTATCGTTAATTGGGCATCCATAGCGGCTGCTACCTCCTTAATGAATAAGTGAATGACGCAATGGTGTTGAGAGATAGACACAATGTGAAGCCTTTGTCGCATTTGGACAATTTAATGTTAACACGTCAACAAAGCGAAGAATGCGCTATCCTCTCTTGGTCGATGTAAACACGTCAACAACTCAAAGGAGGTGAGCGATGGGTTTCACGATACTGGGAACGGGCTCGGCGCTTCCCAAGCGCAGAGTTTCCAATGACGAGCTGTCCGAGTTCCTCGATACCTCGGATGAGTGGATTTTTACCCGCACGGGCATCAAGAGCCGCCATGTGTGCACCACCGAGTCGCTCGACGACCTTGCCGTGGCAGCGAGCGAGCAAGCGCTCCAGACGTCCGGAATCGATGCGAGTCAGCTGGATCTTATCGTCTGTTCGACGACGACGGGCGATCATCTCGTTCCCGCCGAAGCGTGCGCCGTTGCTGAGCGCCTGGGTGCCACATGTCCTGCCTTCGACGTTTCGGCGGCTTGTGCCGGCTTCGTATTTGCGCTCGATGTCGCCGAGGGCTATATCGCCCGCGGTCGTGCCAGGCGCGTGCTTATCGTTGCTGCCGAGCAGATGACGCGCGCGCTCGACTGGACCGACCGTGCCACGTGCGTGCTCTTTGGTGATGGCGCGGGTGCTGCGGTCATAGAGGCTGGGGTAGAGAATCCCCTCGCCGTTGAGCTTTCGACGTCGCCTGACGTCGAAACACTGCGCGTCCCCGGATTGGCGGGCTCCTCGCCGTATAAGACAGCGCAGGACCGCGAAAGCGTGCTGTCCATGAACGGTCGTCGTGTGTTCAAGTTCGGCGTCAATGCCATCTGCGACATGGTCCATAAGCTTGCGAGCGATGCGAGCATTGCGGTCGAAGACATCGATCATTTTGTATTCCATCAGGCTAACGAACGAATCCTGAGCCAGGCGGTCAAGCGCTTAGGTGTGCCGGACGACTGTGTGGTCCGAACGTTGCGTGAAACCGGCAACATCTCGAGCGCCTGCATTCCCTTTGCGCTTGATCGGCTGGCGCGCACCAACGCACTGAATGCGGGCGACACCATCGCCCTCGTTGGATTTGGCGCCGGCTTGGATGTAGGTGGCTATCTACTTCGCTGGAAGTAGCTGCACATAGGAAATGAAAACGCCCCTGGGGCACAAACAAAGGAGAACTACCATGGCAGATCAGAAGACCTTCGAGCGCGTTTGCGACGTTATCCGCGAGACCGCCGGCCTTGACGATGTCGAGATGAAGCCCGAGTCCACGCTCGAGGAGATTGGCCTCGACAGCCTGGGTACCGTCGAGATCCTCGTTGCCGTCGAGGACGAGTTTGGCATTGAGCTCGATACCGAGGAGAACCCCAAGACGGTCGGCGAGTTCGTCGATACGGTCGAGGCGGCATTGGAGAAGTAGTGATGCTCAAGTCTCCTCTCTGCGATCTGCTCGGCATCGAAAAGCCTGTGTTCCAGGGCGGCATGGCCTGGATTGCTGACGCCTCGCTGGCATCGGCCGTGTCCGAGGCGGGCGGCTTAGGCATTATCGCGGCCATGAATGCCGATGCCAACTGGCTGCGCGATCAGATTCACGAGCTGCGCGCCAAGACGGATAAGCCCTTTGGCGTCAACGTTATGCTCATGAGCCCGTTTGTCGACGAGGTCGCACAAGTGGTGATTGATGAGCGGGTGCCCGTTGTGGTGACCGGCGCCGGCAATCCCACCAAGTACATGAAGGCGTGGAACGAGGCGGGCATCAAGGTCATCCCGGTCGTTGCCTCGGTGGCGCTGGCGCGTCTCGTGGCGCGTCGCGGGGCCACCGCCGTGGTTGCCGAAGGCACCGAATCAGGCGGCCATATTGGCGAGACCTCGACGATGGCACTGGTGCCGCAGGTTGTCGATGCGGTCGATATTCCCGTGGTCGCGGCTGGCGGTATCGCCGATGGCCGCGGTGTGGCGGCCGCCTTTATGCTCGGCGCTGCCGGCGTCCAGGTGGGAACACGCTTTCTGGTCGCAAACGAGTGCACCGTATCCGAACAGTACAAAGAGCTGGTGCTCAAGGCAGGCGACACGTCGACGCGCGCGACCGGTCGCTCGACGGGACATCCGGTTCGTGCCCTCAAGAGCCCCTTCACCAACGCGTATGCCAAGAACGAGGCGGCGGGCGCAAGTCCCGAGGAGCTCGGGGCCATGGGCACGGGTGCGCTTCGCAAGGCGGCAAAGGACGGTAATTACGAAGAGGGTTCGTATTTGTGCGGACAGATTGCCGGCATGGTCAACGAGCGCCAGAGCGCTCGCGAAATCGTCGACGATCTGGTCGGCGGCGCCGAGCATGTCCTGAAGGGTGCGTCCGCATGGGTAGCGTAGCGTTTCTGTTTGCCGGTCAGGGTGCCCAGCACCCCGCGATGGGCGTCGACCTCATCGAAGCATCGCCGGCGGCTGCCGAGGTGTTCGCCATTGCCGACGAGGTGCGCCCGGGGACCAGCGAGCAGTGCCGGAGCGCCTCCAAGGAGGAGCTCTCGCAGACCGAGAACACGCAGCCTTGCGTGTTCGTGCACGACTTGGCTGTCGCCGTCGCCCTGCGCGAGCGCGGCGTGGTGCCTGCCGCCTGTGCGGGATTCTCGCTGGGCGAGGTCGCTGCACTCACCTTTGCGGGGGCATTCGATACGCGAGCGGGTTTTGAGCTCGTATGTGAGCGCGCGGCATTGATGGCCACGGCGGCCGAGCGTCACCCCGGCGGCATGCGCGCCGTCATCAAACTCGATGCGGCGCAGGTCGAGGGCTTGGCAAAACAGGCCGGCGAGGACTGCTGGCCGGTCAACTACAACAGCCCCCAGCAGACGGTTGTGGCCGGAGCGCCCGAGGCGCTGCAGGAGCTCGACGTTCTAGTGAAAGAGGCTGGCGGTCGCGCCATGAAGGTCGCGGTGTCGGGTGCATTCCATAGCCCCTATATGGCCGAGGCGACCTGTGGCCTTGCTGCATATATCGAGGCCGGTCACGCGCCGTCCCCGCTGCTCATTCCTGTTATGGCAAATATGACAGCGGCGCCCTATCCGGCCGACCCGCAGGCGGCAGCGGAGATGCTTGCCAACCAGGTGAGTCATGCCGTGCGCTGGGTCGACACGCTGCATGCTCTGCAGGATCAAGGCATCGATACGTTTATTGAGGTCGGCCCTGGCAAAACGCTGTCCGGCTTGGTCAAGCGTACGTTGAGCGACGTTCGCGTGTATTCGTGCGAAACGGCAGAACAGGTCGCAGCTATTGCCAACGAGCTCGCATAGCCCATAGGGCTGTAACCCGAAAGGAATGACATGGGCAACTTGAACAACGGCGCGCTCGAGCGCATCGACTCGCGTCGCGTGGCGCTGGTCACGGGCGCCTCGCGCGGTATCGGTCGCGCTTGTGCCGTGGGCCTGGCGGAGGACGGCTTTGATATCGCCGTCATCTATGCCGGCGGCGTCGATGCGGCGCGTGAGACGTGCGAAGCCTGCGAGGCGGCTGGCGCCACGGCGCGCGCATATCAATGTGACGTGGCCGAGCCCGATGCCGTCAACGCGTGCGTGGAGACGGTCCTCAACGACTTTGGCTCCATTTGGGCGCTTGTCAACAACGCCGGCATCACCCGCGATGGCCTGCTCATGCGTATGGGCGACGATGCCTTCGACCGCGTGCTCGATGTCAATCTCAAGGGCACGTTCAACACGACGCGCGCGCTCACCAAGACCTTTATGCGTCAGCGCGGCGGTTGCGTCATCAACATGAGCTCGGTCGTGGGCCTAATGGGCAATGCCGGGCAAGCCAACTACGCTGCCTCCAAGGCGGGCGTGATAGGGCTTACCAAGGCGGTGGCACGCGAGCTTGCGCCCCGCGGCGTGAGGGTTAATGCGGTCGCTCCCGGGTTTGTCGAGACAGATATGACGGCAAAGCTCTCGGAGAAGGTGCGTGCGGCAACCGAGGAACAGATTCCCCTTAAGCGCATGGCACGCCCCGAGGAAGTGGCCGGCGTGGTGCGCTTTTTGGCGAGTGATGCGGCTGCCTACATTACGGGTGAGGTCGTGCGCGTCGACGGCGGAATGGCGATGTAGAAACCAGGGCCGAAGAACGGCTTGGATGAGGAGAGCATGATGGAACAGAGAGTTGTAATCACCGGCATCGGTGCCGTGTCGCCGCTTGGCAACACCGCGCTTGCCACCTGGGCGGCCATGTGTGCCGGGACCTGTGGCATCGGCCCGATTACGCACTTCGATACGGATGCGTTTGCCGTCAAGGTGGCGGCCGAGGTCAAGGGCTTTGACGGCAACGACTACTTTGGCAAGCACGATGCCAAGCACTTAGACCCCTGTGTTCAGTTTGCACTGGCGGCGTCGGACGAGGCCATGCACGATGCGGGCTTTGATGTCGAAGGCGCCATCGATCGCGAGCGCCTGGGCGTCTACGTGGGTTCAGGCGTGGGCGGCATGCAGACGCTTGTCGACAACGTCCATACGATTGCCGACCGTGGGCCCCGCCGCGCATCGCCTTACATGATTGCGATGATGATCCCCAATATGGCTTCGGGCAATATCGCGATCCGCCACAAGGCAAAAGGCCCGACCCTGCCCGTGGTGACCGCGTGCGCGACCTCGGCCCATGCCGTGGGCGAGGCGTTCCGCGCCATCAAGCATGGCTATGCCGATGCGATTCTCGCCGGCGGTGCCGAGGCGGCCATCATCCCCGATGCCGTTGCGGGCTTTACGTCCTGCCGTGCACTCACTACCAATCCCGATCCTGCGACGGCTTGTCGTCCGTTCGATGCGAATCGCGACGGCTTTGTGATGGGCGAGGGCGCCTGCGTGCTCGTGCTCGAGAGCATGGAACATGCGCAGGCGCGCGGTGCGCACATTTATGCCGAGGTCGTGGGCTACGGCAACACCGATGATGCCTATCACATCACGAGCCCCGATCCCGAGGCTGCCGGCATTGCCCGTGCGATATCGCTGGCGGTGGCCGAGGGCGACGTTAAGCCTTCCGAGGGCCTCTACATCAACGCTCACGGCACCTCGACTAAACTCAACGATTCGTCCGAGACGGCGGGCATTAAGCGTGCACTCGGCGAGGACGCGGCACGCGCCGCGCACGTCTCGTCGACCAAGTCGATGACGGGGCACATGATCGGTGCCACGGGGGCCATCGAGGTCATGGCCTGTGCCATGGCGCTCGAGCAGGGCGTGGTGCCCCCGACCATTAACTACCACACGCCCGATCCCGCCTGCGATCTTGATTACACGCCTAATCGTGCGGTTCGCGCCGACCTTACCTGGGCGCTTTCGACCAACCTGGGCTTTGGCGGGCACAACGCCGCCATCGCGCTGCGTAGATATGCAAGGAGCTAGAGCATGGATTCCAAAAGACTTGCCGAGATAGCCGATGTTATGGAGGACCGCGGCCTCACGCGCGTGCGTGTTGAGGAGCCCGATGGCACCGCGGTCGAGCTCGAGCGCGCGAGTGCGGCGCAGCCGGTTGCCGTGCCCATGCCCGTGCCGAGTGCCATGGCCGCTCAAGTTACAGCTCCCACAGTCGCGCCTGCCGCACCGGAACCCGCCGCGCAGACACCTGCCGCCGCGCCGGAGCCTAAGGGCACCGAGGTGACTGCTCCCATGGTCGGCGTTTTCTATGCTGCCCCAGCGCCGGGCGACGAGCCGTTTGTGCACGTGGGCTCCAAGGTCAAGGCCGGCGAGACCCTCTGCATCATCGAGGCCATGAAGGTTCTCAACGAGGTGACGGCCGAGGCGGATGGCGAGGTGCTTGAGATCTGCGTGGCCGACGGCGACCTCGTGGAGTTCGGCAGCTGTCTTATGAGGATCGGATAGGTGATATCCATGAACAAAGAAGAGCTCAAGAAGCTGTTGCCGCATCGCGAGCCGATGCTTTTGCTCGACGAAGCCGAGCTGGTGGGCGACGAGGCCCACGGCAAGATCACGATTACGGGCGACGAGTACTTTTTGCAGGGGCATTTTCCGGGAAACCCGGTCGTCCCCGGCGTGATTCAGTGCGAGATGCTCGCCCAGAACTGCTGCGTGCTGCTGATGGGCGATGAGGAGGCGAGCGGCGCGACGCCGTTCTACACGAGTCTGGACAAGGTGCGCTTTAAGCGTCCGGTGCGCCCGGGCGACACGGTGGATCTGGTGTGCTCCATCACGCGTGCGCGCGGGCCGTTCCGCTTTGCGACGGGTACCGCGAGCGTCAACGGTGAGGTTTGCTGCCGCGCCGATATGTCTTTTGCACTCATGCACGAAAGTTAAGGAAGGCTTCATGTTCGACAAAGTGCTCATCGCCAACCGCGGCGAAGTCGCGGTCCGTGTTATCCGCGCGTGCCGCGATATGGGCATCAAGACCGTCGCCGTTTATTCCACGGCCGATGCGGACGCGCTACACGTGCAGCTTGCCGACGAGGCGTATTGCATCGGCGGCCCGCGTCTTGCCGAGAGCTACCTCAACGACGATGCCGTGCTCACCTGTGCCGTAAAGTCGGGAGCAAAGGCGATCCATCCTGGCTACGGTTTCTTTTCCGAGAAGGCGAGCTTCGTGCGCGACTGCGACAAGTACGGTCTGGCGTTTGTTGGTCCCTCGGCCGAGGTCATCGACAGTATGGGCGACAAGGACGCCGCGCGTCGAACGGCTGCCGCGGCGGGCGTGCCCATCGTGCCGGGCTGCGATTTGCTCAAAAGCCCCGAGGAGGCGACGGCCGAGGCCGAGCGCATCGGCTGCCCCGTGCTCATCAAGGCGCGCGCGGGCGGCGGCGGTCGCGGTATTCGCAAGGTCGAGCGCGTGGAAGATGCGGCAAAGGCCTTTATTGAAGCACGTGCCGAGGGCGAGGCCGTTTTTGGCGACGGCGAGTGCTACATGGAGAAGTTCGTCGCGCCGGCGCATCACGTCGAGGTGCAGATTATGGCCGATAAGCAGGGCCATGTGTTTTCGCTCGGCGAGCGCGAGTGCTCGGTGCAGCGCCGCAACCAAAAGCTGATCGAGGAGAGCCCCGCGCCGTGCCTCGACGGACGCGATGATATTCGCGCGCGCATGCACAAGGCGGCGCGCGACTTGGCTCGTGCCGTCGGTTATGAGGGCGCTGGCACCATCGAGTTTCTGTACTCGGACGACGGCAATTTCTACTTTATGGAAATGAACACGCGCCTGCAGGTTGAGCATCCGGTTACGGAGTTTGTGACCGATACCGACTTGGTCAAGTGGCAGCTGCGCGTGGCAGCCGGCCAGCCTCTGCCCTTTGAGCAGGAGGACATGCCGGTGCGCAACCACGCCATGGAGTGCCGCATCAATGCCGAAACGCCGGACTTTCTGCCGTCATGCGGAACGGTCACCGCGTTGCGTGTGCCGGGTGGTCCGCGCGTGCGCTGGGATTCCGCCATGTTTACCGGAGCGAACGTTCCGCCGTACTACGACTCCATGCTCGGCAAGCTCATCGTGTGCGCGCCCACGCGTGACGGTGCCATTCGCAAGATGCGCTCGGCCCTGGGCGAGCTCGTGATTGAGGGCGTGAGCGAAAATAGCGAGCTTCAGCTCGACGTGCTGGCAAACGACGAGTTTTTGTCGGGCATGTACCACACCGATCTGATGGGGCATCTCTATGCTGATGAATAGAAAAGCGAAGACGGTCAACGTCCTCGAGGGGCCGATAACCGAGTCGTGCGCCGAGTTCCCCGCGCGCCACGTGTTTATCAAGTGTCCGGAGTGCCGCCGCGTGATCGATGAGGCGCGCCTGCACGACAACCTGGAGGTCTGCCCTCGTTGCGGCAAACACTTTCGCGTGAGCGGTCGCGCGCGCATGCGCATGACGGTCGACGCGGGTACCTTTGAGGAATGGGATGCCAATCTGGCGTCGAAGGACTTCCTCTCGTTTCCCGGTTATGCCGACAAGCTTAAGAGCGTGAGCGAGCGTTCGGGCGAGCGCGATGCCGTTGTGTGCGGCAGGGGCAAAATCTGCGGCTGCGATACCGCGCTCTTCTTTATGGATGCCAACTTTATGATGGGCTCAATGGGCTCCGTGGTGGGCGAGAAGATCTGTCGTGTCTTTGAGCGCGCGGCCGAGTTGGGGCTGCCGGTCGTTGGCTTTACCGTATCGGGCGGCGCCCGCATGCAGGAGGGCGTGACCTCGCTCATGCAGATGGCCAAGATTTCTGCGGCGGTTAGGCGCCACAGCGAGGCGGGCGGCCTGTATATCACGGTGCTAACCGATCCCACGACCGGAGGTGTAACCGCGAGCTTTGCCATGGAGGGCGACATTATCCTGGCCGAGCCCGATGCCCTGACGGCATTTGCCGGCCCGCGCGTGATCGAGCAGAACATGCACAAGCGCCTGCCCAAGGGATTCCAGCGCTCCGAGTTTTTGCTGGAGCACGGCTTTTGCGATGCCGTTGTTCCGCGTGGCGAGATTGCGCTCACGGTAGGCGAGCTGCTGGCGCTGCACGAAGGGCGCGCGCCTGGTCTGGGGGCTCCGCACGAGATCGTGCATACAGGTCGCCGCGGCAAAAAGCTGGGACACTTGTTTAAGCGCTCGGCGGCACCAAAAACCGCGCTCGAGATTGTCAAGCAGACCCGCTCGGCAGATCGCGCCACGGCAGGTGAGATGATCTCGCTGGGCCTGGATGGATTTGTGGAGCTGCACGGCGACCGTTACTTTGGTGACGACGCCGCCGTGGTGGGTGGCATTGGCTGGAAAGACGGACGTCCCGTGACGGTTATCGCTATCGAGCGCGGCACCACGACCAAAGAGCGCATGCGCCGCAACTTTGGCATGGCGCATCCCGAGGGCTACCGCAAAGCGCGTCGCCTTATGCGCCAGGCCGAAAAGTTTGGTCGACCGGTTCTGTGCCTGGTCGATACTTCGGGCGCGTTTTGCGGCATCGGTGCCGAGGAGCGCGGCCAGGGCGAGGCGATTGCCCAGAATCTCATGGAGATGAGCGGCCTTAAGACGCCGATTGTCTCGGTGGTGACAGGCGAGGGTGGCTCTGGTGGCGCGCTGGCGCTGTCCGTGGCCGACCGCATCCTGATGCTCTCGAGCTCGGCCTATTCGGTCGTGAGCCCCGAGGCCTGTGCATCGATCCTGTGGAAGGATACCGAGCGCGCGAATGAGGCCGCCGAGGCGCTTAAGCTCACGGCCCCCGATCTGTTGGCGCTCGGCATCATCGACGGCATTGTTGACGATAGGGGCCTGTCGCATGAGGAGATCGCCGGTGCCGTCATATCCTCGGCATTTGATGCCTTCGATACGCTTGGGCAGCTCGACGACGCGACCCTCACAAACCTCCGCTACGAAAAGTACCGCGCAATCGGTCAGTACCGCACGATGTGACAAAGGGACAGTCCGCATGTCACATTGGGAAAGGGTTCCTGTGTCACAAGTTTCTAACACCTCGTTTACAACGACGGTTTCATCAAACGCCATGGCCGTGGTGGACTATCTGTCCAAAAGCATGATGTCGGCGCTGCCGTTTATTGTCTGCGCGGCGTTGTTCCGCACCGTCGCCGTCATTATGGGCGAAGGCATGCTGGGCCTATGGTCTGCCGATTCCGAAATCTATCGTCTGTTCTACAGTTGGCTCTATAACGCCGGCTACTACTTTTTGCCCATTTATCTTGGTTGGGCGGCCGCCCGCCAGCTCGGTTGCTCGGAGCAGCTGGGCATGATGCTGGGCGGCGTATTGATTGCGCCCGATCTGCTTAAGCTCGTCGATGCCGCATCGACGACGGGGGCATCGATGACTTCCGTGTATGGCCTGCTTCCCGCGCCGGTCAACGATTACACGACGACTGTTATTCCGGTTCTCATCTCGGTGCCCGTGCTTTGGCGAGTGGAGTGTTTCTTTCGGCGCGTTATCCCTAAGGCCGTGGCGTTTTCGTTCGTTCCGTTTGCGACCATGCTTGTCATGGTTCCGGTTTCGCTGTGTATTACGGCGCCGGCGGGCAGCTATTTGGGCATGTTGTTGGGCCAGCTTATGTTTATGCTTGGCAATTCCGGTGGCATCGTGTCGCTGCTCACGCTCATGGGGCTTGCCGCGGGCTGGGAGTTCCTTAAGATCGCGGGTGTCAGCAACGTTGTCCTATCGCTCGCCTATGCGCAGTTTATGAGTGTGGGAACGGATTCGTGCATCCTGATCGCCGCGACGATGGCAACGTTCGCCGTTTGGGGCATGCCTTTTGGCGCGTCGCTCCGCGTTGCGGATAAGGACGAGAAGGCGCTCATGCTGGGCTATTCAATCTCGGGCGTGCTTGGCGGCGTAAGCGAGCCGGCGCTGTACGGTTGCGGCTTTAAATATGGCAGGTGCCTGACGTGCATGGCCATTGGCGGCGCCGTCGGAGGCCTTGTTGCAGCCGTGGGCCACGTTACGGCCTATACCATCGGCATGACGAATGTCCTCATGGTCATTGGCTTTGCCACGGGCGGCATCTCGAACCTGCTGTGGTGCTGCGTTGCCGGCGGCACGGCATTTGCGGTGTCTGCGGCGCTGAGCTACTGCTTTGGCGTGGCGCCGGCGAAGGGGCAGGCGACGGGGGACGGAGCCGATTCGCCCGAAACAGTGGCGAGCGCTGCTGAAGTAAGCGCATAAACCTGTGCGACAAAAGGACGATCCCTTTGTCGTGTTCCAAGGCCGCGGCCCGTGTGGGCTGCGGCCTTTTTGTATCTGGGGGACAAAGTGGCTACACTACAATCCGGTCAAGCAATAGATATATAAGTAGTACCGTGGGGGCGGATGCAGATGGTCGAGTGGATTGTTAAGCGCGCGCAGGGCGATCGTGCACGTGTGGGCACGTTAGCGGGCATGGTGTGTATTGTCGCCAATGTGGCGCTTTGTGCTGCAAAGGGTGCCATTGGTGTGGTTTCGGGATCGGTTTCGATTGTGGCGGATGCCATGAACAACCTATCCGATGCCAGCTCGAACATCGTGAGTGTCCTTGGCTTTAAGCTGGCGAGCAAGCCGGCCGAC
Organism: Collinsella sp. AF31-11; assembly: GCF_003475605.1. NCBI lineage: Bacteria > Bacillati > Actinomycetota > Coriobacteriia > Coriobacteriales > Coriobacteriaceae > Collinsella > Collinsella sp. AF31-11. Next base: position 125,037 of record NZ_QRQS01000004.1, read on the forward strand.
CCCGAGCATCCTTACGGCCACGGTCGCTACGAGTATCTCTCGGGTCTGGTCGTGGCGGCGCTCGTGCTGCTGATTGGCGTTGAGCTGGTGAAGTCCTCAGTTGAGCGCGTCATCCACCCCGAACCTGTCGAGTTCTCGCTTGCCCTGGTGGCAGTTCTCGTGCTTTCGATGGTCGTAAAGCTCTGGATGGCGACCCTCAACCAAAAGCTCGGCGATCGCATTGAGTCCGAGACGCTGCATGCGACCGCCCAGGATTCCAAGAACGATGTCCTTGCTACGGGCGCCGTGCTGGCGTGCGCAATTGTTTCGCAGGTGACGCACATCAATCTTGACGCATGGGTCGGCCTTGCCGTTGGCGCCTATATTGGCTGGAGCGGTTTTGAACTCATCCAGGATACGGTGAGCCCGCTTTTGGGCCAGACGCCCGATCCTAAGCTGGTCAAGCACATTCGAGATAAGATCATGAGCTATCCCGGTGTTTTGGGCGTTCACGATCTGATGGTTCACGACTACGGCCCGGGCAGGAAGTTCGCAAGCGCTCACGCAGAGATGGCGGCCGAGGCCAGCCCGCTGGAAAGCCACGACACGCTCGACAATATTGAGCAGGCGTTTAGGAACGAAGACGGCATGATTGTCACGCTCCATTACGACCCCATCGTGACCGACGATCCAAAGGTGGCGAGCATGCGTTTACGCATTAACGCCATGGCCCAACAGATCGATAACCGCCTTTCGATTCACGACCTTCGCTGTGTGCCGGGTCCTACGCACACCAACGTGATCTTTGACTGCGTGCGTCCCTCGGATCTGCAGATGAGTGCCGAAGACGTAAAACACGCGCTGGCACAACGGGTCGAATCGGAATATCCCAAGTCGATTGCCAAGATTACGATCGACGAAGACTACGTAGGCCATACCCACGAGTAGGCCGCGCCGGCAAAGCAAGTTATGCAGAAGGGGAGAGCATGAAGCGCCTATACCTACTCCGCCACGGTCAGACGGAGTTCAACGTCAAAAAGCTGGTCCAGGGCCGCTGCGATTCACCGCTGACCGGCCTGGGCCGTCAGCAGGCACGGGTGGCAGCCGCGTGGCTCAAAGCCCACAACGTCGTTCCCGACAAAGTGGTCTCTTCGCCCTTGGGCCGAGCCATGGACACAGCTCAGCTCGTTGCTACCGAACTCCTCGGTCCGGACGCCGCTGTCGAGCCCTGCGAAGGCATCATCGAGCGCTGCTACGGCACCTTCGAAGAAGGTCCCCACGATGCCCTCCCCACCGACGTCTGGGATCCGGGCGAGGACCTGGTCCCCTTCGGAGGAGAAGGAAGCCGCGCGTTGCAAGAGCGCATGGTGGACACCCTCACCAATATCATGGGCGCCGATGGTATCGAAACCCTCCTAGCAGTAAGCCACGGCAGCGCCAGCCGCCAATTCATCAAGGCTGCAGCCCCAGAGGGCTTCGAGCTCCCAACAAAACTCCCCAACTGCGCCATCATGATCTTTGATTTTGAGGATTCGCAAGAAGAATGCGACACGTCCCAATGTAAGTTCACCTTGCAGCAGATCATCGATCCTCAACAAAGTCTTTAGCCTGAGCGAGCAGAGTTAAGCAGGCATCAACGTGTCGTCTCCCGAGCTTTGGCTTGACACGCTGAACATCTACAAGGATAACCTTGAGGCCGTCGAGGCGTTCCTGGCCGACGCCCGCGCCATGGGCGACGGTCGCCTCAATGTGGTGCTCACCGGTGCCGGCACCTCCGATTACGTGGGTGAGGTTGTCGTCCTCAACCCCGACCTATCCCTCGTCGAGACCTATCTCGGTGGCGAGAGCGTCTACACTGAGAAGTAGCTGCTGACCTATTTGCGATTTGATGCGAATAATGAGACCCCGATTCGGCTTTATCGAATCGGGGTCTTTGCTGTGGTGTCCAGCTAAATCAAAACAGGCCTATTCTGCGACGATGATGCGAGTTGATTCGAGAACCATGGAACGCTGTTTGTCGTTGACATTTGCATCGGTGATGAGTGCGTCCATTTGATCGAGATTGAAGAAGCCGAAGAAGTCCATCTGTCCGATCTTGCTTGAATCGCAGACAAGGTAACGCTTGGCGGCGCGATCGCAAGCGAGCGCCTGTAAGCGTCCTTCCTCAAGGTTAGAACAGGAGATGGATTGGGCGAGTACGCCGTTGGTGCCGATAAAGCAAGTGTCGATACCGAGCGGGGCGAGAGCATCTTCGGCGATGGGCCCGACGAAAGAACCCGATCGTTTGCGATACTGTCCTCCCAGGGCCCAGATCTCCACATCGTTACGCGTCTGGAGCATGTTCAGCACGATGATGCTGTTTGTGATGACGCGCAGCCGCATGCGCGGCAGCGCACGGGCGATGAGAGCGCAAGTCGAACCGGGTCCGAGGAAGATGGTGTCGCGCTCTCTGATGAGGTTGACAGCGGTGCGTGCGATATGCTCTTTTTCAGGGGAGCGGATTGAGAGCTTTTCAAAAAACGGGACCTCTTCGGCAATGGGGGAGCCGCTTGAAAGTCGGATGCCACCGTACTCGCGGATGACGCCAGCGCGTCGCGAGAGCTCATCGAAGTCTCTTCGAGCGGTCATTTCAGATATACCAAAGATTGTTGCGGCTTGGGCAACAGTGACCATTCCGCGCTGAGCGCACAGCTCAAGTAATTGTTCGTGACGTTCGGGTTTAAGCATGGCTTGCCAATTGGATTATGCGGTAATGACGGAGGTATAGGCGCGGAGGGCCTCGATGGTCCGGGGGTCTGCGTCCTCGTTAATGAATGCCGCGGTCATATCCTCCAGTGTGGTGAAAAGGCAGAAGTCGCGCCTTCCGACTTTTTCAGCATCTACAACAAGATAACGCTCCTGAGCTCGAGAAAGAGCGTCTGAGAGGACCATGGCTGCATCGGGACGAGAGCCAAAGACCTCGTTTCCAAAAATACCGGTTGCCGAGACGTAGGCCTTGGGAGCGGATAGACCGTAGGGGCCGCGGCCGTTGTATGGCATGGTGAAAACTCGCGTGTCGTGATGCATCATGCCACCAACAAAGAATAGATCTATATGTGGATTGTCGGCTAGCAGGTTCAGCACGGGAAGACTGTTGGTGACGACGCGTATGTCCTCCTGGGGCAAATACGAACACATGAGCTCGAGAGTGGAGCCTCCACCGAGAAAGATCGTATCGCCGGCTGAGACGGTTTGGGCGGCGGCTATAGCAGCGGCACGTTTCTGATCAACTTGAAAACGACGTTTCTCCTCATGCGGGGTCAAACGTGAAAGGGCTGTTCCGTGGGCGGAGTGTGGAAGCTGAGCCCCTCCGTGTACGCGCACAAGAAGGCCCTTGTCGGCAAGCTCGGCCAGGTCACGCCTGATGGTCATATCCGAAACAGATAGGGTATTAGATATCTCGTTTACCGATACCGAATGATGTTGATCGAGCAAGTCGAGAATGGCCTGCTGGCGTTCGGATTTCATGAGTGCCGACTCCCTCATCGAGCGTTTGTTCTTATTTCAATGTAAACGAACAACATAAATAAACGCAAACCGTTCACGAAGGCACATTACCTTTCACCGGTCAAAACATAACGCTCACGGAAAAAACCATCAAATAGGAGGTAAATAGAGCTCATTCCAAAAATCATTTCTTGACCAATAAACAAATATAGACGAACATAAACGAACAGAACGAACAGAACGAAGAGAACGAAGAGAATTAATAAGTATGAAAGGACAGAAGATGCGTATCGGTGTCATCCTTGCAAGTCACGGAGAGTTCGCTCAGGCCGCCCTCGGCGCCGTCGAGATGATTGCGGGCAAGCAGCCTGATGTCATCGCTCTTGGTCTCACCGCCGAGAAGAGCCTGGAGTCTTTCGAGTCCGAGATGCGCGAGGCTTACGAGACCCTCAGCGCCGAGTGCGAACTCGTCGTCACCCTATGCGACATCTACGGCGGCACCCCATTCAACGTGACTACCCGCTGCCTGCTCAACGGCATGAACATGGTTGCCTACACTGGCCTGTCCATGCCCGTTGCGGTCGAGCTCCTGCTCACCCGCGATGGCCTCGATTCCGCCGACGCGGTCCGTGCCCAGCTCACTGCCGCTCACGCCGGGGCCCAGCAGGAGATCAAGGCTCCCGCTCCGGCCGTGGAGGCAGACGAGGACGATTTGGACCTCTAGGCTCGTTAGCCCGTCGATTCGAGTGGCGCTCACCCGTATCCCCCGAGTGGGCGCCTCGATCGAGCAGAGCATTCGTAAACGGTACTGAAGGAACGTGCAAACGAAAAGGAGAACATCATGGCACTCAAACTCGTCGACATCGATGACCGCCTGATCCACGGTCAGGTCGCCACCACTTGGATTCCCGACTTCGGCATCGAATCGGCAATCATTGTCTCGGATAAGGTCGCCAACGACCCCGTCCAGAAGTCCGTCGCCGGCCTCGCCGCCCCCGACATCAAGGTCTCCGTCTTCGGTGTCGAGAAGTTCATTGAGGTCCTCAAGAAGACCGAGCTCAAGAAGGCCACGATGGTGCTCTTCACCAACCCCATCGACGCCCTCAAGCTGCACGAGAACGGCTTGCCGTTCGACTACCTGAACGTCTCCGGCATGCGCTTCAACGAGCAGCGTCATCGCCTGCACAAGAACATGTCCGTCACCGCCGAGGAAAAGGCCGCCTTCGAGGAGCTCATTGGCCTCGGCGTCGACTGCTGGATGCAGACCACCACGCGCGATTCCAAGGAGCCCGTGTCCGAGCTCCTCAAGAACTACTAAGTAAGTAACCATCTCCGGGCATGTGAACCCGGGGCGTGCCCATCGGAGGGAACGATGGGCGAATAGGGAAGGAGAGGCTTATGCTTCAGGCACTTCTGCTCGCCATCTGGGCGGGTCTGTGCACTTGGGACCAGTTCGGTCCCCACCTGGGCTTCCGCAAGCCCCTGCTGGCATCCGTCGGCGTCGGCATCATCCTCGGTGACATGACGACCGCCATCATGATCGGCGCGACCATGGAGCTCATGTGGCTCGGCGTCAACAACATCGGCGCTTATGTTCCGCCGGATGTCATCTCCGGCACCATCGTCGGTGCCGCCCTGGGCATCATGGGTTCCACCGACACCGCCAGCGCCATCGCCCTGGCAGTCGCCATCGGCATCCCCACCGCCACCTTGGTTCAGCAGCTGAACATCTTGGTCATGACCACTAACGTCTCGCTTGTCCACGGTGCCGACAAGGCCATCGAGTCCGGTAAGTTCAACGCCGTCAACAAGTTCTTCTGGACCGGCGCCCTGTGCTTCTTCCTGACCCGCGCCGTTCCCGTCTTCATCGCCACGGGCATCGGCTCCTTCGTGATCGAGGACATCATGGCCTTCCTGCAGAACCAGGTTCCGTGGGTCCTCACCGGCTTCTCCACCGCCGGTGGCATGATGCCCGCCGTCGGTCTGGCCATGCTCCTCACCATGATGATGAAGAAGAACATGTGGATCTTCCTGCTGCTCGGCTTTATCATGGCCGCCTTCCTCAACGTCCCGACCGTGGGCATCGCGCTCGCCGCTTGCGCCGCCGCCGGCGTGTGGGACGTCATTACCGAGGGCCAGAAGAATCAACCCGCCCCTGCCGCCGCCTCTGCCGCCGGCTCCGATGATGACGAGGAGTACGATCTCTAATGGGTAAGATCTCCAACTCCACCCTGAACAAGGTCCTGCTGCGCACCCAGGGTTGCCAATTCGCGCACAACTACGAGCGCATGCAGTCGCTGTCCCTGACCTACTGCTTTGCCCCTGTCCTCGAGGAGCTCTACAAGGACGCCCCCAAGGAGGAGCGCGTTAACGCCATGAAGCGCCACCTCGAGTACTTCAACACCCACCCGCTCGCGATCCCCTTCATCCTTGGCATCACCGCCGCCCTGGAGGAGACCACGGATGAGGATCAGAAGGACACCGTCGTCGGCATCAAGACCTCCCTCATGGGTCCCTTCGCCGGCCTTGGTGACTCCCTGCTGAACCTCACCTGGTTCCCGATCGCCGGCTCCATTGGCGCATCTATGTGCGTCGACAACGGCTCCATTGTGGGTCCGCTCGTGATGTTCTTGCTCATCAACCTGCTGTATTGGCCGCTGAAGTACTTCGGCCTGCACAAGGGTTACGAGATGGGCATGGAGCTCGTCGAGAAGGCGGGCGTCCAGGTCTTCGACCGTCTGGGCAACCTCGCCAACGTGCTGGGCGTCATGGTCACCGGCGGCCTGATCGCCACGACCGTTAAGCTCAAGCTTGCCGTGCAGTTCGCCTTCGGTGAGGGTGACCCGCTGGTGCTCCAGGACCAGCTCGATAAGGTGTTGCCCTTCCTGCTGCCTGTCGTTCTGACTTTCATCTGCTATCGCCTGCTCAAGAAGGGCCAGGGCAAGAACTCCGCCCAGATCATCATCGGTCTGATTGTGTTCTCCCTTGTGTTCGCCGCTATCGGTTTCTACTTCCCGGCGTTCAAGATCTTCGCCTAATCGCGAGCTTATCAAAAGGCAAATCGTTTGATGCCCGCGCCCCGCATGCCGGGCGCGGGCCTCGTTGTCTCATGTGCTCTCCATCGTGCGCGATCGGGGTGCGCTCCATTATGCCCATGTGCCTTTGGCGTATCGCCATCTGGCAAATCCAACTATCGAAAGGATGCCAATGAGAACCGTCCTCGTGCTCATGGATACTCTGCGTCGCGACGTCCTGTCGTGCTACAACCCCGCAACCGACGTCCAGACCCCCAATCTCGATGCCTTTGCCGAGCGTTCCTGCGTGTTCGACAACCACTGGATCGGCTCGGCTCCCTGCATGCCTGCCCGCCGCGACATCCTCACCGGTCGCTACAACTTCCTCGAGCGCCCCTGGGGCCCCATCGAGCCCTTCGATGTGACGCTGCCGGCCTGCCTGCGCGCGAACGGCAACTTCTGCCACATCACCACCGACCACTGCCACTACCTACGCACCGGTGGCGAGGGCTACCTCCAGGAGTTCAACACCTGGGATTACTACCGCGGCCAGGAGGGCGACCCGTGGGTCAGCCGCATCGATGAGCCGAATAACATGCCCGAGACCTTCTACGGGCGCGTGCGCGAGCAGTACCAGAAGAACCGTCAGCTCTGGCCCAACGAAGAGGACATGCCGAGCCCCAAGACCTTCCAGTCCGCCTGCGACTGGATCGACGGCAATGCTGGGGCCGACGACTTCTTCCTCATGGTTGAGACCTTCGACCCGCACGAGCCCTTCGATGTGCCCGACAAGTACATGGAGATGTACGGCGGCACTGGCGAGCTCGACCGCGACTACTTCGAGATTCCTGAGTACAAGCGCGTCTCCGCCACCGACGTCAACAAGGGCGCGGAGGACTACCTGCAGCGCCGCTACAAGGCCCTCGTCACCATGACCGACCGCTGGTTTGGTAGGCTCATCGACAAGCTCGAGGAGCGCGGGATGCTGGACGATACCATGGTCATGGTCACCACCGACCACGGCTATTTCCTGGGCGAGCGCGACTACATGGGCAAAAACTACATGCACCTGTATAACGAGCTCGCGCATCTGCCGTTCATTGTGCACTTCCCGGGTAACGCCCGCGCCGGCGAGCATGCCCGCCAGCTCACTCAGGCAATCGACATCATGCCCACGGTGCTTGAAGCCCACGGCTGCGAGATTCCCGCAGATGTGTGCGGCACCTCCCTCGTGCCGCTCATGACGGATGCTGACGCGCCCACGCGTGGCTACGCCCTGTACGGCGTGCACGCCATGACCGTCAACGTCACCGACGGCCGCTACACCTACTTCCGCGCGCCGGTCGCCGGCAACCAGCCGTGCTTCGAGTACACCGCACTGCCGCACACCATCCGCAAAAAGATGGGTTCGGACTGCCCGGAGGAGATTGAGTGTGGCCGCTACTTCAAACGCACCAAGTACCCGCTGTTCAAGATCCCCTGTAAGAAGCCGGCCCAGATCGAGGGAGCCACGCCGCTCGCCGAGGTCGAGCAGACGATGCTGTTCGACCTTGAGAGTGACTACGGCCAGGTTAATAATCTCGCCGGCAAGGACGACCACGCCGAACAGCGCATGATTGACCTGCTGCTGCGCGGCCTGGAGGAGCATGAGTCCCCGGCCGAGCAAAAGGAGCGCCTGGGCTTGGCCTAAGATTCATGCGGTGATTGTGCGGGCCGGATGCGCCGCCTCGGGTAAGGAAGTGGTTTCCGGCCCGATGAGTGAGGGCTAGCCTGTGCGAAGGGGGGTATGTGCCATGTGCGCGAAGCATATTGGCTTTTTGATAAAACCGGCATCGAGTGCTTGCAACATGCGGTGCAGGTACTGCTTTTACTGCGATGTCGCTGCTCATCGCGAGGAGCGGAGCGCCCGCGTCATGGGCGAAGACGTGGCAAGTGCCATCATCGACCGTGCACTCGCCGTGGCGAGTGATGCGCACATTTCTTTCGCCTTCCAGGGCGGCGAGCCCACCCTGGCCGGCCTTGACTTCTTCCATTCGTTCGTCGCGCGGGTGGAGGAGCGCCGTGAGAACCAGCGGGTGAGCTGGGCGTTGCAGACCAACGGCTACCTGATCGAAGAGGAATGGGCCGAGTTCTTCCGCGAGCACGGGTTCCTCATCGGAGTCTCGGTTGACGCTTATCGCGACCTGCACGATTCGATGCGTCCCGATGCGCACGGTGCCGCTACGTACGCGCGCGTCATGAGCGGCGTTCGCCTGCTGCGCGAGCGCGGCGTGGACGTCAACATACTCTCGGTCCTCACCTCGCAGATGGCGGCGCATCCACAGCGCGTCTTCTCCTTCATCAAGCAGGAGAAGATCACCCATATCCAGTTCATCCCGTGCCTGCCGGGCCTCGACGATGAGCGGGACACGTTCTCGCTCGACCCGCGTGCCTTCTCCTCGTTCTACCGCCGCTTGTTCGACTTGTGGTGGCGCGAGCTCGGTGCTGGGCGCTATGTGAGCATCTGGCTGTTCGAGAACGTCATGCAGATGGCGCTCGGGCAGTTTCCGTCGCAGTGCGGTATGCTCGGCCGCTGCGCTCCGCAGTTCGTGGTGGAAAGCGACGGTTCGGTGTATCCGTGCGACTTCTATGCGCTGGATGAGTACCGCGTGGGCGATATTCGCGTCGATTCCCTTGAGGCAATGGCGACCTGTGAGACCATGCGCATGTTTTTGAACGAGCCGCGTCGCGATTGCGCGCGGTGCGCCGATTGCCCCTTTGAGGGCATTTGCCATCGCAACTGCAAGCGCCTGAACATCGCCTATTACGATGCGGGCTACTGCGGGCTGCGTGAGTTTTTGGAGTACGCCTATCCCGGCCTGCAGCGCGTGGCTCGCATGTTCACGCGGCGCTGATCCTGCCCGGGTTTTGCCTCGTCGTAGTTGTGTGGGGCTCTGCGCCCCTCCCGCCTTGACCACTCAATCTTCATCCCGTTCCCGTGAGTTTGGAGTTCCCTATGCCCCAGCAACCCAACGTTCTCCTTATCATGTGCGACCAGATGCGCGGCGACTGCCTGGGTATCGACGGCCATCCGGACGTGCAGACGCCCTACTTGGACACGCTCGCCGCCGACGGCATGCTGTTCGAGAACGCCTACTCCGCCTGCCCGAGTTGCATCCCGGCGCGCGCCGCCCTCTTTTGCGGCAAGACGCCCGCGGGCACGGGCCGCGTGGGTTACCAGGACGGTATCGCGTGGGAGTACGACCATATGCTCGCGCAGGAGATGCGCGACGGCGGCTACCAGACCGCCGTGGTAGGCAAGATGCACGTGCATCCGCCGCGTTTGGGCTGCGGCTTCGAGCACATGCGCCTGCATGACGGCTACATCGGCCACTACCGCAAGGCGAACCTGCCGTACTGGATGCACCAGAACGTCTCCGACGACTACATGCGCTTCCTCAAAAATGAACTGGGCGAATTCGCCGACGTGAACGGTTCGGGCGTTGAGAACAACTCCTGGATCACCCATCCCTGGGCCTACGAGGAGCGCCTGCACCCCACCAACTGGGTGGTGGACGAGTCCATCCGCTTTTTGGAGACCCGCGATCGCACGCGCCCGTTCTTCCTCATGACGAGCTTCGTGCGGCCCCACCCGCCCTTCGACGCGCCGCAGACCTACTTCGATCTGTACCGCGACATGGAGCTGCGCGCGCCTGCCGCTGGCGATTGGGATGACGCCGATGCCACCGAGCGCGATGGCATGATCTTGGACAGCGTGCACGGCTGCCGCGACGCCGAGCTGCGCCGCGAGGCCATGGCGGGCTATTATGCCTGCATCACACATATGGACCACCAGATCGGCCGGCTCATCACGGCGCTCGAGAACGACGAGACCTACCACGACACCGTGATCGTGTTCTGCTCCGACCACGGCGAGATGCTCTTTGACCACAGTCTCTTTCGCAAGGTGTTGCCCTACGAGGGCTCCGCGCGCATCCCCTTCATCGTGCACGTGGGCAAAAACGTCGATGTGCCGGGCGGCGAGCGCGTTCGCGGCGTGAGCGAGAGCACGGTGGAACTCATGGACCTTATGCCCACCATCCTCGAGGCGTGCGACCTGCCCGTGCCCGAGGGCGTGGAGGGCGCCTCGCTCATGGGCGAGCTTACCGGCGCCGCGCCGCTGAACCGTGCATACCTGCACGGCGAGCACAGCGGCAGCCGCGAGCAGTCCAACCAGTGGATCGTGACCCCGCATGACAAGTACATCTGGTTCACACGGACCGGGATGGAGCAGTATTTCGACCTGGACGCCGATCCGCGTGAGGAGCACGACCTCATCGACGCTCCGGAGCGCGCCGCGCGCATCGCCGTGCTCCGTGCCTGCCTGATTGAGGAGCTCGCTGGTCGCGAAGAGGGATATGTTCGTGACGGCGAGTTGGTGGCGGGACGTGCGCCCGCCGTTATGCTTGAGCGCCCCCGGCCCTCGCGCCTCCAACGTTAAGAGAAAGGCCTATCCATGGATATGAAGACGATCGGCATTGTGGTCGTAGTGGTTGCGGTCGGGTTCACCATTTACATGGAGGTCCAAAAGCGCACAACCTTCGCCAAGCTCGAGGCGTACCTGCGCGAGGGCGACCTCAACAACTACCTCAAGGTCCTGAACCGCCCGCTCACTAGCGTGCTGTACCCCAAGTACAACGTGCTTTTCATGCGCTTGAACGCAGCTCTTGCCATGGATGACGTCGAGGCATCCGAGCGCATCATCCGCGAGATGGGTTCGCTCAAGATGAGCGAGGAGCAGACACTCGCGCTGGCGGCAAAGGCGTTCTCCTTCTACGTGGAGATCGGGGATGAGCCCCACGCACGCGAGGTGCTCTCCTACCTCGAGGAGCACGGTGATCGCGAGGCTGCGCGTGCCGACCGTCGCACCTATGACGTCTTCCTCAAGGGCTCGTATGCCTATATCGACGAGATGGAGCGCGCGTTGTCGGAGGCGGCTGGCATGGAAGAGGCCCTGCTCTGCCAGATGCTCTCGGTTCAGTACGAGAACAAGGGTGACGAGGGGCGCGCCGCGTCCTATTGCGAGCGCGCTGAGCGGACGCTCGCAGCAGCCATGCCTGACAAGTAGGGAAGAGTCTAGGCGCTTCATATGCTAGCAATCGTATTCGCCATTGCGTTTTTCGCCTCTACCATCAGTGCCATCTGCGGTGTCGGCGGGGCATCATCATTAAGCCCGTGATGGACGCCGTGGGTGTCGCCGACGTGGCGACCATCAACTTCCTGTCCGGATGCACCGCGAGGACAACATCGGGCACTTCGCCATGAGCGTTTCCACCGCGCTGCTGCTCGACGTCGTCTACGCGTGCATCTTCAACCAGGATTACTTCGCTAACTACTAGCGGCGTGTCGAGACGGTGCGCGGGCCATTGATGGACTCGGCAGGCAGATTGGCGGGGACGCCTAGCCCTTGGCGCAACGGTGCTCCGCATGAGCGGCGTAAATAGGGACATATCGCGCAGCAGCGTTCGAGATATGTAAAAGTCCACAACCATACGCTGCGGTTTTGAATGATACGAACGCTTGCAATTCGTTGCATAGGGTGTTGCTCGATCGATAGGAGCTTGTTCGGATGGGTCCTCAATACATCTTGGTCTTCGCGGTATGCTTCCTGGCGTCGCTTCTGGGGCCGCTCTGTGGCATCGGCGGCGGCGTGATCATCAAGCCCGTGGTCGACGCGATGAGCGTCATGAGCGTGAGCACGGTGAGCTTCCTCTCGAGCATGTCGGTGCTCATCATGTCGCTCTCCACGCTCGCGCAGAACGCGGCGAGCGGGCAGTCTGATATCGACGCGCGGGCGATGTCGCCCATCGCCGTCAGCTCCGCGGTGGGCGGCGTGATCGGCAAGATGTTGTTCAACCGGCTGGGGTCCGTGTTCCCCGACGCCGAGCTCGTCGGCGCGGTCCAGGCCGCCGTGCTCATCGTGCTCGCCGTCCTCGTGCTGGCCTACACGCTCAACAAGGCGCGCATCAAGGGCCTCAAGCTCGAGAATGCGTGGGCGCAGGCGCTCATAGGGTTCTGCGCCGGGGCGTGCTGGTCCTTCCTCGGCATCGGCGGCGGCCCCTTCAACCTGGCCATCCTCGTCTTCTTCTTCGCCATGGAGAGCAAGCCCGCCGCGCAGGCGTCGCTGTTCATCATCGCGTTCTCGCAGACGGCGAGCCTCATCTACACGCTGGCCACGGGCAGCGTGCCCGCGTTCCTCCCCGTGGTCCTGCTGGGCATGGCGGCGATGGCGGTGCTTGGGTCGGTCGTGGGGCGCCGCCTGCTGCGCCGGATGGACTCGGCGGCGGTCGATAAGCTCTACGTGTTCGCCCTCGTGCTCATCATCGTGATCTGCACGTACAATTTCATCCGGTTCTCGGTGCTCTAGTTCTTCGCCCCGAAACGGGATGCCGCGATAATGGAGCTGGAGCGCGGGCCTTCCTCTTCTGCCTTGAGGAGGTCGCCGTGTCCCGCTCGTCTCATGAGCGCCGATGGTGTTGAAGTCCTCTTGGCAATAAGTCGCGGCAGCGTCAGCCGCCAATTCAAAAAAGCCACAGGCGGAAGGCAAACCGCTTCAAAGCAAATTCACCCTCCAACAAATAGTGGATCCCCAACAAAGTCTTTAGCCTGAGCGAGCAGAGTTAAGCAGGCGTCAACGTGTCGTCTCCCAAGCCCGGCAGAGCAGCAACCTTAATATATTTCGCCGCCGCTCTGCCGGCCCCAGGCGACTCCGCGCACTTTACCTGCGTAAACAATGTGAGTGAAATATGAATCTCGATGGATACGCCCGCAGCCGTGTATACTAAACAGCTGTGTGAAACCAGGGGAGTATTCTGGCTGGACAAAATGCCTGCTTAATAGGGTTGTCAGGTAGTCCGGGCGTAATACAAGACTGGGGAGCACGTCGTGTAAGTAGTGGTCCTCTAGGGGCGTACGCTCGGTGGTGTACGCATTGTCCCAAGACCACGCGAGAGTTGGGATCATATCTTGATCAGCATGATTCTCGGCCGCAAGATTGGCATGACCCAGGTTTGGGACGAGGACGATAACGTCGTTCCCGTCACGGTCATCCAGGCTGGCCCCTGCGCTGTCTCGCAGGTTAAAACTCAGGCAACCGACGGCTATGACGCCGTCCAGATCGGTTTCGGCGACATCAAGGCCAAGAACGTGAACAAGCCCATGGCTGGTCACTTCGCCAAGGCTGGCGTCGAGCCTGTCCGCTTCCTTCGTGAGGTCCGCGTCGAGAACGGCGAGGAGCACAAGGTCGGCGAGGTCGTCACCGTCGCTGATTTCGCTGATGTCGAGAAGGTCGACGTCATCGGTACCTCCAAGGGTAAGGGCTTCCAGGGTCGCATCAAGCGCTGGGGTCAGCGCCGCGGTCCTATGACGCATGGTTCTCACTTCCAGCGTCACCCCGGTTCTATCGGTCAGTGCGCCTATCCTGCGCGCGTCCTCAAGGGCGTCAAGATGGCCGGTCACATGGGTAACGAGCGCGTTACCGTCAAGAACCTTTCCGTTGTCCGCATCGATGCCGAGCAGAACCTCATCTTGGTCAAGGGCGCTGTCCCGGGTGCCAAGAATGGTCTCGTCGCCATCCGTATGGCCTAAGGGCCCAGCCCATTTAGCCCAGCGTCATACCAAGGAGAACACTTAAATGGCAAAGTTTGAAGTAAAGAACAGCGAGGGCAAGAAGGTCGCCGAGGCCGAGCTCGCCGCTGAGGTGTACGGCATCGAGCCGAACATCCACGTTATGCACCACATCGTCAAGTGCCAGATGGCCTCTTGGCGTCAGGGCACCCAGTCCGCTAAGGGTCGCTCTGAGGTTTCCGGTGGCGGCAAGAAGCCTTGGCGTCAGAAGGGCACCGGCCGTGCCCGCCAGGGTTCCATCCGTGCTGCCCAGTGGCGTCATGGTGGCGTTGTCTTCGCCCCTAAGCCCCGTTCCTACGCTAAGCGTATGAACAACAAGGAGGTCAAGCTGGCTATGCGCTCCGCGCTGTCCGCCAAGCTGGCCGATGGCGAGCTCGTGCTCGTCGACGACTACGGCTTCGAGAAGCCTTCCACCAAGGCTGCCGTTGCCATGCTCAAGGCTCTCGGCCTTGAGGGCAAGCGTCTGACCATCATCGTTCGCGATGAGGACGTCAACGCCTACCTGTCGTTCCGCAACATTCCCAAGACGTTCATCATCACTGCCGACGAGGCCAACACCTACGATCTCGTCAACAACAACGCCGTGCTGATGCCCGCCGACATCGCCGCTCACTTCGGGGAGGTGCTTGCTTAAATGACCGCCCACGAGATCATCATCCGTCCGATCGTGTCCGAGCGTTCCTTCTCCGGCATGGAGCAGAACAAGTACACGTTCGAGGTCGCCAAGGATGCTAATAAGTATCAGATCAAGGACGCTGTCGAGGAGATCTTCGGCGTCAAGGTCCTTCGCGTGAACACCCTGACGGTCAAGCCCAAGACCAAGCGCGTGCGCTATGTCGCCGGCAAGACCCGTTCTTGGAAGAAGGCCATCGTCACGCTGGCCGAGGGCGACACCATCGAGGTCTTTGGCAACCAGGCCTAAGACTCGCTGCTGTTGAGTGAGCTCATGCCTCCCAAATAGGGGAGGCGAGAGCTCAAGGTTTTGGGCGTATAAAATGGACACGCCCGGAGCCGTGTATACGTCCGGTGTCATCGCACCCGAGGCAGAACCTCGAATCCCTGTCTGCGATGGCTAACGGATTCCTATTGAAAGGGATTGTAATGGCTGTAAAGCACCTTAAGCCGACCTCCGCTGGTAGGCGTTGGCAGACGATCTCCGACTTCTCCGAGATCACCTGCACCAAGCCCGAGAAGTCTCTTCTCGAGCCCCTGCCCAAGAAGGCCGGTCGTAACAACAACGGCCGCATCACCACCCGCCACCAGGGCGGCGGCGTGAAGCGTCGTTACCGCGTGATCGACTTCAAGCGCAACAAGGACGGCGTGCCCGCCAAGGTTGCTACGATCGAGTACGATCCGAACCGTTCCGCTCGCATCGCTCTGCTGCACTACGCTGACGGTGAGAAGCGCTACATCCTGGCCCCCAAGGGCCTCGAGGTCGGTCAGACCGTCATGTCCGGTTCTGACGCCGACATCAAGCCGGGCAACGCTCTGCCCCTCGCCGACATCCCCGTCGGTACGCTCATCCACGCCGTCGAGTTCCAGCCGGGCAAGGGCGCCGCTATCGCCCGTTCCGCCGGTAACTCCTGCCAGCTGATGGGTAAGGAGGGCAAGTACGCCATCGTCCGTATGCCTTCCTCCGAGATGCGCCGCATCCTCGTTACCTGCCGCGCCACCGTCGGTGAGGTCGGCAACGCCGATCACGCCAACATCGTCATCGGCAAGGCCGGCCGTAAGCGTCACATGAACGTGCGCCCGACCGTCCGCGGTACCGTCATGAACCCTGTCGACCACCCGCACGGCGGTGGCGAGGGCAAGAACCACACCTCTGGTCGTCCCTCTGTTACCCCCTGGGGTAAGCCGACGAAGGGCCTTCGTACGCGCAAGAAGAAGAAGGTCTCGAACCAGCACATCATTCGTCGCCGTAAGAAGTAATTTCGGATACCGAGTTTTAGGAGAAAGCACTTATGAGCAGAAGTCTCAAAAAGGGCCCGTTCGTGGAGACTCGCCTTCTCTCGCGTATCACCGCGATGAACGAGGCTGGCAAGAAGGACGTCGTGAAGACCTGGTCCCGCGCGTCCACCATCTTCCCCGAGATGGTTGGTCACACCATCGCCGTCCACGACGGCCGCAAGCATGTGCCCGTGTATGTTACCGAGTCCATGGTTGGTCACAAGCTCGGCGAGTTCGCGCCGACTCGTACGTTCCGTGGCCACAAGGCCAAATAGGGGGTTAACCGTAAATGGCAACTAAGTCTATTGAAACTGAGGCCACCGAGGTTCGCGCCGTCGCTAAGTACGTGCGTGTTTCCCCCAGCAAGGCCCGCCTGGTGGTCGATCTGATCCGCCGCAAGCCTGTCGCTCAGGCCTTCGACATCCTCCACTTCTGCGACCGCGCCGTCGCCGTGGATGTCGAGAAGGTTCTCCGTTCCGCCGTTGCGAACGCCGAGAACAACAACGGTCTGCGTGCCGACAACCTGGTTGTCGCCGCTGCCTATGTTGACGAGGGTCCGACGCTTAAGCGCATCCGTCCCCGCGCCAAGGGTTCCGCTTCTCGCATTCTGAAGCGTACTTCCCACATCACCGTCGTCGTTGCTCCTCGAAAGGAGGCGTAAAGCTGTATGGGTCAGAAAGTCTACCCCACCGGCTTCCGTCTTGGCATCACCGAGAACTGGCGCTCACGCTGGTTCGCAGAGAAGGATTACGCTAAGACCCTCGGTAACGATCTCGAGATCCGCAAGTACCTTGAGAAGCGTCTTTCCCGCGCAGCTGTCTCCCGCGTCGAGATCGAGCGCGCTGGCGACAAGGTGAAGGTCATCATCCTCACCGCTCGCCCCGGCGTTGTCATCGGTAAGAAGGGTGCCGAGATCGATACCCTTCGCACCGAGCTCGAGAAGGTTGCTGGCGTCTCCAAGGGCCAGCTCTCCGTCGACGTTGTCGAGATCAAGCGCCCCGAGCTCGACGCCAACCTCGTTGCTCAGTCCATCGCCGAGCAGCTCGAGGGCCGCGTTGCCTTCCGTCGCGCTATGCGCAAGGCTGTCCAGTCCGCCCGCAAGGCCGGCGCCAAGGGCATCCGTATCCAGTGCTCCGGTCGTCTCGGCGGTGCCGAGATGGGCCGTCGTGAGTGGTACCGTGAGGGTCGCGTGCCTCTGCACACCCTCCGCGCCAAGATCGACTACGGCACGGCTGTCGCCAGCACCACCATGGGTGCCTGCGGCGTGAAGGTCTGGATCTACCTGGGCGAGAAGCTCCCGGGCCAGCCTGTTCCCAACCCTGCACTCGAGGGCTCTTCCCGTCCTCGTCGTCGTAACTCCGAGAGGAGGGGTCAGTAGTGCTTGCCCCTAAGCGTATTCTTCACCGCAAGGTGCAGCGTGGCTCCATGAAGGGCCAGGCCAAGGGTAATACCGAGCTGCATTTCGGCGAGTTTGGTATCCAGGCTCTCGAGGCCCATTGGATCACCAACCGTCAGATCGAGGCTGCTCGTATTGCCATGACCCGCTACATGAAGCGTGGCGGTCGTGTCTACATCACGATCTTCCCCGATAAGCCCATCACCAAGAAGCCTGCCGAGACTCGCATGGGTTCTGGTAAGGGTAACCCCGAGGAGTGGGTGGCCGTCGTCAAGCCCGGCCGCATCATGTTCGAGGTCAAGGGCGTGCCCGAGGAGGTCGCTCGCGAGGCTCTGCGTCTTGCACAGCACAAGCTTCCCATCAAGACCAAGATTGTTGCTGCCAAGAACGCTGAGCAGCGCATCGAGAAGGAGATGGCTGAGGAGGCCGCTCTCGAGGCCAAGTGGGCTGCTGAGGACGCCGCCGCCGCCAAGGAGGAGAACTAATGAAGCCCGCAGAGATTCGTGAGCTCTCGGACGCTCAGCTCGTTGAGAAGCTGAAGGAAATGCGCGCCGAGCTCTTTAACCTTCGTTTCCAGATGGCCACCAGCCAGCTGGACAACACCGCTCGCGTCAACACCGTGAAGAAGGACATCGCTCGCGTCCTCACGGAGCAGCGCGCCCGCGAGATCGCAGCGGAGAAGTCCGCTGTCGCCGAGTAGGACCTAAGGAGAGAACATGACTGATTCGCGTAACTCGCGTAAGGTCCGTACGGGTGTCGTTACCTCCGTCTCCGGTGCCAAGACCATCGTTGTCACCATCACCGAGCGCAAGCGTCACCCCAAGTACGGCAAGATGATGACCAGCTCCAAGAAGCTGCACGCTCACGACGAGGAGTGCACGGCTGGCGTGGGCGATACCGTCCGCGTTATGGAGACCCGTCCTATGTCCAAGATGAAGCGTTGGCGCCTCATCGAGGTCGTCGAGCGCGCTAAATAAGCAGTCGCTCATACGACTTGTACGTTTCCGAAGATGTGCGTATGCCTGGCTTGCATACCACGGGCCGTATAAAGGCTGCGCACCTCTCTTCGGTTCTTAGTTCGGAGGAACATCTACCATGATTCAGATGCAAACCATGCTGAACGTCGCCGACAACTCCGGCGCTCGCAAGATTCGCTGCATCAAGGTGCTTGGCGGTTCCAAGCGTCGTTATGCAGGCATCGGCGATGTGTTCATCGGTGCTGTCCAGGAGGCTACCCCTGGCGCCAACGTCAAGAAGAAGGACGTTGTCCGTTGCGTCGTCGTTCGCACCGTTAAGGAGATCCGCCGCAAGGATGGCTCCTACATTCGCTTTGATGAGAACGCCTGCGTTGTCATCAACAACGATGGTTCGCCCGTCGGCACCCGTATCTTCGGGCCCGTCGCTCGCGAGCTTCGTGACAAGAAGTACATGAAGATCGTCTCGCTCGCTCCCGAGACCCTGTAGTTAGGGGAGATATATGTATATCAAGAAGGGCGATAAGGTCCAGGTTCTCTCTGGTAAGGATCGCGGCAAGCAGGGCGTTGTCCTGCGTGCTCTCCCTGCCGAGAACAAGGTCGTTGTCGAGGGCGTTTCGGTCGTCAAGAAGGCCGTCAAGCCCAACGCTGCCAACCAGCAGGGCGGCATTGTTTCGCAGGAGGCTCCTATCGACGCCTCCAACGTCAATCTCGTCTGCCCCGAGTGCGGTAAGGTTACCCGCGTCGGTCACGAGAAGGACGGCAAGAACAAGCTGCGCGTCTGCAAGAAGTGCGGCCACAAGTTCTAAGCTGCCCGCAACATCAAGTTGCTAGCAAAGGCCCGGATGCCACGGCACCCGGGCCTTTTTCTATCCCCACTCGATGGCTTCGGTTCTGCCGTCCTGTCATTCCGGTTGCATCCAGTTTTCGGTGCCGTCTCGAATCGAGTGCCGCCAGGTGACACCCTGTCGCGTTTCGTCGGCTTCGGGGACAAAAGTCGGGACAACTCCAAAAACTATTTTCGAACTCAGGGCTTTGAGTTTTTGTTTTTGTCCCAAAGGGCGCGGCGGGATGCCTTTGGAGGCTCGATAGCGCCGAAAACGCCCGTTTTGAAACTTAAATGCCTTTTCGCGTGCAAGCCGCCAGCTGCAATAGGAAGTGAATCAACGCAGGTGGCTTTCAAGCAGTTTGCAAAACTGCAGGTCGCAGGTCTTCATTGCCAGTAGGAGAAATGAGTAGTCTCAGGTGGCTTGCCCATGAGTTGACGAACGGGATTTGAGATTACGCTGAAGTCCGGAAACGCTTCGAGCACGGCGTTACGTTTTTGGGGTTTGGGCGTAGCCCCTGCACCCGCGAGCGCGGGCCTTAAGCCCGCCGAGAGGGTGACGCGTCGAAAACGAAGGGGAAAGAGAGAAGGGGCCGTCCCTATCATTCAGGTTGCGACCGAAGAAGACAAGGAGACCCCCTGAGCCTGAATGATGCCCCACAGACCGCGTCCGACCGAGCTCAAGCCGAGCTTTTCCTGACGTCCGCCTTCGCGAAGATGATGGCTGGATTGGCTATGGATTGGCAACACTTATTTGGACGATTCCGGGAGGGACGGCCCCGCCTCCCTGAACTCGACCGGCGACATGTAGCCCAGCGTTGAGTGGATCCTGAAGTTGTTGTACCAGTGCACGTAATCCAAGAGCTTGGCTCGGAGCTCGCGCGTCCCTCCTCGGTCCTTCGGAGTGGCCGACGATCTCCCCGTTGCAGAGGTCGACGAGCAGGCAGACGTAGTTCCACGACGCCCCGACGCGCACGCAGGCCAAGTCGCTGCATATATGGGTGCACGGCGCCCTGCCGCCGAAGCCGCGCGCGACGACGTTCGACACGTCGGCCTCGTTGACCGCCCCGGGGTGCACCTTGAACCTCTTCCTGCCGTATGCGCCGGCCAGGCCGTTCTCCCTCATGATGCGGCAGACGCGGCGCCGGCTGACGGTAACGCCCGACCTCCCGGGCGACGCCTTGATCTTGCGCGATCCGTTCCGGCCCTTGCTGGCGGCGTGCGCCGCCGCGGCCGCCGTCGCCCCCGACATTAAGGTCCTCAAGGGCCGCGTCGTCTCCGGCGACCAGTTCGTCTCGCCCGCGGAACAGAAGGAGCGAATCCTCGCGACCTTCGGCGACCTGTGCTGCGAGATGGAGGGCTGCACCATCGCGCAGGCCGCTTATCTCAACGGCGTGCCCCTCGTCGTCGTGCGCGCCATCAGCGACAAGCCCTGCGCCGAGGGCCGGGTCGTCGACTACAACACCTTCGAGAAGAAGGCCGCCTGCGACTGCGCCCGCATCGCCGCGCGCATGGTTAAGCTTTAGGCCCTGCGCGCCGGGGCCCTTCTTTATGTTGGGACCCCGGCGCGCCGGGCCCTTTCCAAAGCGAAGTGTCGAGCCGAAGTGTTGAGCGTCGGCCCTGAATGTTCAATGGCCGTTGTTTTCTGCCCCTCAAGTGGTGGACTTTTCCTCGGAGCTGTTGATTCCCCCACGCGCCCCCTTCCGTTCTCTGTTCTCCCCTTATACTCCTTGTACGAGGAGGTAAGAAGTCATGGACAAGACCACACAGGACAGCTTGGCAAAGAAACCCGTCGACATGAGGGACAGGATTCTCGAGCATCTCGAGGCCCTCACCTCTGCCGTCTCGCTCGACGACCTTGCCCGTCTGTCCACCTCCGACATCGCCGAGACGCTCATCATCTCCAGGAGCCTGGCGAGCCAGTACCTCAACGACCTTGTTCGCGCCGGTCTTGTGGTTAAGGTGGCGGGCAGGCCTGTCCGTTATTTTCATCGCCGCGCGTTCCAGAAGCGTTTTCAGGTAAAGCTCTCTGCAAGCGAGTACGCCTCGCTCGCCGACCTCATCCAGGCGACGGGAATCGCCGATCACCGCGACTTCGCGCGTGCCGTGGGCTTCGACATGAGCCTCAGCTCCGTTGTCGAGCAGTGCAAGGCTGCGGTTCAGTACCCTCCGTTTGGCCTGCCCATCCTCTTGAGCGGCGGCGTGGGTGTCGGTAAGTCTTTCCTTTCTCGCCTTGTGTACGAGTACGGCAAGAACCAGGGCTTGCTGTCCCGCGACTCCTCCTATGTGCGCATCGACTGCGCCGGGGTCCCGGACGCCGCCTCGTTCAACGGGCTTCTTGACGAGTCGATCGCGAAAGCGCGCGGGGGTGTGGTCTTTGTCAACGGCATCGAGGCACTCTCTCCCTCTGCGATGGAGCACTGCCTTGCGACGGCCCTCGGGCTCGATGCCTCCCAGGATGCGCCGCGCGCTCGCCTCGTTCTTTCGACGACGCTTTCCGCCGATGACCTGAAGGTTTCCTCGGCCTACAGCAAAATGCCCATCTGTGCCCGCGTCCCCTCACTCAAGGAGCGGACCCCCGAGGAGCGCGAGGATCTCATCTTGAGCTTCCTGCGCAGCGAGGGGTGCCGAATCGGTTCTGATGTGAAGATCAGCCGCGGCGCATACCGTTGCCTCGTGAACGCGGACTTTTCCGATAACATCGCCGGCTTGCGCGCCTGCGTGACGAACTGCTGTGCCAAAGCGTTCCTCGATCGCGAGGGCGACTACGTCGTCGTTCGCCCGTATCTTCTTCCCAGCGGGCTCCTCTCCTCCGCGCAGATCGATCAACAGCCCGACGATGGCGTTCTGATCGATGCGTCCCTGGATGCCGCCGAGAGCACAGGGCCGGTCGAGCAGGCGCTCGATGCCCTGTGCTCTCTCGATGAGCGATTCTGCGCAGGGGAGCTCTCTGTCTCCGAGCTCGTCTCGCAAGCTGTCTCCGCTGTGCGCGGCGTTGAGGATCACTTGATCTTCGGCCACGGCGTCGCCTCATCGAGGTCGCGCGCCTTCGAGCGCGTCGTGGGTGCGGTCCTTGCCGACGCAGGCTCTTCTTATGGCATCGAGCTTTCGAGGAAGGTCACTTTTCTACTGGCCCAGGAGATTTGCCTGCAGTTGTGGCCGGGCATCGGCCTGGCTAAGCGAAAGTCTGCCTGTGCGGAGCAAATCTCCCATCTCCTCGGTGCCGTGACCTCCGAATTGCCGTTTGCCTCGAGCGTCTCCGATCAGGTCGCCGCAGACATGGAAGGGGCACTCGGAATCTCGCTCGATCACTTCACGAAGACGCTTCTGACGCTGTGCGTCGCATCGGAGTCTCGCGACGCGAAGGCCCTTCGGACGCTCTGCGTCATCTTGTCACACGGCTACTCGACGGCGACGAGCATCGCCGACGCGGCGAACCGTATGCTCGGCGTGCATGTGTACGAAGCGGTCGACATGCCCTACGACCAGCAGCTGAAGGACATCGTCGGTCCGCTCCAGCGCCTCGTCGACCGCCATTCCTACTGCACCGGGGTCGTGTTTCTTGTTGACATGGGCTCTTTGGGGGAGGCCTATAAGGCCCTTGAGAACGTTACCGACTCCACCATCGGGGTGGTGAACAACGTCTCCACCGGGCTCGCGCTCGAGATCGGGTCCGGGCTGCTCGGCGGCAAGTCCATCGCCGAGGTTCTTGGCGATGCGACCGCCGCGTGCGTGACGCACTGCAAGGTGATCGAGCGCGTCAACCGTGAGGACGCCATCGTCTTCTGCTCCGAGTCCGGGGTCGACGCCGCGGAGAGGATACGCCAGCTCGTCTCGCAGAGCCTCCCGCGCACCATAGGCGCGCGCCTGCTCACGAGGCCCTTCAAGCAGCTCGTCACGAACGGGTCGAACGACGCCGTTTTCTCCGAGCACCGCGTCTGCGCCGTCATCGGCACGGGAGACCCCGGGATCGCCTCCGCCCCCTTCGTCGCCCTCGAGGACATCATGTCGACGGCGTCCGCCTCTAAGGTCGATGCCGTGTTCGGCAGGTGGCTTGACTCTTCCGAGCTCTCTTCTTTCCACGAGAAGCTGCTCTCGAACATGACGCTGCAGAACGTCATCCGCTCCATCACCATCCTCGACCCGGAGCGGCTATTCCACGAGATTGAGAGCGCCGTGCACGAGCTTCAGCGCAGGACAGGCGAGAAGATCGGCAGCAACGCCATCATTGGACTCTACGTCCACCTCTGCTGTCTCGTCGAGCGCCTTGTTACCAGAAACCCCATTGAGACCTACGTTGGCCAGGACCGCTTCGAGGAGGAGCGCACCGATTTCATCGAGTCCTTCAGGCAGAGCTTCTCGAGTATCTCGACGCGCTATCGCGTAGAGGTTCCCGTAAGCGAGATCGCATATGTCTTCGACTACATAAGCGTGAGCGCCGCCCCGGCGCGAGAAGAGCGCCTCGGCTCCTCGGACCTCCTGCTCGACGAGTGACCTTCCCCGCGCCGCCGCGAGCTGACCGAGCGTCCTCAATAATCCGATAACCCCTTGCCCGGCGCGAATCCGGATAGCGCCGAGGCAGTGCTGAATGAAAAACTTGATTTGATAGGAGCAAACATGAGTGTTGTTATGGCACGAATCGACAATCGCCTGCTTCACGGCATCATCGTGACGCAGTGGGCCCCGGTGTCGGGCGCGACCCGAGTCATGGTCATCGACGACAAGGTCGCCGGCGACGAGGTCCTGAAGTCCACCATGAGGATGGCGCGCCCCGCGGGCATGGCCGTCTCGATCATCTCCGAGCAGACCGCGCTCAAGAACTTCGCCGCGGGCAAGTACGACCGCGAGAAAGTCTTCGTCATCGCCAAGGAGCCCGAGACGATGCTTCGCCTGGTCGAGTCGGGCGTCGAGCTCCCGTCGCTGGTCGTCGGCGGCTCGCTCATCAAGGAGGACGGCATCCAGCTCACCCAGCGCGCCTACGCCTCCGCCGAGAACGTCCAGAGCTACAAGGCGCTCATCGCCCGTGGCGTCAAGGTGACGGCCCAGTTCGTGCCCGCCGACAAGCCCGTCTCCGTCGCAGACCTCATCTAAGGAGGAAATATGGTCAACTTCACTATACTGCAGGTTATCCTTCTGACCCTGCTGGCCTTCATCAAGCACGTGGACTACTACGGCATCCCGATGATCTTCGTCAATTACGCCGTTTTCTGGGGCCTCATCACCGGAGTCGTCATGGGCGACTGGAAGACCGGCCTTGTCATCGGCGGCACCATTCAGCTCATGCAGCTCGGCGTCGCGGGCTTCGGCGGCTCCTCCATTCCCGACTATGGCACGATGGCCATCATCGCCACCGCCTACGGCGTGACCCTGGGCTCCGACACGGGCCTCGCCATCGGCCTGCCGGTCGGCATGCTCGGCATCCAGCTCGACGTCGTCGTCAAGATCCTCAACGGCTTTGTCGTCGAGAAGTCCCAGAAGTTCTGCAACGAGGGTAAGTTCAATCAGATGAACGCCATCCTGTGGGTTTGCCCCGCGCTCTTCGGCCTGTGCGCCGCCCTGCCCGTCTTTGTCTCCGTGACGCTCGGCCAGCCCGCCGTCAACTGGCTCCTCGAGGTCATGCCCCAGTGGTTCCTCTCCGGCCTCACCCTCGCCGGCAAGATGCTCCCGGCCGTCGGTATCGCCATGCTGCTCCGCTACATGCCAACCGCCAAGTACTTCCAGTACCTGCTGGCCGGTTTCTTCCTCTCAGCCTTCCTGAACGTGCCCATCATCGGCGCCGCCATCGTCGGCTTTGCCCTCGCGATCGCGTTCTACCAGCGCGCCGAGAGGGACACCGAGCTCGCCGCCCACGCTTCCGCAGACGCCTTCATCGGAGAGGATGAGTAACCATGGAAAACGAGAACATCACCGCCGTCGCCGAGGGCAAGCCCTCCGGCTACAAGGTCACCAAGAAGGACCTGCGCAACGCGAACTGGCGCTGGCTCATGAGCGTGTGCACCTTCAACTACCAGACCCAGCAGGGCGCCTCAGTCGCCTACGCCCTCTCGCCGGTCCTGAGGAAGATCTACACGAACGACGAGGACTATAAGCAAGCGCTCAACAACCACTTCCGCTACTACAACACCCAGCCTTGGCTCGCCGCCATCATCCTTGGCGCCTGCGTGGCCATGGAGGAGCGCGACGGCCTAGCGGCGGCGGACGCCGTCCAAGACCTGAAGATCGGCACCATGGGACCGCTCGCCGGCGTCGGCGACTCCCTGCTCATGACCATGATCCCGACCATCATGGGCTCCATCGCCGCATACATGGCCATCGAGGGCAACCCCGTGGGAGCCGGCATCTGGTTCGCGCTCATCCTGGCCATCTTCTGGGTCCGCATGCACGCCCTCGAGTTCGGCTACAAGCAGGGCGTGAAGCTCGTCACCGACTTCAGTGAGAAGCTTCCCAACCTCACTGCCGCCGCCTCCGTGCTCGGCCTCACCGTGGTCGGCTGCCTCATCGCCTCGGTCATCGGCGTCACCTGCCCGATTAGCTTCAGCTTCGGCGACGTCGCGATGGAGATTCAGCCGCTGCTCGACAAGATCCTGCCTGCCATGATCCCCGCTGCCATCACGGGAAGCGCGTATTACCTTCTTACCAAGAAGAACGCGAGCATGACGGCCCTCATCCTCGTGGTGATCGTCCTCGCGATGGTCGCCTCCGCCGCCGGCATCCTCGCCTAGCTTCGACCCAAGAGATTGGTGAATCAATGAGAAAGATAGTTGTGGCGAGCCATTCCCTTCTCGCCCAGGGCTTCAAGGACACCCTCGAGTTCCTTACGGGTAAGGGCGACGCCGTCAACGCCGTGTGCGCCTACGTGAACGACAACGGCGAGGGGCTCGACGCGGCGGTCGAGGCGGCTCTTTCGGGCACTGACGAGGTCGTCGTCCTCACCGATGCGTTCGGCGGCAGCGTGAACCAGCGCTTCTCCCGCTTCGCCTCCGACCGGATCCACGTGATCGCGGGTGTCAACCTCCCGCTCGCCATGACGATTGCGCTCGCGCGCCCCGACGAGAAACTCGACTTCGACGCCCTCGTCAACGAGGCGCGCCAGCAGATCATCTACGTGAACGGTGCCAGTTCCGCCGAGTGCGACGACGACGAATAGAGGAGGTCGACGATGAGAGAGTTCCTTAAGGACGTGTGGATGCACGGCGGTGAGGAAAGCCGCGCCATCACCCCCGAGAACATCACGGGCGAGAAGGGCCGCGCCGCCATGTCGGCCAGCCACCTCGGCGTCGGCCGCAAGGGCTCGTGCTGCGTGCCCCTTGAGTCCGGCGAGACCATCACGCTCGCGGACATCGAGGGCCCCGGCATCATCCGCCACATCTGGATGACCGTCCCCGACAAGACCGCCGCCGGCAGCTTCGTCATGCGCGACCTCGTGCTGCGCTTCTACTGGGACGACGAGGAGACCCCCTCGGTCGAGTGCCCTGTCGGCGACTTCTTCTGCAACGGCTTCGGTGAGCGCGCCATCGTCAACTCGATGCCCATCTGCGTGAACCCGACGGGTGGCATGAACTGCTACTTCGAGATGCCCTTCAGGAAGCACGCCAAGGTCACGCTTACGAGCGAGCACCCCGGGTTCATTAAGTACATCTTCTACACGTTCAACTACGCGCTCACCGACGTGCCGGACGACGCCATGTACTTCCACGCCCGCTTTAACCGCGAGCGCAGCACCCGCAGGGGCGTCGACTACACCGTGCTCGACGGCGTGCGCGGCAAGGGCTACTACGTCGGCACCTACATGGCCCTGTGCGCCCTGGAGCGCTATTGGTGGGGCGAGGGCGAGATGAAGTTCTTCTTCGACGGCGACGAGGAGTTCCCCACGGTCACCTCAACGGGAGCCGAGGACTACTTCGGCGGTGCCTGGGCCTTCCTCGACAGGCCGCCCCACGCGCTGCCCGAGGCGCAGTGCTTCAACACGCTGTTCGCCGGCTACCCGTACCGCTCGACGCGCGACGCCACGCGCGACCGCTTCAGCGCGGGCAAGCCGAACCCGAACCCGATGCTCGCGACCAACGACGACGCGCTGCCCAGGCACGGCCTCTACAGGTGGCACCTTCCCGACCCGATCTCGTTCAAGGAGGACCTGCGCGTGACGTTCCAGGACCTCGGCAACGACGACATCAAGCTCTACGAGCGCGAGGACGACATCTCCACCGTCGCCTACTGGTACCAAAGCGAGCCGCACGCCGTGCTCGCCCCGTTTGCCGCAAGGCAGGACCGCGTGCCCAGGTAGGGTCGCCTCGAAACAAGCCAACGTTATGGGCGCCCGCGGTTGACCATGACTGCGGGCGTCCCTTTGCAAGGAGGATCACATGAGCGAAAAGCAAATGAGGCTCGGCGCCCTCGAGGCCGGCGGGACCAAGATGGTCTGTTCCGTGGTGTCCGGCGACGGCGAGGTCCTCGACCGTATAGAGACCCCGACGCTTACGCCCGCCGAGACCGTCCCGCAGATGATCGAGTGGTTCACTGCCCGCGATGTGGACGCGTTGGGCATCGGCGCCTTCGGCCCGACCTGCGTCGACCCCGACGACGAGCGCTACGGCTCCATCCTCCAGACGCCCAAGCTTGCGTGGCGAGGCTATGGTCTTCGCGCCGCGTTCGCCGACGCCCTCGGGATTCCGGTGGCCTACGACACGGACGTGAACGTTGCCTGCCTCGGCGAAGTGGTCTTCGGCTGCTGCAAGGGGCTCGAGGACGCCGTCTACGTGACCATCGGCACCGGCGTGGGCGCGGGCGTCATGTGCGCGGGCAGGCTCCTTCACGGCATGCTGCACCCCGAGGCCGGCCACATGCTGGTAAGGACCCGTCCCACCGAGGAGGGACGCTGCGTCTGCCCGAGTCACGCGAGCTGTCTCGAGGGCCTCGCCTCCGGCCCCGCCATCGCCGCGCGCTGGGGAAAGCCCGCGGCCGAGCTCGCGGACAACGATGAGGCGTGGGCGCTCGAGGGGGATTATCTGGGGCAGATGTGTGCGAACCTCGTGCTCATGTACTCGCCTCGCCGCATCGTCCTCGGCGGCGGCGTGATGCACCAGGAGCAGCTCTACGGCATCGTCCGCAAGAAGACCCTCGAATATCTGGGTGGCTACATCCAGACCGCCGAGCTTAAGGACATGGAGAGCTATATCTGCGCCCCGGGCTGCGGCGGCGACCAAGGAATCCTCGGCGCGGCCGAGCTGGCAAGAAGGGCGCTCGCGTAACTTGCGCTCTCTCCGCCATACAACGCGTTAAGAAAAGACGAGCGCTTCTTGCCAATTGAGCGGCAAGAAGTGCTCGTCTTTTGCATTTGTTTTTGGGGCAGGACGCCCCGCCTCCGCTAGAGTCCCTGGACCGCCACACCCACGAGGTTTGGACCGGTGTGGACAAGAAGCGCGGGGCTGATGTCGGAGCGGACGACCTCCACCGCGTTGGCCACGCGCTCGCACAGGGCCTGCTCCATGCGGTCGTAGAGGTCGGCGTGGGCCGAGGTGCAGCTCACGGCAAAGCGCACCTTGGGGTGCTTCTCGACGATGGCGGCGATGAGCTTGACCTCAGTGCGATGCGGTACTTGCACAGCCATTTCGTGTGCGCGAGCCTGTTGGCTTTCTGGGCCACAGCAATCACCTTCCCCCTAGTATGATGACCTGAATAATCCTCATGCTAGGGGGAAGGTTTTTGTCGCGTAGTGGAAATTGGCCTCCACCCGCTGAGCGGGTGGCTTTCTATGCCGCGCGGCACGGACTATAGTCCATGAATAAAAACGAGGGAGGCCACGTCCGGCCTCCCTCGCAAAGGGTCTCTGATTATTCCCACTCATTGGGGACAGACTTAAATGAGTGCTCTTGAAATGCCGGCGCCTGGGGACGTTCCTTTTCTGTCGGCAGTTTGGGACGATCCTTAGAGCTGTAGTGCGCCATGCTCGACGAAGCGAAGCGGATCATCCTGTCTTTCTAGTTCTAAGCAGAATTCCCCGTCTCTGTGCAATGACGACTGCGCATTTGTGCGTATTTGTGTGCGTAAAATTACGTGACCTTGCGTGTACATGCGCCATCTGCGGCTGAATTATGACTATTTGGCGGTAATATACGCAGAAGTACGCACACACACGCGAATTCGTGCGAATATAGAGCCGTTAGAAATAAGAGACTTTTCACGACGTAGGAGGCACATATGGCAGATTCCAAACAGGCTCCGCTCGATGCTGCGGCAGCAGCAAAGGCAGCGTTCGCTTCGGTCCAGGACAAGCCGTTCCCCGAGAACATCTTTACGGCTCCCGAGCTTCGCTGGGCC
Organism: Collinsella sp. AF31-11; assembly: GCF_003475605.1. Classification (NCBI taxonomy): domain Bacteria; kingdom Bacillati; phylum Actinomycetota; class Coriobacteriia; order Coriobacteriales; family Coriobacteriaceae; genus Collinsella; species Collinsella sp. AF31-11. Next base: position 154,644 of record NZ_QRQS01000004.1, read on the forward strand.
GTGATCGGCTGCGGTGTTATTGCCAACCAGATGGCCCAGTCTCTCGCCCTCGCTGGTCGCAAGCTTGCGGGTGTCGCCAACCGCACGCTGTCCAAGGCTCAAGCTTTTGCTGAGCAGTATGGCATCGAGAAGGTCTATGACACGGTCGAGGACCTCTATGCCGATCCTGACATCGATGCTGTCTATATCACCACGCCGCATAACACGCACATCACTTATCTGCGCGCCGCTCTGGCAGCTGGCAAGCATGTCCTCTGCGAAAAGGCCATTACCCTCAACTCTGCCGAGCTTGACGAGGCCCGCGCCATCGCCGACGAGCACAACGTGGTCCTTATGGACGCCACTACAGTGCTGCACATGCCGCTGTATCAGGAGCTCCACCGTCGCATGGATGCGGGCGACTTTGGCCGCATGAACCTCGCCCAGCTCAACTTTGGCAGCTATAAGGAGTACGGCGACCTGACCAACCGCTTCTACAACCGCAGTCTCGCCGGCGGCGCCATGCTCGACATCGGCGTCTATGCCCTTTCGGTCATGCGCCTGTTTATGGCCAACCAACCCGCCGAGGTCGTGTCTCTGGGCAATACCTGCGAGACTGGCGTTGACGTCGCGGGCGGCATTGTCTGCCGAAACGCCGAGCAGCAGCTGGGCGTCGTGAGCCTTACGCTCCACTCCAAGCAGCCCAAGCGCTCGGTTATCAGCTTCGATAAGTGCTATATCGAGGTCAACGAGTATCCGCGCGCCGACCATGCGACCATCGTGTGGACTGCGGACGGCCACCGCGAGGAGGTCCACGCCGGCACCGAGGCTTACGCCCTTTGCTATGAGATGGCCGATCTTGAGAAGGCCGTCGCCGGCGATGATTCCAAGCGTGAGCTTCTGGATTATGCTTCTGATGTTATGGAGCTGATGACCAAGCTCCGTGCCGATTGGGGAGTCGTCTACCCCGAGGAGGAGTAAGCGATGCTCGCGGAAGATAGGCTCAATGCGATCGTCTCGATGGTGCAGCAGGCTGGCTCAGTAACGGTGCCAGAGCTTGCCGATGCCCTGGGTGTGACGGCTTCTACCATTCGACGCGACCTGCAGACACTTGACCGAGCGCACCGCATCGCCAAGGTGCACGGTGGCGCGACAAGCCTTGAGCGCGCGCACGTGATGCGCGACCTAACGCTTAATGAGCGCAGCGACCTCCATAACGACGACAAGGAGCGCATCTGCGCTCGCGCCGCGGCGCTCGTGGAGTCCGAGAGCTTTGTGTACATCGATTCGGGTTCTACGACGCTCAGGCTCATCGAGCATCTTCCGCGCCTTGACGGCGTCACCTATGTGACCGACTCCGTGCTCCATGCCCAGCATCTCGCCCTGCGCGGTATGCGCGCCGTTGTACTGGGTGGCGAGCTCAAGCCCGAGACCGAGGCGCTCGTCGGTCCCGATGCCTTGGCAACCCTGGACCGCTATAACTTCAACTGCGGCTTTTGGGGTTCCAATGGCATCGCCGCCGAGCAAGGTCTCACCACGCCGGATATCGAGGAAGCGCAGGTCAAGCGTATCTCGATGCGTCATACCGCCAAACGCTTCGTAATCTCGGACGCCAGTAAATTTGGCATGGTGGCGCCCGTCAAGTTCGCGGACTTCCGCGATGCAACGATTATTACCGCAGGCGAGGTGCCCGCCAAGTACCAGTCGATGGACAACGTCATCACGGTCTAGCGAGCGGGGGGGGGCAGGCTAAGGCCAATGCCATTTAGTTTTCTCAGTAGAAAAGCGGCAACGTCCATCCCGGGCGTTGCCGCTTTTGTTGTCTACCAGTTTGTATAAATCTGTAACAACTGGACCGTTAAAAGTGGGTTAGATGTTACAGATTGAGATGCTTCCGAACCGCGCCGTCCCTTTGTCTCAATCTGTAACGGCTGGGACCGATTTTGCCGAGTTATTGTTACAGATTGAGATTTTCCCTTGAGGGGGATTCGAATGTCTCGATCTGTAACAGGTAGACCGGAAAATGGGTTCTAACTGTTACAGATCGAGACGTTTTGGGACCGCGGCTGAGCCATTGCGGCAAAACCACCACAAAGGTGCCTGTCCCCATTGTGGTGGTTTAGGGCTCCCAGGGGCAGGGGGCTTCGATGTGGATGTGCTCGCCGGTTACGGGATGCGTGAAGGACACGCTGTGGGCGTGGAGCATCAGACCGCAAGGGCGCGGCGTTCCGTACAGGTCGTCGCCAACTAGGGGATGACGCTCGCTCGCCAGATGCACGCGGATTTGGTGCTTGCGTCCGGTGAGCAACTCAACATCGATATACGAGCGCGTGGGCAGGCCACGGCGGCTCTTAAGGCGCTTGAGCACCTTCACGCGCGTCTGTGATGGCTTGCCGCTGGCGCCGACGCGCATCTTGCGGCTGTCGTGGCGGTCGCGGGCGATGGGCTTGTCGATGAGCTTTTCGTTCCAGTCGATCTTGCCCTCGGCGAGCGCCAGATAGTGCTTTTCGAATGCGTGGTCGATGATCATCTGGTCAAAAGCGGGTTGCGTCTGCTTGTCGAGCGAGAACAGCACCACGCCGGTGGTGTCGCGGTCCAGGCGGTTGAGCGGCTGCATGTCGGTCGCGGCAAAGCCGTCGCCCATCGCCAGCAGCAGGTCGCTGGCGTAGTCGGTAAGTGTGCGCTCGCCGGTGCCGTCACCGTGGACGATCATGCCGGCGGGCTTGTCGATGGCCATGAGCCAGGCGTCGCAGTAGAGGACTTGAGGTTCTTCGTTCACGTGTAAGCCTTTCGGTTAGCTAATTCCCACAAACATGCAGCCCGAGGTCGCCCCGCGTAGGCGGGCGGCGGGCTTGCGGCCGGCCTGCGCTGCTTCGACGGCGCGACGGACGCGGGCGACGGCACGGCCCACCTCATCCATCTCGAGCAGTGTGCCGTCCACCATGAGACGACGGACGCCGGCATCGAGCAGCTGAGGAACCTGCGGCGTGAGGTCGATGGGGTAGGCGTCGTACAGGCGCGAGCGGCCATGGATATCGGTGCGCACCGGCATGACCTTGCCATCGATATTCTTGAGCGACAGCTTGCGGGCACGCAGGCGGCAGTTGGCACAATCGTGGATGCAGCCGTTGGCAACCTGCAGAATGCAATGCTCGCTTGTCATGACGCGCGGGCGGCCAAAGACGGTGATGCCCAGAGCCGCGGGCGCGGCGGCGCCGAGCGAGACAATCTCGTCGAGTGTGATCTCGGGCGAGAGCCAAAACGCACCGGCTCCGCGCTCGGCAAGCGCCTCCATGCAGGGCGTGTTGTGCACCGGCAGGCAAGAGCGAATCTCGGCCGTGGCGCCAACCTGGGCGGCCAGGGCAAGCTCAGAGATGTTGCCAATAGCGACCGTGGCGCCGGCAACAACCCACGGGTCGACGCGTACGTGGTCGACGGCGCGACAGACCTCGTCGAGTACGGGCACGATACCCTGCTCAAATGCATCGGCAGGGGAGAGTCCGACAGCCTCGAGCGCATCGGTGGTCATGTAGATGCGCGTGGCGCCCTCGGCACGAGCTGCTTCGGCGGCCTCGAGCGAGGTGACGGCGGCGCAGATCTGCGGCTCATCGCGGTAGTGCTCGGGCGTGAGGCGGGAATCACTGGTGACAATCGCCGGCAGCTCGAGCGTTTTCGCGCGCTCCTCGTACGGTGCCAGAATGGCCTCTTCCAGCGCTTTACAAGCGGCGGCGCGCACTTTATGCACGGCGGAGAAGCCCATGCCGCAGCCGGCGTCGAGCGAAACGTCAAAGCTTGCGGCCTCAAAGGGAGAGGAGCCCATGCGCCCGACGTGCTCAACCAGATCGGATGCCTCGACGGCGCGGGTCTTGGCAGCCTCGACGGTAAAGCCCGTGGTCGTGGCCGTAAGCGAAGGATCGTCGCAACAGGTGAGCGTAACGGCAAACGGCTCGCCCAGACGCGCCACAACGGACACGTCTACGGCGCGGCGGCGCAGCACATCGCGCTTGAGCGCGGCGCCGGCGGCGTCAATGGCGCGCTGACTGCGAATCACGCGGACGCGGCAGCCCTCGGGCATGCTGCGGGGCACGCGACATTCGATGATGTCACCGGCGGCGGCATCATCGGCGGCAATGGTGGTCAGGAACTGGTCAAACTCGTTATCGTGGCGAAGCTCTAGCAGGTCGCCCTTGCCCACGGGTTCAAACAGCTCAATGCGGGCGATGGCGGCGCGGCGACGGCGGTCGTCGGGCTTGAGGCCGCGCACATCGCGGTTGGCCGGGCGGCTGCCCAGCACCGTGCCCACGATCTGGCCGCGGTTGTTGGAACGCTCATAGCTCATCATCTCGTCGCCCGAGGTACCGTCCTGATAGGCGTGCGTAAAGTCGCGGTTGAAGCAGCGCTTGAGCTGGCGCTGGCGAGCGGCTTGTTCGTCCTTGGAGGTCGAAACATCGGCCAGCATATCGTCAATTTGATGACGATACACATCGACGATGGAATACACGTAATCGGGGGCCTTCATGCGGCCTTCGAGCTTGAGCGACGCGGCACCGGCGTCATACAGGCGGCGCACGAGCTGCGAGGTGTTGGTGTCGCGCGGGCACAGCGCGCGCTCGCGCCCGGCAGGGGAGAGCGTGCGGCCGCCCTCGTCGATCAGCTCGTAGGGCAGGCGGCAGGGCTGGGCACACATACCGCGGTTGGCCGAGCGGCCCGCCATGGCAAAGCTCGAGAGCAGGCACAGGCCCGAGTAGCAAAAGCAGATGGCGCCGTGGCTAAAGACCTCGAGGTCGACATCGGGCGCGGCGTCGTGGATAGCGGCGATCTCGTCGATGGAGAGCTCACGCGAGAGGGTTACGCGGTCGGCGCCCTGCTCGCGGCACCAGATGGTTCCGCGGTCGTCATGGATATTCGCCTGGGTCGAGATGTGCGTCTCGATGCTCGGCATGGTGCGCTTGACCTCAAAGAACAGGCCCCAGTCCTGGATGATAAAGGCATCGGCGCCCAGCGTGGAGCAGCGATGGATGAGCTGCAGCGCATCATCCATTTCGGACTGCTTGATGACGATGTTCACCGTGACGTAGACGCGCGAACCGGCCAGGTGCGCGGCGCGGCAAGCCTGTTCAAAGGCCTCGTCGGTAAAGTTGGTCGCCTTGCGGCGGGCATTGAAGCTGCCCATGCCGCAGTAGATGGCATCGGCCCCGGCGGCGAGTGCGGCGGCAAAGGGCTCCGGGCCTCCGGCTGGGGCCAAAAGCTCGGGCCTGCGGTTGGTGGTTCGGCTGGCGGTTGCGGTCATATCCTGCCTTTCAAAATGCTCAGATACTCAAAAGTATAGTGGCGCCGCCGCGGCAGGAGATGCCCGTGGCCCAAGCGGGATAAAGTCTTCAGCAGCTTGGGGCTTCTGTCCCAGAAGAGAACCGTTCGGCGGTTCGGAGAAACCGTTAGGCAATAAATCTTTCTCGCACAATAATAAAATTCTTGCACAGCGCGGAAACCTTGAGTACTATCCCAATCAAGCGCGGCATTCAGACCGAACTGTGCCTCCCGGTATGAATGCCGCGCTCCCGTTCCCTTTTACTTGTAAGGAGAAAAACATGAGCAAGACCGTCGTGTCTTCCGATAACGCACCCGCAGCCATCGGCCCCTATTCTCCCGGCATCCAGACCGGCAACATGGTGTTCCTGTCCGGCCAGCTGGGCATCGATCCCGCAACCGGCAAGATGCCTGAGGGCGTCGAGGCCCAGGCTAAGCAGTCCCTTGCTAACGTCGAGGCCCTGCTGACCGCTGCCGGCGCCACGTTTGCCGATGTTGTCAAGACGACGGTCTACCTGGCCGATATTGCCGACTTTGCCGCCGTGAACGAGATTTACGCCTCCAAGTTCGAGGCCCCGTTCCCCGCGCGCAGCGCCTTCCAGGTTGCCGCCCTTCCGGCCGGCGGTCTGGTCGAGATCGAGGTCGTCGCCGCTCTCTAAGGCGTAGGCGAAAACAAGACATGACATACAAAAGAACCCTGCAGCGCGTGTGAAGCTGCAGGGTTCTTTGTGTCAGGGGTAGTTTTTTTTGGGACGGGGCTATTTTAGCTACCCCTACATGCAAGATTGATTTTACTTGCGGCTCATCGAGATCACGGGCAGAGGGAGGGTAGCTAAAATAGCCCCGTCCCAAAAAGACTACCCGCGCTCCATTCTGCTCGTTAGCCCTCCTTGCGGACCTTTTGCAGGTAGCGGTATACGCTGGGCTCAGAGATGCCCAGCGCGGAGGCGGCGCAGGCCACGGCGCCCTTGAGCATAAACACGCCGTTGCCGTTGAGATGGCGGATAACATCGACGCGGTCGGCTTGGCCGAGCGAAGAAACTTCCATTCCGCGGCTTTCGAGCAACTCGGAAATACTGCGGTCGATGAGCTCCTGTGTGGACTCCGAAAGGCTTTCGACCTCGATAGGGGCGGGCTCCGTGCGCGTCGGCGCCGCGTCGAAGCACGCCACGAGCTGCTGCACCATGGCGTTGATGGAGCGCACGGTCGAGAGGTCGGTGTTGACGCAGAGCATACCGACGATCTCGTCATTCTCGCGGATAAAGTACGTCGCTGACTCCAACGTCTTGCCGCCGGCACCGCGTCCCTCGTAGCCCGTAATAAACGGCAGGTCGCGATACTTGGCGTCGTGCATGATCTTGAGTGCCAGATCGGTGGCGGGACCGCCGACCTTGCGGCCGCTCACGATGCCGTTGCGGATATCGACGATTGCGTGGTCGGGATCCGAGAAATCGTGCAGCACGATTTCGCTGTTCTTACCGAGTACCTGCTCCAAGAAATCGACCATCGGCAAAAAGCGACGTACGGTCTCGTTCACGGGCAACTCCTTTGGGTTCTATCGAAGTGTTCATAACAGTTTTTCTCATGGTAACACGCTGCCCATCATCTCGCATATCCGCAGGTACATTGCGTAATACAGACGAACGGTAGGATTTTGGCGGTAAGCAGTCGACCAAAAGAAAAGTTAGATGTTATTTTGACCAGACACTTTTCTGACCTGCGGAAATGCGTTTTCTCAGCTGAAGAATGGTCTGATAACAAAAAATTATTATTGAGAATGAGAATCATCTTTAATGCGATATGCAACGAAGGCACAACCTCAACCCTGCACTGCGTCACAATAGAGCGTTAGATGCGAAAACAACTACTTCGAGGATTGGTGGTCAAATGACCCAGGAGACGGTTACGAACGGCACTGAAGCCCTGTTCACTCGCGAAGGCATGCCTCCCGTTAAGGCTTTAGCTTTGGTGCGCTGCTGGGCGGCGAGATCGTCGGCGGCGCCGTTGTGGTCCTCTTTGGTCTGGCCTACAGCAAGATCAAGTAGCTGTTCCCGCCCGTCGTGACCGGTACGGTCATCTTCTCCATTGGCGTCTCTCTATTCCACGGCCGTCAAGTATATGGCCGGCGGTATGGGTACGCCGTTGTGGGGCACCCCGCAGGCCTGGTACGTCGCTCTTATCACCTTTGTCGTGGTCTTTGCGCTCGCCAACTTTGGCAAGGGCACGCTCAAGTTGGGCTCCGCGTTCTTTGGCATGATCGTCTCCATCCCCTTTGGCATGATCGACTTCTCCAGCGTCGCCACCGCTCAGGTCTTCGCCCTTCCCAAGCTCATGCCCTATGCGCTCGAGTTTGATCCCGAGGTCTGCATCGCCCTCGCCGTCGTGTTCCCCATGGTTGCCATCCAGGTTATCGGTGACGTCTCCGCCGCCTGCTGGGCTCCATCGACCGTATGCCCACCGAGCGCGAACTCTCCGGCGCTATCGTGTCCCAGGGCCTCACTTCTATGGTCGGCGGTCTGCTGGGCGGTCTTCCCACCAGCGCCCTTGGCCAGAACGTGGGCATCATCTGCTCCAACAAGGTCGTCAACAAGTGGGTCTTTGTGATCATCGCAGCCGTCTTTGCCATCGCCGGCCTGTTCCCGCAGCTCTCTGCCGTCCTTTCCGCTATCCTGCAGCCCGTCATCGGCGGCGCGACCGTCGGCGTCTTTGGCACCATCACCATGAACGGCGTGTGCATGTTCACCCGCGAGAGCCTCACTCAGCGCACTACCACCATCGTCGGCACCTCCGTTGTCTTTGGCCTGGGTATCTGGATGGCCAGCGGTTGCCTTGCCGGCGAGGGTATGCCCACCTGGGTGTCCACCGTCATCGGCTCCAACGCCGTGACCCCCACCGCCATCATGGCCATCGTGCTCAATCTGATCCTTCCGCAGACGCCGGTCGTGGCTCAGCACATCGATGCTGCCAAGGACGCTGCCGTGGATCTGGTCTTGCCCGAGAGCAAGAAGTAATCAATTCGGTGCTATTTGTCGGCGGACGCATCGCCTCGTCCGCCGACGCCATGCGGCGATAGGCCGCACTTCAATGGGTTTGTTCCTTTGGTGAAGTGTTGACGGGAGAGGGCCCGTTTCCGGTGTAGGCCGGCACTTCGCACTCCGCCATGTCAGAGGTGTCAAATCCCGCTCCTGATGCTGAAGGGAGCATCCATGCTTCTGGTCGCTAACGGTTCCGTTTTTACCCGCAACGCTCAGACCCCGTTCATTCCAAACGGTGCGGTCGCCATTGACGGAGATACGATCGTCGAAGTGGGCCCCGAGTGCGAGCTCAAGGCCAAGTACCCGGATGCTGAGTACGTCGACGCCCAGGGCAACCTCATCATGCCCGGACTCATCAACTGCCACACCCACATCTACTCGGGTCTGGCCCGCGACCTTGCCATCAAGGGCTGCAACCCCACCAACTTCCTGGAGAATCTTGAGCAGCAGTGGTGGAAGATCGACGACAACCTGACCCTCGCCGGCACCAAGGCCAGCGCCTATGCCACGATCTTGGATTCCATCCGCGATGGCGTCACCACGATCTTCGATCATCATGCGAGCTTCTGCGAGATCCCGGGAAGCCTCTTTACCATTAAGGATGCAGCTCAGGAGCTGGTCATGCGTTCGTGCCTGTGCTACGAGGTCTCCGATCGCCGCGGCCAGGAAAAATGCGACCAGGCCATTGCCGAAAACGCCGAATTTGCCCAGTGGGCCGCCAAGGAGTGTCGCGATAACGACAACCACATGATCGCCGCCATGCCCAACGTGGGCTGGTGCGAGGCTATGACCATGCTGTTCGAGAACAACGTCAAGATGGCCAGCAAGTACTTCGATCGTAAGCTCGATGTGCTTGAGCCCGGCGCTGCCGCCGACGTCATCGTCATGGACTACAAGCCCTTTACGCCGCTGAGCGAGGAGAACATCGACGGCCACATGCTCTTTGGCATGATGGGCAAAAACTGCCGCACCACCATCATCATCAACGGCCGCGTCCTGTACAAGGATCGCGAGTTCGTTGGCATTGATGAGGACAAGATCAGCGCGTGGGCCATGGCCGAGTCCAAGAAGCTCTGGAGCACGCTCAACGATCGCGCCTACTAATTAACAAGTAGATTCACGCGCGTCGGATGTTTCGCCGCATCCGACGCGCGTATAGGCGACCTCTGCGGGGTCGCCGGCGCTTGTGCTAGCGCTACACCGTATTTGCGCCCGCCGCGCGGTCTCGCCGGGCGCTACAGAGAGGAGCTCACTATGAGCGACATCATGAGGCCGATCCCGTTTTCGCAGCTGATGAACTGGGTCATCGAGGAGCACAAGACCCAGGACGCCATCTTTGGCGTGCGCAAGATGGTCACGACCAACCAGGAGGGCGCGCTTCCCATTTTTGACGAGCGCATCGAGACCCCGTTTGGCCCGGCTGCCGGTCCCAATACGCAGCTGGCCCAGAACATCGTGGCATCCTACGTGGCCGGTTCTCGTTTCTTTGAGCTCAAGACCGTTCAGGTGATGGATGGCGAGGAGCTCTCCAAGTGTGTGAACAAACCCTGCATTGTGGCGCAGGACGAGTGCTACAACTGCGAGTGGTCGACCGAGCTCGAGGTTCCGCAGGCCTTTGCCGAGTACGTGAAGGCATGGTTTGCCTGCCACCTGATCGCTCGCGAGTACGGCCTGGGAAGCCCGGACGGCTTTGTCTTCAACATGTCCGTGGGTTATGACCTCGAGGGTATTAAGAGCCCCAAGGTCGACGCCTACATCGAGGGCATGAAGGACGCCAGCGGCTCTGACGTCTGGAACGAGTGCCGCACATGGGCGCTCGCCAACCTGGACAAATTTGAGCATGTCGATGCCGCGTTTGTCGAGTCCATCCCGGCGCGTGTCTCCAACTCCATTACCGAGTCCACGCTGCATGGTTGCCCGCCGGCGGAGATCGAGCGCATCGCGACCTACCTGATCACCGAGAAGGGCCTCAACTCCTACATCAAGTGCAACCCCACGCTGCTGGGCTATGAGTTTGCACGTCAGCGCCTCAACGAGCTGGGCTTTGACTATATCGTCTTCGATGACACGCACTTCCGCGAGGACCTGCAGTGGGCCGATGCCGTGCCTATGTTCGAGCGCCTGATTGCCCTGTGCGCCGAGCGCGGCCTGGAGTTTGGCGTCAAGCTGACCAACACGTTCCCCGTCGATGTGACGAGGAACGAGCTGCCCTCCACCGAGATGTACATGTCGGGCCGTTCGCTGTTCTCGCTGACCATCGAGGCCGTCCGCCGCATTACCGAGCAGTTCGATGGCAAGCTGCGCATCAGCTACTCCGGCGGTGCCACGGTCTACAACATCCGTGCCCTGTATGACGCCGGCATTTGGCCCGTCACCCTGGCGACTGACGTGCTCAAGCCCGGTGGCTACGAGCGCTTTAGCCAGATGGCCGGCGAGTTTACCGATCTGGACGGCAAGCCGTTCGCGGGCGTCTCTCTCGACGTCGTGACCGCGATTCAGACCGATTCGCTCACCAACCCGCTCTACAAGAAGCCGCTGCGCCCGCTGCCCGACCGCGAGGTCGCCGGCAAGAGCCCGCTTTCCGACTGCTTTACCACGCCGTGCCGCACGAGCTGCCCCATCCAGCAGGATATTCCCGCCTACCTGGCGGCTGTTGACGAGGGCCGCTACGAGGACGCGCTTAACATCATCATCGAGCGCAACGCCCTGCCGTTCATTACCGGTACCATCTGCCCGCATCCCTGCGGCCGTTCCTGCGAGCGTGCGTTCTACGAGCCCGAGGGCGCCCAGATCCGCGCCAGCAAGCTCAAGGCCGCCCGCGAGGCCATGACCGCCGTGCTGCCCAAGCAGCGCGCCCAGGCCATCGCCAACGACGGCGAGCGCAACGTTGCCGTTATCGGCGGCGGCCCTGCCGGTCTGGCGACGGCGTTCTTCCTGACGCGTGCCGGCGTGCCCGTCACCATCTTTGAGGCCCGCGACTCGCTCGGCGGCGTGGTCCGTCACGTGATCCCCGAGTTCCGTATCGCCAGCGACGATATCTACCACGACGCCGAGCTCTGCCTGGCCTTTGGCGCCAAGGTGCAGCTCAACGCTCGCGTGGATTCCATCGACGGGCTCAAGGCCCGGGGCTTCACCGACGTGGTCGTGGCCACCGGCGCCTGGATGCCCGGCTCTGCGGGCTTGGGCGAGGGCGCCGAACTCGACGTGCTGGAGTTCCTCGAGGCCGCCAAGAAGGGCGAGAAGCTCGAGCTGGGCGAGGACGTCGTGGTCATTGGCGCCGGCAACACCGCGATGGATGCTGCCCGCGTGGCCAAGCGCCTGGCAGGCGTGAAGAACGTGCGCCTGGTGTATCGCCACACCAAGAAGCAGATGCCCGCCGACGAGGAAGAGCTCGATCTTGCTCTTGCCGACGGCGTTGAGTTCTGCGAGTTGCTGGCGCCCAAGGCGCTCAACGGCGCCGTGCTGACCTGCGATGTTATGGAGCTTGGCGAGCCGGATGCAAGCGGCCGTCGCAGCCCCGTCGCCACGGGCGAAACTGTTGAGCTTCCCGCCACCACGGTGATCTGCGCCGTGGGCGAGGGCATCGATGCCAGCCCGTACGATGCCGCGGGCGTCGAGCACGACCGTCGCGGCCGCCTTGCCGCCACCTCCACCGGCGTCGAGGGCGTCTGGGCTGCCGGCGACTGCCGCCGCGGTCCGGCAACCGTGGTCGAGGCTATCGCCGATGCCGCCGAGGTTGCCCGTGCCATCGTCGGTGTGGACTTTAACAGGTACGCCGACTGCAACGAGCAGGCCGGTCGCGAGGATACCTGCTACGAGCGCAAGGGGTCGCTGTGCCGCGACAAGCGCAACTGCACCAAGACTCGCTGCCTGGGCTGCGGTTCGGTGTGTGAGGTCTGCTGCGACGTGTGCCCCAACCGCGCCAACGTTGCCATTAAGGTGCCGGGCCTGGCCAAGCATCAGGTCGTCCATGTCGACGGCATGTGCAACGAGTGCGGCAACTGCGCCGTGTTCTGCCCCTACCAGGAGGGTCGTCCCTACAAGGACAAGCTCACCCTGTTCTGGAGCGAGCAGGACATGGAGAACTCCGAGAACGAGGGCTTCCTGGCCGTGGACGAGGACTACTTTAAGTTAAGGTCCGCGTCGCCGGCACGGTCCGCACCGTCTCGGTCGATGCCGTCAACACCGGTCTTCCCGAGGCCGTCCGCCTGACCATCAGGGCTGTGCGCGACAACTATTCGTACCTTCTTAAGAAATAGGCGAGTCTCTTATGGCCAAATCCATTCAACATAACGTGGCCTACGTTGCCCGCGGAAGCGGTTGCGCCTCCGCAGGCGGCGACGCCCGCTGCGTGGGCGATGCCATTGTGTTGGTGGTCGCCGAGGACGAAGCGACGCTCGAGAAGGCCAAGAAGCTCGTAAAGATCGATTACGAGCCGCTGGAGCCCGTGCGTAACATTGTCGAGGCCAAGGCGCTAGCGGAGAGCGCGTTCACCGTGACGCGGCGCTTTACCACGCCCTTTACCGAGCATGCCTTCTTGGAGCCCGAGTGCGCCGTTGCCTTCCCGTACAAGAACGGCGTCAAGGTGCAGTCGACCGACCAGGGCGCCTACGACACGCGCAAAGAGTGCGCCCACATGTTTGGCTGGGATAGCGAACCCGAGCGCGTGGTTGTAGAGACCATGCTCGTGGGCGGCGGCTTTGGCGGCAAGGAGGACGTGTCCATCCAGCACCTGGCCGCGCTTGCTGCCTATAAGCTCCAGCGTCCTGTGAAGTGCAAGCTCACGCGTGCCGAGTCGCTCGCTTTCCATCCCAAGCGTCACGCCATGGACGGCACCTTTACGCTGGGCTGTGATGCCGAGGGCAACTTTACCGGCCTGGACTGCGAGATCAACTTTGACACCGGCGCCTACGCGTCGCTGTGCGGCCCGGTGCTCGAGCGCGCCTGTACGCATGCCGTCGGCCCCTACAAGTACCAGAACACCGACATTCGCGGCTTTGGCTACTACACCAACAACCCGCCCGCCGGCGCGTACCGCGGCTTTGTTTTTGCAGGACGTTGCCGAGGCATGTGGCCTGCCGCTTCACTGCATTGCCAACGGCGAGTGCTCCACCGAGAACGCTCCCGACTCCGGCACCACGTCTGGCTCGCGACAGACGGTCGTGACTGGCGAGGCCGTGCGCGGTGCCGCCTTCCTGCTGCGCGATGCCATGCTTGACATCGAGGCCGGCAAGTCTGCGCCCGCCGCTCCCGTGAATGCGCATGGCGACGGCGTCAAGATCGAGTACGACGACGGTCGCGCCTATCAGCTGCACACGCAGGAGCTCGTCGCCGGCCAGGGTATGCATCCTCAGGATCCCGCGGCCGCCATCAAGGCGCTCGAGGGATGTGAGTTTGGCTACGTGTACCTGGAGCCGACCGACAAGCTGGGTGCGGATGTTCCCAACCCCAAGAGCCACATCTGCTACGGCTTTGCCACACATGTGGTCATTTTGGACGATGACGGCCGCGTGAGCGAGGTCTATGCCGCGCACGATTCCGGCAAGATGGTCAACCCCATCTCCATACAGGGTCAGATCGAAGGTGGCGTGCTCATGGGTATGGGCTATGCGCTTACCGAGGACTGGCCGCTCAAGGACTGCGTACCCCAGGCAAGGTACGGTACGCTTGGGCTGTTCCGTGCGCCCGAGATTCCGGATATCCACGCCATCTACGTGGAGAAGGACGAGCTGCTGCCCGTGGCATACGGCGGCAAGGGCATCGGCGAGATCGCAACGATCCCCACGGCGCCCGCCGTGCAGAACGCCTATCGCGCGTTTGATGGCAAGCTGCGTCCGGATCTGCCCATGGTGGATACGCCCTACAGCCGCGTCCGTCACCGCGGCTAGGGTAGAGCGCGGACGGCCATTGCTGACAGATCGTCCGCGCTCAACATCAACTGTATATGCCGTGCCTTCCATCGCTCCTCGGTCACAACAAAAGCCCGACCCCTCTTTCGAAGGGCCGGGCAGGAGGCATTGGATTATATGAGGCAGAACCAAAAACCGCCGCATCGCTCAATCGCCCAAGCGCCGCGGTGTGTGCGGCAACCATGTCTAGGCGGTCATGCCACCGTCGACGATGAGCTGCGTTCCCGTTACGTAGCTGGAATCATCGCTCGCAAAGAACACGGCGACCGTGCCAATCTCACGCGGCTCTCCGCCGCGACCCATGGGAATCTTTGCCAGCGTGTATTGGGTGAATTCGCCGTCGCGCGGCATCATCTCGGAGAAGATCGTTCCGGGACAGATGGCGTTGACGCGAATGCCCTTGGGAGCGAGCTCCGCGCCCATCGAGCGAGTGAACGAGAGCGTGGCAGCCTTGCTGGCGCCGTAGCTGCTCATACCGGGGCAACCGCCAAGGCCGCCGATGCTTGCGACGTTGACGATTGCTCCGCCGTCCGTCATGGCTTTGACGGCAAGCTGCGTGGCATAGACGTAGCTGTGAAGGTTGAGGGCCATCACGCGGTCGAAATCGTTGGCGATGTCCATGGTCTCGACCTGGAAGTTAGTCATCATGCCGGCGTTGTTGACCAAGATATCGAGTTTGCCATACGCCTCGATGGTCGCGGAAAAGAGCATATCGACATCCTGCTCGTTTGTCATATCCGCCTGCACAAAGGTCGCGTCATGCCCAGCATCGCGGAGCTCCTTTTCGAATGCCTCGCCCTTTTCGCGGCGTCGACCGCAGAAAACGACCTTGGCACCTTCCTCGCAATAGCACCAGACGACACCCTGGCCAATGCCCGACGTCGCGCCCGTGACGATTGCGACCTTTCCATCAAGTTTGCCCATCTGTTCCCTCCGTTATGTTGCGAATTACGGTATCAAAACCGCTGATAAACTAAGTTTGGTCTATTTCATTCGGCATTACTAGGGGATAAAATATCCAAAAGTGTTCATAAGAGAACACATAATTAACCATCATTCATTTTGCGAAGCCGGTAATCCATGAATCGCTCGAGGAAAGCATACTTAGAGGCACTTGTCGAGTTACTGCGAACAAAGTCGTATTCCAAGATAACGGCGAGTGACATCATCGGTCGTAGCGGCTACGGACGCACGGGTTTCTACCGTCAGTTCTCGGACAAAAATGCGCTCGCCGCCGCGCTCGTCAAAGAGCATACCGCGATGTATGCTCGAATCCTCGCGAACGATCTGCGCGATTCGCAGTGCAACATGGAGGACATGGTGCGGCATATCCTCGAACACGTAATGCAGCATCGAGCGGAGTACCATGCCATTCTGTCGTCGCAGATTCCTGGGCACGGCTTCGATGAGTTCTGTGCGTGCGCGCTCGTCGATTTTCGCATTATGGCGAACGCTCGCCCCAACTGCTCCGATGCCGAGCTCGACTATGACCTGTTCTACTATGCGACCACGCGCCAGTTCGCGGATTATCTGCGCTACTGGGATGCTCACGGATATGAGCCAGCTGCACCACAAATGGCCAAGTGCATCGCAGGGGTGATTGACCACTTGTCGCCGGGGGACGCCTTGCGTTTTGACAATTCGGATGGCGCGGAAAGTAGGGGAGACGTTGGGCTGATCTCGTTTGCCGAGCTGTCCTAAATTAGTGCCGCGGGTAAAATAAGGTCGACGGCAGCCCAAGTGGTGGAAAGCTGGGCGACGCCGTTACTTAGATCAAGGGGTCAATGCCTTAACGGCGTCGACCCCTCTTCTTTTTCTTCGAACGCTGCTTGAGTGCCTTGGAAAGTCCGACAAGCGCTCGTAGGGCGGATTTGCCTCGGTGCTTCCGGGACATTCCACGTGTGGCGGGGCGCCGCCTCTTTCGCATGCGTGCCGATTGCCATATTACGTTATAGCTAGCTATATTATAGGAAGGTATAATATAGCTAGCTATAACGTAAAGGAAGGGAGGCCCTATGTTTATCGGAAGAACAGCGGAAATGTCCGAGCTCAATCGACTGTATGACGCGGGTTCATTTGAGATGCCTGTGATTTACGGCCGTCGTCGTGTGGGTAAAACGCGTCTTATCACAGAGTTCATCCAAGGCAAGAAGGCTATTTACTTTCAAGCTCGTCGTACTAACGCAGAGGCAAACCTGCACGGCTTTAGCCAGGCGATACTTGCGGGCTCGGTTGGTGCTGCAGGTGTGTCGTTTCGTAGTTTTGACGAGGCATTCGATGCGTTAGCCACCATGGCCCGCGCGGAACGTTTGATTGTCGTGATTGACGAGTATCCCTATCTCGCTCAATCAAATCCCGAGATTAGCTCGTTGCTGCAAGACAAGATCGATCACTTGTACAAAGAGACCAAGCTCATGCTGATTCTATGCGGCTCGTCTCTTTCGTTTATGGAGGAACAGGTGTTGGGCTACGAGAGCCCACTATACGGTAGGCGTACGGCCCGGTTTAAGATCATACCGCTCGATTTTACGACGACCCTCGGCATGTGGCACGACATGGATCGCGAAGACGCTGCGGTTTGCTATGGCATGACGGGCGGCATTCCCGCGTATATCGAGAAAGTCGATTCCGCCGCATCGCTCAAGGACAACATCAGACGTCTATTCCTTACCCCTACGGGCTATCTCTTTGAGGAGCCGAGCAACTTGCTTTTGCAAGAGTGCCGTAATCCCGAGCAGTATGATGCGATCGTGCAAGCAATTGCTCAGGGGCGCTCGAGAATCTCGGAGGTTGCGAGCTCTACGGGAATTCCTGCAAGCAATGTAAAGAGCTATGTGGATAAGCTGGCGTCGCTTGGAATTGTCGAGCGCGAGCTGCCCCTAAACGAGACGAGCAATAAGCGAGCCGTGTATCTGCTGAGCGACCAGATGTTTAGGTTCTGGTACAAGTTTGTGCCGCAGAACATCGGGCTGATTCAAAACGATATGACCGAGATGGCGTACAAGCGCATTGAGCCGTACTTATCGGATTACATGGGCACGGTCTTTGAGCTTATATGCAGGCAGTGCGTGTACGAACTTGCGCGGGCGGGCCAGCTCGACGTGGTCCCTGCGACCGTTGGACGCTGGTGGGGGACGGATAATCGCACGCATACGCAGGAAGAAATCGACTTGATTGTTGACGATGGCGAGGGCACTGCACTGTTTGCGGAGTGCAAATGGCGCAATGAACCGACGGGTGAAGACGTGCTGCAAAAGCTCGTGCATCGAAGCGAGCTCTTTAGACGGCAGCATAAAAGCTACGTGATCTTCTCGAAGCGTGGCTTTACGCAAGGATGTCAGGAAGCTGCGAAGAGCAGGGGAGATACCAAGCTGATTTCGTTTGCCGAGATGTGAGGGCGGGGTAGCTCTGCTCGAGGGCAAGAGCCTGTCCTCGAATTGCTGGAATAGGGCCCCTTCTTTTGTCGTGTTGGCTGCCGGCGGAAAGTGTGTCCCAGATTTCGGCCCCAGAGTGGGATGCCGTTTCCGGATCGGCCCTCAGGCGGAAACTGCGACCCGGAATTTGGCTCCAAAACGGGATACGCTTTCCCGGTGGCATCTCTAGCGGAAACTGCATCCCGGAATGAGCTCTCGGAACGGGACACGCTTTCCCATCGGGGCTTCAAACGGAAACCGTGTCCCGGAATCGAGCCTCAGGGTGGGACACATTTTCCGGTAGAGGCCTGGGACGGAAGGCGTGTCCCAGAATCCGGCTAATCCGATGGCCAGGTGGTTGAGCGAGCGGGCTTCGAGGCTCCATTACTGAAAATTCATTTGTTAAACCTGGCAACCGTGGGTAGAATAAAGTCGACGGCAGCCCAAGGGTGATAGCTGGGCAGCGCCGTTACTTAGTTCAAGGGGTCAATGCCTTAACGGCGTCGACCCCTCTTCTTTTGCTTCGTACGCTGCTTAAGTGCCTCGGAAAGTCCGATAAGCGCCGTGAGGAGCGAGACCAAAGCGGTCAGGAGCTTCACGAAATCAATCAGATCGGTCATGGGCATCACCTCCCGTCGCATGGAGGGCGCTGCCCGGCACATGGAACTGCCGTCAACAACTGCCATTCTATCAAAGCGCGGTCATAAATACGAATATATGTTCGATAATAACAGCAACGTGATTCCCTCGAATAGCAGCCTTTCGTAAGGGCGGCAGAAGACGGCGCTGGGCGATTGGGGATAGACGCGCAGGTCTTCGTCACCGAAAGCCCGTTTGATTAACCAGCCCTCTGTAGGTACACTGCATATTGATGGGCCCGGGATGACCTCTGATTCAAGTCACCGGGCCTCAATCTTTTTCATGCATTTGAATAGAGCGGGCGACTCTCTTGGGGCCGTTGTTAGCGCCGGGCGATTTTAGCCGCTAATAGTC
>NZ_QRQS01000005.1:0-951 GCF_003475605.1 Collinsella sp. AF31-11
CCCGGCCACGACCGCCGCTACGCCATCGACTCCACCAAGCTCCGGCGCGAGCTGGGCTGGAGGCCGGCGCACACCGACTTCGCCGAGGGGCTCAGGCAGACCATCGACTGGTACGTCGAGAACGAGTCCTGGTGGCGCCCGGCCAAGGAGGCCACTGAGGCCAGGTACCGCGCACAGGGCCAGTAGACCGAACCCCGGCGAACCGCACCGCGGGCGCCCCCGGTTATCTAACCTCTTCGATAGGAGCTTTTCCCACATGGCTGACATCGCATTCGAGAAGGACCTGACCGTCGCCGAGACCGGCATCGGGGGCCTGAAGGTCGTCGACCTCGCCGTCCACGGCGACTCGCGCGGCTGGTTCAAGGAGAACTGGCAGCGCGCCAAGATGACCGCCCTGAGCATCCCGGACCTCCGCATCGTCCAGAACAACGTCTCCTACAACGACAGCCGCGGCGTCACCCGCGGCATCCACGCGGAGCCCTGGGACAAGTTCATCTCCGTGGCGCGCGGCTCGGTCTTCGGCGCCTGGGTCGACCTGCGCGAGGGCAGCGCCACCTACGGCAAGGTCTACACGACCGTGCTGGACCCCTCCAAGGCCATCTACGTCCCGCGCGGCGTGGGAAACTCCTTCCAGGCCCTGGAGGACGGCACCGCCTACACCTACCTGGTGGACGCCCACTGGTCGCTGGAGCTCAAGAGGACCTACACCTTCGTTAACCTCGCAGACCCCGAGCTCGCCATCGAGTGGCCGATCCCGCTCGACCAGGCCACCGTCTCCGAGGCCGACCTCAACCACCCGATGCTCGCCGACGTCGTCCCCATGGCGCCGAAGCGCACCCTCGTCACCGGCTGCGACGGCCAGCTGGGGCATGCGGTCCGCGCGTTGGCCGAGGAGCGCGGCGTGGCGAAGGACTTCGACTTCTGCGACATCGACACCTTCGACATGTCCGA
>NZ_QRQS01000005.1:1092-1532 GCF_003475605.1 Collinsella sp. AF31-11
TACGGCACCGTCATCAACTGCGGCGCCTACACGGCCGTGGACAGGGCGGAGACCCCCGAGGGCCGCGTGACCGCCTGGAAGGCCAACGCGACCGGCCCCGCTCTTCTCGCCCGCACCTGTGCCGGGCACGGGATCACCCTCGTCCACGTGTCCAGCGACTACGTCTTCGACGGCACGGCCGAGGTCCACACGGAGGACGAGCCCCTCAGCCCGCTGTCCGTCTACGGCCAGACCAAGGCAGCCGGCGACATCGCCGTGGCCGGCTGCCCCCGCCACTACATCATGCGCAGCTCCTGGGTCATCGGCGAGGGCCGCAACTTCGTGAAGACCATGAAGGCGCTCTCAGACCGCGTCGCCGACCCGGACGACAAGCTGGACAAGGTCACGGTCGTGGACGACCAGCTGGGCCGCCTGACCTTCACGCGCGACATGGCGCAGGC
>NZ_QRQS01000005.1:1542-165931 GCF_003475605.1 Collinsella sp. AF31-11
GACGACCAGCTGGGCCGCCTGACCTTCACGCGCGACATGGCGCAGGCTATCTTCCACGTGCTGGGGACGCACGCCCCCTACGGCACCTATAACTGCACCGGCTCGGGTGCGGTCAGGTCCTGGGCGGACATCGCGCGCGCCGTCTTCGAGGCCGCCAACGGCAACGGGGAGAAGGTCGTGCCGGTCAGCACCGCCGACTACTACGCCGGCGCCGTCGGCCCCATCGCCCCGCGCCCGGTCCACTCCGCGCTCGACCTTTCCAGGCTCGAGTCGGTTGGGTTCCATATGCCCGACTGGGAGGAAGAGCTAAAACTTCATTTTGATTAGATGCCTTTAGTACATTGTTTGCATTCTTAAAATCAGTGAGAATGCAAACAATGCCATGGGCATTTATGCCATTTTGCCAAGCTGCACCAGGAATTTTTTGGATGGTTTTCAATGCATTTTAAACTTGCAAATTTGATTTTTAACGGATCTGATGCGATGTTGCAGTATCCATTGCTTTGCTATAGGGCAACGGAGGGTCTTGTTATTCCAACTTCGAATGACGCTATTGAAATCATGAAATCGACCAATGTTGATTTCACAACATATTTTAATGCGCTATCCATTTATAAGTGGCGAAAATACACTACTGCAAAGGCGTTTTATCTTCATATCGAGTATTGCGGCTCCGCCTTAACGCTTCAGCAGACGTATGCAAATAATTATTCTTGGATTCCTTCTACAATTGATGGCTCTGCGGTTAGTTTGCAACGATCCGATGAATGGAGTACGGCTGAAATCGAACTCTCCCTGTGTGAGGGAGAGATTCTGCACGCTTTTAATATCAGTACTGAAGGCCCTGTTAATATTCGGAATGCGTATTATTATTGCGATTGTGAAGAACTGGATATTCATCCAGTTGAGCTAGCGCTTGCAACTACTACGTTTAAAAAAGAAGACTATATTGTCCGTAACGTATCTCTTTTACAAAAGAACATTATTGATTCTGATGAAGAGATTGCTGATCATTTCCACGTACACATTATTGATAATGGCCGTTCGCTGAATAGTGCAAACCTGGATTCATCGCGTGTTACTGTTCATCCAAATCCTAATGTCGGCGGGTCTGGTGGTTTTGCTCGGGGGATGATTGAGTCACTTGAGCAGAATCCTAAAGCGACTCATGTTCTCCTGATGGACGATGATGTCGAGGTTCTTCCCGAGAGTTTTATCCGCACTTTCAACCTGCTCTCTCTTCTCAAAGAAGAATATGCTGAGGCCTTTTTATCGGGTGCCATGATGAGCTTGGAAGAGCCCAATTTGCGTACCGAGGATTTAGGGTTCTTTACTGCTAAGGGAACTTTTTCTCCCCTTAAGCCTGCAGGCTATATGACCTCACTTCATGATGTCGTTGAGACCGAGATATATAAGGCCCCAACTGGCCTTTATGAGGACACTGCCCAACAGTATGCTGGCTGGTGGTATTGCGTTATACCTACCGCAACGATTGAACGTGAGGGGTTGCCCTTGCCCTTATTTGTTCGTTCTGATGATGCTGAGTATGCTCTTCGTTGTAAACCCAAGTTCATGTCCATGAATGGTATTTGCGTTTGGCATAATTCCTTTAATTTTAAGTATAGTGCTGCCGTGGAGCGTTATCAGGTAAGCCGAAATACGTTAATCAGTCAGGCGACAACTGGCGCCGCGCCTCTCTCTGATTTTCTTTATGAGATTCGTCGTGAAGTTGAGCTCGACTTGAAAAAATTTAATTACGATGAAGCCACTCTTGCCGTAAAAGGTCTTGAAGATTTTCTGAGAGGTCCGGAGTGGATTTCTCATCCTGTTGCTGAATCTCGCTTTATGGCGGCAAATCGTGAAAGGGAACAATTGATTCCCATCGAGCAGCTCATCCCTCAGGCACTAGAATTGGGTGTCGACTTGACGCAACTGACTTTTGGCAATTTGAGTCTTGGGGGGGACAGGTCTAGGCTGCAGGCACTTAAGGATTATCTGACTATTAATGGCCACCGTTTTGTTAACGACTCCGCCAAACGTAACGGTAGAGTTGCTGTTATTGATGCTGCGGGATGGGTTTATCCCGCCGGTAAAATCAGGGATGTTGACACGCTTATTGTGGTAGATATGCCTAATAAAAAGGGCGCCATTAGACATATGGATAAGAAGCGATTCAAAGAGGTTTGGACTCGTTTTCGTAAAGCCGAGAAGGAATTCAAGCGTAACAAAGATAATATTTATGCCGAATACGCTTCGTATAGAGATGTTTTTACTTCGATCGATTTCTGGAAACAGTATTTGAAAGAAGCGTCGGAGTAGTCTTGATGTGAGTGGGTTTCAAGGTGGGACCCACTCATTCTTTTGTATCATATGAGTAATTGAGCTTCGTTCATTGTTTGTCGTTGCGAAGGTTAAGCCATGTCCTTGCTTTCTACTATTAAAAAGATCCTCCCTGGCTCATCCCGATCGTTGCATGCTATGCATGAGGATATGGATCGTCGTTTTGACGAGGTTTTCGCCCGTATTGAGCAGGCCGATAGTGGTATTAATATGAATATCAATTACAAATTCGATACTCGGCTATTTCCAGAAATTGAATTGCTCAAGCAACGCCAACAAAGTCTGTCAGAACAAATGAGTCTTCGCTTTGAATTGCTAGCGCGACGTGCGTACCCCGATCTCACCCCTTTTGAGCTCCGTTGCAAAATCTTTGATGCATTACCCGACGCCGAGGGTGATATTCGATTGATGCAACAGGCAAACGCGGCGTTGATGAGTAAGCTAGACGCGATTTGTGCTGCCAATAATATTCAATACTGGCTTTCTTATGGTTCTCTTGTTGGCACCTTGTCTCGATCGGGTTTTATTCCTTGGGACGACGATATTGATATCTGCATGCTTAGGTCCGATGCGGATAAGCTCACTGCCGCTTTAAAAGACGACCCTGAATATCAAATCACTCTTGTATATGACTGGTTTGTAAAGTGCCGTCAAGTTCGCTTTTGTTCAACTAATTCGCTTATACCTTGTTTTGTGGACATTTCGATTTACGACCGTGCGGCCGAGAATTCCAAGCGCGCGAACGATCGACTTAGGCAACTCAGAATTGAGCTTATGGATTTCTTTGACAAAAATGAACATGAGTTTAGTTTTTGGAAAGATAATCCTTGGATGTTTCATCCCGACAGTGGTCTTAGCGTGCAGTGCGGGGATGTTGACTTGGAAGCTCAGAGAACAGTTGTTTCTTCTGCGGAGATTGATCTTGTCCAGAGCGTATTCGATTCGTTTAACGAAAAGGCTCATGCACTTGGTTTGTTGACCGATGAGCCTCATGGCGATTTTGCATACGCGATCGATAACGTTTTTGATGCCCCTAAGCGAAAAATAATTTGGGATCGCAACGATATTCTTCCCGTAAGAAAGCATCCGTTTGGCGGTTTCTCTTTTTCGGTTCCTGCGAAAGCGGAAAAGGTCGCTGACGCCTGTTATCCTGGATGGCCTTACATGCCTATGGACATCTGCGGGCATGATCATTTTGCAAAGGATGTTTTGTCTGATCCTGATGTTCGCTCCGCGATGGCAAAGTTTGTCGTCGAATGTAATTAGTAGTTACAACGGCTTTGATTAAGGTATTTGAAATGCAGTTTAAACTTGCGAATGTTGTACTTAAAGTTGAAAAGCATGCAAAGGATTTTCCCGAACTCTACTATCGCGTGCTCTCCGGTGGTGCTTCGTATGATGACGATATACATTCACTTCATGTCAATGGACACGTTGACTTTCTGACGTATGTGAATGGCTTATCTGCTGGCAAATGGCATCAGTATGCATCTGTTGACGGCGTTGTCTTGCATATGGCTTTATTTGGCAGGGGCCGGGTTATCGTTCATGGAGTGAGATCTAGCGAGCTGAATCCTGTCGAGCTTAAATCGAATCCTTTTGATGGCGATGAAGTTGATCCTTGCGTTCTCGATATTGATATCGATACAACCGGTTACGACTTGATCGGTTTTAGGATTGAGTGTGATAGAGGCTGTTCTGTTGACCTCTTGAACGCCTCTTATCTGACCGATGTTCCTGAGGACTCAATTAACCAGATCAATCTTGCTCTTTCTACTACTACATTTAAAAATGAGCAGTACATTCTCCCTAATATCGAGCTCGTTAAAGCCGGTATCTCTAAAGAGGACGGTCCGATTCGCGACCACTTTCACATGTTTGTCGTCGACAATGGCCAGACGCTCGATTCTGCATCACTTTCCGATGAGCTAGTCACTGTTCTCCCGAATCCCAACACGGGTGGCTCGGGAGGCTTTGCACGAGGAATGATGGCGGCTACTGAAACTCCTGATCAGTTCACACATATCATTTTGATGGATGACGATGTCTCCATCATGCCCGAGAGTTTGATTCGTACGTTCAATCTCCTCTCTCTTGCGAAGGGCAAATATAAGGATGCCTTTATTAACGGCGCCATGCTTTCGATGGAGGATCCCACTCGTCAGTTTGAGGATGTCTCGTATGTGGCGACTACCGGTGCCTATCGTCGTGTAAAAGAGGACCTAAATGTTGGCAAGCTGTCCGACATCCTCGAAAATGAACGCACGAACGTTGAAGTTAATCGGGCCTACGGGGCTTGGTGGTATAGCTGCATTCCGGTGAAGGCTATCGAAAAGAACGGCCTTCCCATGCCTTTCTTTATCCGCTGCGATGACGTTGAGTTCGGCATGCGCAATAAGCCTGTCTACATGACCATGAATTGCATTTGCGTGTGGCATGCAAGCTTTGAGGGGCGTTTCCGCGCTTCGGTTGACTGCTACCAGTACTTCCGCAACTTCTTTGCCATGATTTCACTCGATGATTGTGCTGATGAGAAAATGTTTGTCCTTCGTATTCAGCGAGGGGTACGTCAGAACTTGCGCGATATGGATTATCAGGCTGCTGAGTTTATCCTTGATGGCTTTGAGGACTATCTGCGCGGCCCTGAGTATCTCCAGAAGCTTGATGGCGCCGCGACGATGATCGGTAAGGGTAGGTTAAACGAAAAGCTGATTCCTGTTTCCGAAATGGATCCAGAGCTTCTTCGCAAGGCTGGGGTTACGGAGCAAGTGCTCGCTAATGTTAATCTGGAATTCCATCCTTCAAAGTTTATGAAGTACTGGAGATCCATTCCTTACGACAAACACTATCTTCCCGATGCGCTGTTGCGAGAGAAGCCAGGTTATGTGGTTAAGAATGGCAGCTGTACGCTTGAGGGCAACTCGACGCGTTGTAAGACGCTGGTATTTCTTGATCCGACCCGCGAGAAGGGGTCGGTTCGCATGATGGATCGAACGCGATTCAAGAGCATTCGCCGTCGAGAACACGAACTGATGAAGCGCTATCGTAAAGAGGGCAAGAGCGTCAGGGGGGCATGGAAAGATGCCATGCCGTACATGACTTCGCGAGAGTTTTGGGAACAGTATTTAGGTCTGAAATAAGAAGAGGTCCGGATTAAGTCCGGACCTCTGTTAGTGTCGGAAAAATTTAGCCAAATATAGTCGGCCGAGATTGACCAATCCCGGCCGACCCATTTTGGCCAACACGCCCGCATCTATGACTTTCCTATCGCATTCCTACATCCCCTCGGGCTGGATCCCCCTCACCTTCACCGCCTGGGGGACGGCCTCCACCGAGTACGTGTCGAGCCCCCTGCCGCGGTAGCTCGGGCCCCGCATCACGAACACCGACGCCTTGTCGAGCAGCCTGTCGAGGGCGGCGTGTTGGCGCCACCAGCGTAGTGGCGGCGGGGAGGCACGGTGGCCATTATTCGGTGACCGGGATTGGTCAAAATCGGTTGACTATTAGCGGCTAAAATCGCCCGGCGCTAACACCTCTTCTTATTTTGAATAGGTTTTATAGGCTTGTAACTCCCATTGTTTTCTTTCGACTTTTGCAACTGAGTCGAGGATTAGTCCCGTTGCTAGGCTCAACCCACACAGGAACATGAATGAGGCCGCAAGTATGGCCGTGGGGAAGCGGGGGACTAAGCCGGTTTGGAAGTACTCCACAACAATTGGAATTCCGAGGGCAAGGCCTATGATGGCGAAGATGAGCGCTATAAGGGTAAAGAACTTGAGCGGACGATAGTCTTTAAAGAGCGTTCCAATCATTGCGATGACCTTGATGCCGTCGCTAACGGTGTTGAGCTTGGACTCGGAGCCTGCGGGCCGATCGCGATACTCCACCGGCACGTCTTTAATTCGCCAGCGGTGATCGACAGCGTGGATGGAGAGCTCGGTCTCAATCTGGAAGCCCTCGCTCAAAACGGGGAAGGTCTTGACGAAGGGTCTGCTCATGGCTCGGTAGCCGGTCATCACGTCGTCAAAGCTGTAGCCGTAAATCCACTTGATCATGGCGCGAACAAGATTGTTGCCAAAGCCGTGGAAGGCCCTCTTGTTCTCTTCGGCATAGGTGCCGTTTGACAGGCGATCGCCAACGGTCATATCGGCTTCGCCGTTAAGGATGGGCTCGCAAAGCGCCTTTGCCGCCTCGGCGGGGTAAGTGTCGTCTCCATCAACCATTAGATAGCATTCGGCGTCGACATCACGGAACATTTGGCGGCACACGTTGCCTTTGCCCTGTCTGGGCTCGTGGCGCACCGTGGCACCGTGCTGCTTGGCGATTTGCGAAGTGCCATCAGACGAGTTGTTGTCATATACAAAGACGGTTGCACCGGGTAACTCTCGATGAAAATCGTCAACAACTTTGCCAATCGTCAGCGCTTCGTTGTAGCAGGGGATTATGACGGCGGTATTCGAATAGTCCATGTCGGACCTCCTTTAATGAATCAACGGGTCGAAAGTATACCTATGTTAGCGCCGGGCGATTTTAGCCGCTAATAGTCAACCGATTTTGACCAATCCCGGTCACCGAATAATGGCCACCGTGCCTCCCCGCCGCCACTACGCTGGTGGCGCCAACACGCCGCCCTCGACAGGCTGCTCGACAAGGCGTCGGTGTTCGTGATGCGGGGCCCGAGCTACCGCGGCAGGGGGCTCGACACGTACTCGGTGGAGGCCGTCCCCCAGGCGGTGAAGGTGAGGGGGATCCAGCCCGAGGGGATGTAGGAATGCGATAGGAAAGTCATAGATGCGGGCGTGTTGGCCAAAATGGGTCGGCCGGGATTGGTCAATCTCGGCCGACTATATTTGGCTAAATTTTTCCGACACTAACACCTATCGTCTGCCCCTTTGATTAGATATGGGTTAGTTCTCCAGATTTGTTGCGGTGAGTTATCGTCAACGTGGGAGGGCTATACTTTCCACTGTTATGGTTTACGAGACAAGGAGATGGTCCGTGGCTGACAACGTAGAGAGTCAGAAAGCGGTGGCTAAACCGGCCTCTCACGCTAAAAATGATTTTGAAAAGGACAAGTTCATTCTTAAGCAACTTGTCACCAAAGATTTTAAGATTAAATATCGTCGCAGTGTTCTGGGTGTGGCATGGTCCGTGCTTAACCCGCTGCTGATGATGATTATTATGTCGATCGTGTTTTCGACAATCTTCGCGCAAGGTCGCAATGGTTCTATTACGCCCGAAATGTATCCGCTTTACTTGATCGTCGGTAACGTGACGTTCTCTGTCATGTCCGAGTCGACGAACCAAGCGCTTATGTCCATCATTTGGGCTTCCTCTCTGCTTAAGAAGGTTAAGGTGCACCGTTGGGTCTTTCCGGTGCAGAAGGTGCTGTTCTCGCTCGTTAACTTCGCCTTCTCTTTGGTTGCCGTCGCCTTGGTTATGCTTTGGTTCCACGTGCTTCCCACCTGGCATTTAATTCTGCTGCCGGTTTGCTTGCTCCTGCTCATGTGTTTCTGCATGGGCTTGGGCATGATGCTGTCTGCGCTGGCGGTTTTTTTCCGCGATGTTATGCACCTGTGGACCGTTGTTATCACGGCCTGGATGTATCTGACGCCGATTTTCTGGACAACCGACTTCATTAGCCAAATGGCACATTGGATCCAGGTCCTTGTGGTTGTGAATCCCATGTACAACTACCTCCAGTTTATGCGTGATATCTTCCTGTTTAATACCGTGCCTTCTGCGCTTACCTTTGGGCTGTGTGTTGTTTGGGCTATTCTTGCTCTTGCTATTGGTTACGCCGTCTTTCACAAGACCGAGCACAAGTTTATCCTCTACATCTAAGGAGTGCTGCTCATGACTGAATCTGCTATTGATTACAGCAAGCAGCCCCTTGCTGTTGAGGTCAAAGACGTCACCATGATCTTTAACATGGCGTCCGAGTCGCTTACGAACCTCAAAGAGTATTTTATTAAGCTCGCGAAGCATGAGCTGTTCTTTGAGGAATTCCGTGCGCTTAAGCACATTTCATTTGATGTGCATCGTGGCGAGGTCGTTGGCCTTGTTGGTACTAACGGTTCCGGCAAGTCTACGATGCTCAAGATCATCGCTGGCGTTTTGGAGCCCAGCGAAGGTGAGGTTAAGGTTCACGGCAATATTGCGCCGCTGATTGAGCTTGGTGCTGGCTTTGACCCGGAGCTTACGGCTCGTGAGAACATCTATCTGAACGGTGCGCTGCTTGGCTATACCAAGGAGTTTATCGACGCTAGTTTTGACGAGATTATTGAGTTCGCCGAGCTTAAAGACTTCGTTGACATGCCCTTGAAGAACTTCTCGTCGGGTATGGTCGCGCGTATCGCCTTTGCTATCGCTACGATTACCGAGCCCGATATTCTCATCGTCGATGAGACGCTTTCTGTTGGCGATGTCTTTTTCCAGCAGAAATGCGAGCGCCGTATTCAGCACTTTATTGAGAGTGGCGAGGTCACGGTCTTGTTCGTTTCTCACTCCATGGAGCAGGTTGAGCGCATTTGCCAGCGTGCTGTTTGGATCGAGAAGGGCGACCTGCGTATGGATGGCCCCGTGGATGAGGTCTGCAAGGCATACCACGACCAGTTCAAGTAGGTTATAATTTATTGGCCGTGTGAACTTGTACCTGCTTGGACGCGCGGCTTTATGCTCCATTAGCTCAGTTGGATAGAGCAGGGGACTTCTAATCCCAAGGTCGACGGTTCGAATCCGCCATGGAGCACCAGAGAGTTTTTGAAGACCCGGTTATTGTGCCGGGTCTTTGCTTTTTGGGACGCGTGCGCGTGCAGTGCTCCCTCAACAATAAGTCCGATGCAGCGATGCTGCACCGGACTTTCTACATCCCAGAATGGCTATTAGCCTTTGGCCGTTGGGCTCTTACGCCTCAGTCGGTTCCACGCCTAGCTCGTTGCGAACGAGCTCGAAGGCGGCTGCGATGGCCTTGTCCATGTCATAGTACTTGTAGCCGCCCAGGCGACCGGCAAAGACCACGTCGCCCTCCTGCGCCGCCAGCTCCTCGTACTGCCTGTACAGGGCCTCGTTCTTGGCGTCGTTGATGGGGTAGTAGGGCTCGTCGCCGGGCTTCCAGTCGGCCGGGTACTCGCGCGTGATGACGGTCTTGTCCTGCGTGCCGAACTCGAAGTGCTTGTGCTCGATGATGCGGGTGTAGGGGACCTCGCGCTCGGTGTAGTTGACCACGGCCACGCCCTGGTGGTCGGCCTCGTCGAGTGTCTCGGTCTCGAAGCGCAGGCTGCGGTACTCGAGCGTGCCCAGCCTGAAGTCGTAGAACGCGTCGATGGGGCCGCAGTAGATCGTCTTGGCGGCGATATCGGGCTCGGCGGCGACCAGCTCCTTGTACTCCACGCCGCAGCGAACCTCGACGCCCCCGAGCATGTTGGCGACCATCTTGGTGTAGCCGCCCATGGGGATGCCCTGGTAGCGGTCGTTGAAGTAGTTGTTGTCGTAGGTGAAGCGGCAGGGGAGGCGCTTGATGATGCTCGCGGGCAGGTCCTTGCAATCACGGCCCCACTGCTTCTCGGTGTAGCCCTTCACGAGCGTCTCGAAGATGTCGCGGCCCACGAGCGACAGCGCCTGCTCCTCCAGGTTCTGCGGCTCGCCGATGTTCTCGGCGGCCACCTGCTCGGCGATCTTGGCCTTGGCGTCGGCCGGTGTGACGACGCCCGGCCACATCTTGGCGAAGGTGTTCATGTTGAAGGGCATGTTGTACATGTTGCCGTGGAAGTTGGCGACCGGCGAGTTGACGTAGTTGTTGAACTCCGCGAAGCGGTTGACGTAGTCCCAGACGTCCTTCATGGAGGTGTGGAAGATGTGCGCGCCGTAGCGGTGGACCTGGATGCCCTCGACGTCCTCGGTGTAGATGTTGCCGGCGATGTGATCGCGGCGATCGATGACCAGGACCGACTTGCCGGCGCGCCTGGCGGCATTGGCAAAGACAGCGCCCGAAAGGCCGGCACCGACGACAAGGTAATCGTACTGGGACATGGAAATGCTCCTTTGTATGTCAATTGGACAGTTACAATTGATTCAGGACAAACGCTACTGACTCATTTGCCCCATAGATTAGTGTAGCAGATGCACTTTCAGCAGCTCCAGCGCGTGGGCGTAGCCTGGTTTCCAAATGATCATAAGGACTCGCTATTCTGCCCTTAGGCACTCGGGCAAGACGCTTCCAACTGCATCCATTGCTTGCGGCTTCAGGGACGGTTTCTCGAATCCAACATTTAGATCCTGGTACAGCATGCTTGTCGTGTGGTCATATAGCGGCTTGGTCACCGAGTAGAAGCGCCTGTCGCTCTTGCGGCCATTGATCGTCTTGCTTGTCGTGTTGACCAGTTTTAGGATTTCGTCGACGCTGTAGGGGAGTTCATTGGCATCGCGGCGAGATATCAGAACAAAATAGTTGGACGATCCGCTGACGGCTTTGGCGAAGTCCTTTGAGTAGATAAACTCGTTACCCTCATCTAGAAAGACGATTGAATCTTCGATGATCGACAGCTCGCGCTCCCAGCGTCTGCCGGAAAGCGTTTCGCAAGGCACGTCGCAGCTGAGTGTAACGCCGCTTTCCTGTCCTCGGTCGTTGTAGTCGCGAATCATCGAGATCAGCGTCGTTTTGCCCGTGCCGCTGTTGCCGCGTATAAAGGAAATATTGCGCTTAAACGTGAGTGTGTATTTGACCTTTGCCCGCTCTACGACAACGGTATGCGTTCCCTTCATTACTCATCAACATCCAAAAAGTCATTTGTAGCACCGACGAACTCCTGCATGTTCCTGACGATGCGGTCATCGTTATCGATGCGGATTTCAAAGTTCTTCCAGGGGAATTTCATGATGTGGTAAAGGGTCACCAGCACATCCTGCTCTTTGCCGATCTTGAGCAGCCAGCGGGCACAGTTGTCTCCGCAGGTAGATGCATTGAACACCATATTTGGGAGATTGCGCACCAGCAGCAGCGTCTTGACGCCGCCCGACAGTTCGAGTGGGGTGATCGAGCCCAGCTGCTTGCTTACGATGTTGTGGGGGCCGATGAGCTCTGATCCGTCCACGCTTTTAATGATCTGTGCGGCCATAGGGTCTTCGAACCATGAGTCCAAATATGAGTTCCTAAAATAGGTTTCGGTATCGTAGATGGAACCGGGGTAATCTCCCAGGTGGATGCTTAACATGCGCGTCTCCAGACCGTTGTGTGACTGCAACGATTATATGTCAGTAATAAAGTGCCGCCAGTAGCGAGGTTACTGCTGGCGGCACTGGCATTACTGGCGTGCCAATCGGCGTTGATGGATTTGCACGCGAGGCTACTTTTCGAGTCGTTCCCTCAGCAGCTCCAGCGCGTGAGCGTAGCCCTGGAGGCCTTCGCCGGTGATGGTGGCGAAGCAGGCTAGGCGGGCGTAGCTCACCTGACGGAAGTCCTCGCGCGCCTCGACAGCGCTGATGTGGACCTCCACTGCGGGGATGGCGACGGCCTTGAGCGCGTCCAGGATGGCCACGCTGGTGTGCGTATAGGCCGCCGGGTTGATGACGATGCCGTCGACCTTGCCATAGGCCTCCTGGATTTTGTCGACGATGCTGCCCTCGTGGTTGGACTGGAAGACCTCAACCTCGACAAAGCCCTGCGCGGAGCCTGCCTCCTGGCAGATCTGGACCAGGCGGTCGTAGTTGTCGCTGCCGTAGATGCCCGGCTCGCGAATGCCGAGCATGTTGAGGTTGGGGCCGTTGATGACGAGTGCTTTCATGGCTGCTTCCTTTGTAGTTGGTCGATTTGGCAAGGCGGAATGAAAAACCACCACAAAGGTGCCTGTCCCCTTTGTGGTGGTTTTGGTTAGAGAGCGGGTGGGAGGGTGTCGAGGACGGCGCGGGCGGTGTTGGCGGCGCAGTCGCGTGAGTCGATGATGTAGTCGGCCCAGGCGCGGTAGCGCGGCATGCGCTGCTCGGCCAGCTTGTCGATACCGTCGCGGGCGGTGATGGGGCGACCCTTGTGGGCGAGCTCGTCGAGCTTGCGGTTGAGCATCACGATCTGGCTGTTCTGGTGCAGCAGCGGATAGTTTTCATCGCGCGTGACCACGCCGCCGCCGGTGGAGAGCACCAGGTCACTACGCTTGGAGATGCCGGCCAGCGTCGTCGTCTCCTGCTCGCGGAAGGCCGCCTCGCCGCGCTCGACGATAAAGTCGGCACAGGGCATGCCTAGGCACTCTTCAAGCGCGCGGTCCAAATCGATGTGCTCGCGTCCCGTGAGCAGGGCAATCTGCTCGCCCACGCGGGTTTTGCCCGACCCCGGCATGCCGATCAGGGCGATATTCTGCTCGCGGTGGGACAGGCGTTTCGTCACGTCCAGGATGCGCTCGCGCGGGGTGACCTGGCCGGTGTAGCGCTCGACAGCTTGCGCCGCTTGGGCCACAAGCATGAGCAGGCCGCCGATGCAGGGGATGCCGCGGCGCTCCGCCTCGAGCATGAGGCCCGTGCGGGCAGGGTTGTAGACAATGTCGATGACGCCTTCGAGCGCATCGAGTCCTTCGAGCGTGCAGGGGGCGTCGGGGCAGTGGGGGAACATGCCGGCAGGCGTGCAGTTGACGAGCAGCGCGGCTTCGGACTGCTGCGCGATATTGTCGTAGTTGACCTCGCTCGTGCGGCCTACGGGCACGACGGTGGCGCCCAGATCGCCGAGCACCATGCTCGCCGTGGTGCCGGCGCCGCCAGTGGCTCCGAGCACGAGGGCCTTCTTGCCGGCAACATCAACCCCCAGCTCCTCGACCAGGCACTGAAAGCCAAAGTAGTCGGTGTTGTCGCCGCGTAGGCGGCCGTCGGGCAGGCGCGTGATGGTGTTGACGTTGCCCATGCGCTCGGCGAGTGGGCTCAGCTCGTCCAGATAGTCCATGACGGCGCGCTTGTAGGGAATGGTCACGTTGGTGCCCTCCCACTCATCGCCCGTCATAAAGGCCGCGAGGTCTTCGGGCTCGCGCTCAAAACGCACGTACTCAAGCCCCGCGAGCTTCTTGTAGATGGTCGGGGTGTAGCTGTGGCCCAGCACGCGGCCCAGCACGCCGTAGGGGCGGGTTGTGGCGGTATCGGCCATCTAGAGCACCTCCGTGTAGCTGCCAAAGTAGGTGAAGCTCTCGCACACGTCGTCAATCGAGTCGAGCAGGTCGTCGAGGGCTTTGCTGCCAAAGGGGCAGTCCAGATCGAAGTAGAACATAAACTCAAAGTCGCGCCCGGGGATGGGGCGGCTCTCGAGCTTGATGAGGTTGATATTGAGCGCGTAGAAGCGCTCGAGTACGCGATAGAGCGCACCCGGCTCGTTGGCCGTGGTGATCATGAGCGAGGTACGGTTGGCGCCGGGGTAGACGCGCGGCTCGCGGCTGATGACGACAAAGCGCGTGTAGTTGTTGTCCGAGTCCTGAATGTTGGGCTCCAGCACCTCCAGGCCATAGAGTGTCGCGCAGCTGCGCGATGCGATGGCGGCAACATCGGTGCGCCCGGAGCTGGCGACCATCTCGGCCGACATGGCGGTGTTGGGGTACTTGGTGGCGTGCAGGTCGTGGGACTCGATAAAGCCCGCACACTGGGCAATGGCTTGGCCGTGGCTGTAAACCTCGCGCACGTCGGTGAGTTTGGTGCCGGGTTTGACGAGCAGATTGTGGTCGATCTTGAGGCGCAGCGAGCGCACGATGTGGAAATCGAACTGGGCGAGCAGGTCGTAGACGGCGTTGACCGATCCGGCAGTTGAGTTTTCGATGGGTAGCACGCCAAATTCGCAAAAGCCGTCGCGTACGGCGCGCATAACGCCCTCGAAGGTCTCAAAGAAGGCGATATCGGGCACGTCAAAGAGCTTGCACGCGGCGATTTGACTGTAAGCGCCCTCGACGCCCTGGCAGGCGACGGTGGCCGTTTGAGGGAAGGGCGTGTCGGAGGCTGCAGCCGTGGCATGGGCCTTTTGCGACACCGTGATGCCCTTGAGCTCGTTGATGTAGCGCTGCTGCTCGGCCTTGCTCATGCTCATGAGGAGGCGGAACAGCGTGATGGTCTGCGCCTCGTAGCGCTCGGGTGCGCGGCTGGCGAGGTTGTTGAGCTTGGAGCGCTCGCGGGCGGGGTCGAAGACGGCCTTGCCCATCTCGATTTTTGATTTGGCGACTTCGGTGGCAATGTCCATGCGTTCGACAAAGCTGCTGAGAAGCGTAGTGTCGATGCCATCGATGGCCTGGCGGATGTCGGCAAGGTCCATGGAGGCCCCTTTCGTAAATCGTTGCCTGGGGTAGTTAATTTGGGACGGGGCTATTTTAGCTACCCCGGCAGCAAATCGGCCAAAACGTCGCGTTAACTGCCGGGGTAGCTAAAATAGCCCCGTCCCAAATTAACTACCCTTGGGGTGGGTGGACTAAAGCTGGCCTGCGTCCTCGAGGAGGGCGTCCCAGATGGCGAGCGCCGCGGCTGCCTCGGCTACGGGGACGGCTCGGGGGACGATGCAGGGATCGTGACGGCCGTGCACCGAGAGCTCGGCATTTTCCATAGCGTCCATGTCTACGGTCTGCTGCTCGCGGCCAATGGAGGGCGTCGGCTTTACGGCCATGCGCCACATGACGGGCGCGCCGGTGGAGATGCCGCCCAGGATGCCGCCGGCGTTATTGGACTCGACCTCGATCTCGCCGGTCTCGGCATCAACGCGGTACGGGTCGTTGTTCTCGCTGCCGCGCATGGCGGCCACGGCAAAGCCCATGCCAAACTCCACGCCCTTTACGGCGGGAATGCCAAACGCGATTTGCGCGATGCGGTTCTCGATGCCGTCGAACATGGGGTCGCCGATGCCCGCGGGAAGCCCGTAGATGCCGCACTCCACGATGCCGCCGATACTGTCGAGCTCGTCGCGCGCGGCCAGAATCTCCTCGCGCATGCGACCGGCGGCCGCTGCGTCGATGCAGGGCAGGTTGTTCGTAAGGATCGCCTTGCGGTCGGCCTCGCGATAGACCATGTCGTCCATGGGCAGGTCGGAGATGCCGCCGATTTGCGCGACGTGCGCCATGACCTGAATGCCGCGGGCCTCGAGTGCCTGCAGCGCGATGCCGCCGGCGATGCACAGGGGGGCCGTCAAGCGGCCGGAGAAGTGTCCGCCGCCGGCGACGTCATGCATGTTGTGGTACTTCACGCGCGCAGGGAAGTCCGCATGTCCGGGACGGGGCTTGCGGCGCAGCTCGGAGTAATCCTTGGAGCGCGTGTTGGTGTTTTCGATAATCGCGGCGATGGGCGCGCCGGTGGTATGTCCATCGACAACACCGGCGATGATGTGCGCGGCGTCGGCCTCGCGGCGTTTGGTTGCGGTCTCGTCGCGACCGGGGGCGCGACGGTCGAGGAAGGCCTGCAGCTGCTCCTGGTCCACGGCGATACCTGCCGGAATGCCATCGAGCGAGCAGCCGATAGCGGGGGAGTGCGACTGGCCGAAGATGCTCAGATGCAAGACGTTGCCAAAGGTCGAGGACATGCTATTCCTCCTCGAGTGTGACCTTGCCGCCCAGCAGGCGGTAGTGATCGAAGAAATCGGGATAGGACTTGTTGACCGCCTCGGCCCCGTGGATCACGACCTCGCCGGTGGCGCGGCTCGCGGCGATGGCGGCCATCATGGCGATGCGGTGGTCGTTGTGCGAATCGACTTCGCCGCCGGTAAAGGCGTCGACACCCTTGATGATGAGGTCGTCACCGGCAATGCGCACCTGCGCGCCCAGCGCGGTGAGCTCGCGGGTGGTAGTTGCCAGGCGGTCGGATTCCTTGATGCGCAGGCGGGCACAGTCGCGGATGAAGGTACGGCCTTGCGCCAGTGATGCCACGGCCGAGATAACGGGTACCAGGTCGGGAATGTCGTGGGCGCTCATCTCAAAGCCGGCGAGCTTGTCGGACTGCACGGTGGCGGCGTTGGTGGAGCGCACGATGCGGGCGCCAAAGCGCGAAAGCGCGGCAAGCACGTTGCGGTCGCCCTGTGCGGAGCTCAGCGACACGCCCTCGACGGTGATGGGGTCGGTGCCGATGGCACCGGCGCACAGCCAAAAGGCGGCGTTGGACCAGTCGCCCTCGACGGCTACGCTGCCGGGCGTGCGGTACGAGCCGCTGCTCACGCGGAAGTTGGTGATCTCGGGCTGGCCGTCCTTGGCGGGGATGCGCTCGACGTTGACCTCGACGCCGAAGGCCTTCATGGCCTGGATCGTCAGGTTGATGTAGGGGCGGCTCTCGATAAGGCCGCATACCTGCACGCAGGAGGGCTGGGCGAGCAATGGGGCTGCCAGCAGCAGACCCGAGATGTACTGCGAGCTCACGTTGCCCGGCAGCACAAAGGTGCCCGGGCGCATGCGTCCGCTCGTCTTGAGTGGAAAACCGCCCAGACCCTGTAGGTCGCAGCCGGCGGCAATGATCTCGTCGGAGAGCGGGGAGAGCGGGCGGGCGCCCAGGCGGCCCTTGCCCACGAAGGTGGCATCCGCACCCAGTGCGCAGGCGACAGGCAGCATAAAGCGCAGCGTGGAGCCACTTTCACCGCAGTCGAGCCTGCCGCCGGCAAGGGCCTTGAGCAGGCCAAACTCAATACTCTTCATGGTGGGGTGGACCTGGAAGCCGTCCTCGACGGTCTCGATGCGAGCACCCAGGGCCGTAAGGCAACGCACCGTGGCCTCGATGTCGGCGCAGGTGGTGTTGCAGGTGACGTGTGTCTCGCCGTTGGCAAGCGCGGCGCAGATGATCAGGCGATGCGCCATCGACTTGGACGCGATGGCGGGAACGGTGCCCTTGAGCGGGGACGGGGTGATGCGGGCTAGCATGCGGATGCGTCTCCCTTCTGGCCGAGGCCTTCGGCAATAAGATCGTGGAAGGTGGAAAGCGGCGTGCGGTCGATGCTGCAGCGGCCAATGCCGTGCGGAATCACCAGGTCGATGGTGTCGCCCACGCGCTTCTTGTCGTGGAGCGCCTCGGCAAAGACGGCATCGACATCGAGGTCGCAGCGGGTCTTGAGGCCATGGCGGGCGCAGAGCTCCTCAATACGACCGGGCAGCTCGGCATCGCAAATGCCGTGCAGGGCCGCGGCGCGCGTGATGATGCCCATGCCGATCGAGACGCAGTTGCCGTGTCCCAGCTCAAAGTGCTCGCAGGCCTCGACGGCGTGCCCGGCGCTGTGCCCAAAGTTGAGGAGCTTGCGCTGGTTGGTTTCGCGCTCGTCGGCGACGACCACGGCGCGCTTGATGTCGATATTGCGGGCGATGATGAGCGCTACGCGGGCTACATCGCGGTTGAGCAGCTCCAGCGTGAGCGGAGTCTTCTCTAGCTCGGCAAAAAGCTCCGGGTCGGCGATCACGGCGTGCTTCA
The DNA here is from genome assembly GCF_003475605.1 of Collinsella sp. AF31-11. NCBI lineage: Bacteria > Bacillati > Actinomycetota > Coriobacteriia > Coriobacteriales > Coriobacteriaceae > Collinsella > Collinsella sp. AF31-11. The sequence goes on from NZ_QRQS01000005.1 coordinate 19,261, forward strand.
CAACCTCGCCGCAGCCGTCGGCGAACTGCTCGGGCGTGAGGGTGGCCAGGCACCCCACGTCGGCGATAACCACGCTCGGCTGCCAAAAGGCGCCGGCCAAGTTCTTGCCGGCAGCCAGGTCGATGGCGGTCTTGCCGCCCACCGACGAATCCACCATGGCGAGCAGGCTCGTCGGGATCTGCACAAACTTGCAGCCGCGCATGTAGGTGGCGGCCACAAAGCCCGCCACGTCGCCCACGACACCGCCGCCGAGTGCCACGATCACGTCGGAGCGCGAAAGCTCGTGCTCGGCCACAAACTCCAAAATGGCAACATAGGTTTCGGCGCGCTTATGGGCCTCGCCGGCTTCGAAGGTGCAGATGCTCACCTCGTAGCCTGACGCCTCCAGGCTCTGCTTAACGGGCATCTGGTAGAGCGGGCCGACGTTGGTGTCCGTCACGATGACGGCTTTGGTGCCGCCGGCAGTGGCGCGCACGAGCGGTCCCGCCTGCTCCAGCAAAAACGTGCCCACATGCACCTGGTAGGGGCGTGCGGTGTCGATATCGATGGTAATCGCCATAAGCTTCGGTCCTTTCGACCTGGCGTGATAGGTGGTCTAGTGGGAGGCCTCGTCGTCGAGTGCGCGCTTAATGCGGTCGCCCTCGGCAAGGAGATTCTCCAGATAGCGCTGGTCGCGGTCCTTGAGTGCACGGCTGTAGGCGCCAAGCGACTCGATCAGATGGTCGATCTCGAAGGCGAGTGCGTCGGCGTCGTCGATCATGAGCTCGGACCACATTTGCGGGTTGAGGTGCGCCACGCGGGTGAGATCGCGGTAGCTACCGGCCGAAAAGCCGTGGTGGACCTGGGCTGTGGGGCTTTTGACGTAGGCGTTGGATACCACGTGCGCAAGCTGGCTCGTGAAGGCGATGACGCGGTCGTGCTCGGCGGCGCTGGTGACGCTGAACTTGCCAAAGCCCAAGGGGCGCACCATTTCGCGCACCTGGCCTAAAAGCTCGAGCTTAAGGGCGTCGTCCACCGCGGGCGGTACGAGCACCAGCGGGGCGCCCTGGAACAGGTCGGCACGGGAGTGGGCGTAGCCCGAGAACTGGGTGCCCGCCATGGGGTGCGCGCCCACAAAGTAAAAGCCGTGCTTTCGCGCGAGCTCAAAGGCTCGCTCGCACACAATGCCCTTGACGCCTACGGTGTCGATCACCACAGGGCCCATGATGGCATCGGTGTCGGTGGCGTCGGCGAGCGCCTGGGCGTGCGCCTCGAGCCACTCGATGCATGCCTCGGGGTAGCAGGCAAGGACGATGATGTCACATTCGCCGAGTGTCTTGTCGTTGAGCTCTCCGGCGACAGTGCCCATGTTGGCGGCCGTCATGACATCGTCATCGGGGTCCCAGGCCAGCACGCGGACGCCCGCCTGCGCATAGCCGCGGGCAAAGCTGCCGCCGATGAGGCCAAGGCCGACGATGCCGGCGCACTTGGGGCCGCCCTGGTTAACACGCGCGTTTCTCACCGTACCCATGGGCTACTCCATGGTCTCTTGGCAGACAACCTCGCGGATGGCTCGGATGCGGCGCATGGTGTCGTCGAACTGATCGGGGGTGAGGGCCTGGGCGCCGTCGGACCAGGCGCGGCTCGGCTCGTCGTGGACCTCGATCTCCAGGCCGTTGGCACCGCAGGCGGTCGCGGCGAGCGCCATGGGCTCAACGTAGCGGGTGTAACCGGTGGCGTGGCTGGGGTCGGCGACGACGGGCAGGTGCGACAGGTGGTGCAGCACCGGCACGGCGTTGAGGTCGAAGGTATTGCGGGTGCGGGTCTCGAAGGTGCGGATGCCGCGCTCGCACAGGATGACGTTGTCATTGCCCTCGCTCATGATGTACTCGGCGGCCATAAGCAGCTCATCGATCGTGCCGGACATGCCGCGCTTAAGCAAGACCGGAGTCTTGGTCTTTCCGACCTCTTTGAGCAGAGGGAAGTTCTGGGCGTTGCGGGCGCCGATCTGCATGACGTCGATCTTCTTGTCCAGGAAGACCTGCACGTCGCGTGGGTCCATGATCTCGGTGACGATCGGCATATCGAGCTCGGCAGACGCCTCGCACAGCAGGTCGAGGCCGGCGGGGCCCATGCCCTGGTAGGCGTAGGGGGAGGTGCGGGGCTTGTAGGCACCGCCGCGCAGCATCGTGGCGCCGGCGGCCTTCACGCGGCGGGCGATGCGGATGAGGTTCTCGCCCTCGACGGAGCACGGGCCGGCGATGACCTGGAACTGATCGCCGCCGATCTTGACGCCGTGGCCGCAGTCGATGACGGAGTCCTCGGGGTGGAACTTGCGGTTGGCGCGCTTGAACGGCTCGGAGACGCGCTGTACGCGCTCGACGACGTCCATAGACTCGAGCAGGAACGGGTCGATCTTGGTCGTATCGCCCACCAGGCCGATGATCGTCTCGTTCTCGCCGCGCGAGACATCGGTCTTCAGACCCTTTTTCTCAATCCAGCTGACGATATGGCTGACGGCCTCGTCGCTGGCGCTCTGCTTTAAAATTGCGATCATGGTGTGCCTCTCACCTCGATGGATAACCCTTGCAAAAACGGCCCGCATCGCGAGCCGTGTATATATGGTGCATGAGAGTTTATACTATCTGACTCGCTTTTGCCTTCTAAAGTGGGCCGTTGCGCCGCGTCTTCCTCGGAATTGCAAAGCTTTTTCTTTTATTTTGATAGCCCGTGGTGCACTTGGGTATAATGCCACACGTTGGCCCTATTAGCTCAGGGGATTAGAGCGTCTGCCTCCGGAGCAGAAGGCCGTTGGTTCGAATCCAACATGGGGCACCATCGAACGTAAGACCGTCCGAACCTCGCATGGTCCGGGCGGTTTTTCTTATACCGACGCGACGTGATGGGACGTGGTATGGCAGCAACGGATATCGAGCGCGGACTCTCGACCGCCGAGGTCGAGGAGCGCATCGCCGCCGGTAAGATCAACCGCAACATGGAGCTCAAGACCAAGTCGGTCAAAGAGCTCATCATCGAGAACCTCTGCACGCTGTTCAATTTGATCAACGTGATCTTGGCGTTCCTGGTCATTTTGACCGGTTCGTTTAAGAACCTGACGTTTCTGTTCGTGGTGTTCCTCAATACCGCTATTGGCGTCATTCAGTCCATGCGTTCCAAGAAGATGGTCGATAAGCTCACACTGCTGACCTCCAAGAAGGCCATCGCGGTGCGCGACGGTGCCGAGGTGGAGCTCGACCTGGACCAGATCGTGCTCGACGACATCATCCGCCTGGGGCGCGGCGACCAGATTCCCGCTGACGCCGTGGTGGTTTCGGGCGAGGCGCTCGTCAACGAGAGCCTGCTTACGGGCGAGAGCGACCTTATTAAGAAACAGCCCGGTTCCGAGCTCATGAGCGGCAGCTTTATCGACTCGGGCCTGCTGCGCGCCCGCGTGATCCATGTTGGCGCCGACAACTACGTGGCCAAAATTAATAACGAGGCCAAGTACGTCAAAAAGGTCAGTTCCGAGATCATGAACGCGCTGAACGCCATCGTGCGCTTTGCGAGCATCATCATGATCCCGCTCGGTTTGGCGTTGTTTGCCTCGAGTGTGAGCGAGCTGTGGGATGCCGCGGGAACCCCGGGCGATAGCGCGCTTTCGTGGTGCTTCTCCGAGCTGTTGGCTGGCCATGTGCCTTCGTCGGCGCTGCTGTCCACGGTGGGCGCCCTGTTGGGCATGATTCCGCAAGGCCTGGTGCTGCTGACCTCGTCGGTGCTCGCCATCGCCACGGTGCGCCTGGCCCGCCGCAAGGTGCTGGCGCAGCAGCTCTACTGCATCGAGACGCTCGCTCGCGTCGACGTGCTGTGCCTGGACAAGACGGGTACCATCACGTCGGGCCGCATGGAGGTCGAGGGCACGTATCCGCTGCCGGTTGAGGGCGTTGCCCTGGGCGTGGGGGAGAACGAGGCGGCTGTTCTCGTCGATACCACGGTGCTCGATTTTGCCCTGGCAAACGTTGCCCGTGCGACTTCGGCAGATGCCAACGAGACCTGCCAGGCGCTGCTCAACTATTACGCTGATCGCCCGGTCGAGGTGTCTGAGCCGCTGTCGGTCATTCCGTTCTCGTCGTCTAAAAAATGGAGTGGCGCTTCTTTTGCGCAGGGCTCCTATGTGATGGGCGCCGCGCAGTTTGTGCTTTCGGAGCGTGTGTTTTCGCAGGTCGAGAACCGTGTCGCCGAGCTTGCCGATACCTGCCGCGTGCTCGTGGTGGCGCGCGTGGACGGCTTTACGCCCGATGGCGATATGGTGGGCGAGGCCGAGCCCGTGGGCTTTGTGACCATCCACGACGAGATTCGTACCTCGGCGGCCGAGACCATCGGCTACTTTAACGAGCAGGGCGTGACCCTCAACGTGATCAGTGGCGACGACCCGCGTACGGTGTCGTCGATCGCGCGCGTGGTGGGCGTGCCGGGGGCGGACGCTTATGTGGACGCCACGACGCTCGATACGCCGGCCAAGCTCGATGCCGCAGTGGACCGCTATCATGTCTTTGGTCGTGTGACCCCGCAGCAGAAGCGCGAGCTCGTGCAGGCGCTCAAGCGCCGCGAGCACACCGTGGCCATGACGGGCGACGGCGTCAACGACGTGCTGGCGCTCAAGGAGGCCGACTGCTCCGTCGCCATGGCGGCCGGCTCCGATGCCGCGCGTAACGTGGCCGAGATCGTGCTCGTCGACAACGACTTTGCCTCGATGCCCGCCGTGGTGGCAGAGGGCCGTCGCTCCATCAACAACCTGCAGCGTTCGGCCTCGCTGTTCCTGACCAAGACGCTGTTCTCGATGGGCCTGGCGGCGCTGTGCATCGCGCTGCCGCCGTACCCCTTCGAGCCCATCCAGATGACGCTCATTAACTTCTTCTGTATTGGCGCGCCGGGCTTTGTGTTGGGCCTGGAGCCCAACAATGCTCGCGTGAAGGGGTCGTTCCTGACGAACGTGCTCAAGCGGGCACTGCCGGCTTCGATTGCGGTCATTTTGGCTGCGGTGCTCGATATCTTTGTGGCGCGCGTGTTTGGCTTTAGCCAGCTCATGCTGTCTACGATGTGCCTGCTTACGTCGTGCGCGGCGAGCGTCAGCCTGATCTGGCGTATTTCGCAGCCTCTCACGCCCTTACGTGTGGTGCTCTTTGTGTTTGTAGTCGCCGGCATCCTGGTGGGCGTTATCGGATTCCCGGAGCTGCTGTCTATTGCCAACCTGTCGATGGGCCAGATGGTTATCTTGGCTGTCATCGTGGTCTTTACCTGCTCGGTGTTCTTTAAGCTCGCCACGATGATGGATTCGCTCAAGCCGCGTCGTCGTCATGCCGCAACTGGTTTTGGCCGCGGTGTGCGCGTCCGCCTGGGTCGCGGTGGCGGCAAGGTGAGCTCGACGGGTTCGACGGCGGAGCGTTTTGCCAAGCGCGTCGCCGCCGACATGGCGCAGCGCCGCGAAGATCGCACCGCTCGCGAGGCCGAGGCCCGCGCACTCGAGGGCGTGGCCCAGGCCCAGCCCAAGAAAAAGAAGCCCACAGGCGCCAAGCGCTCCCGCGTAACCAAGTCCGCCCAAGGCATCAAAGTTTCGATGCCCAAGAAAAAGAAGTTGTAACCGCACCTTACAGGGTAGCTAATTTGGGACGGGGCTTTTTTAGCTACCCCGGCTGATGGCCCCCAGGCTGATGGCGCGATCGATTTGGCCAATTGGCGGCCAGGGCAGCTAAAAAAGCCCCGTCCCAAATTAGCTACCCTCCGATGTTGAATTGGTGCCTTGCTCCTGTGGGGCCGTGGCGATGTTATGCTCTAACCTCGATTGTTTGAATTGCTTCGAAAAGAGGATGCCGTGATCTGCCCGCATTGCCTTAAGACTATCGAGGACGGCGCCTCGTTCTGCCCCTACTGCAACGCCTATGTGGGTCCGGGCGATGGTCCCGAGCACACCGAGTTCGTGTTCTGTGAGGGCTGCGGTGCCCGTCTTTCTCCGCATGATCGTACGTGCCCCAAATGCGGACGCCCCGCTCCGGGCATCCTCTCCGAGGACGCGGCCGCATCCGACCTGGCAGCGGGCCGCACGGCGGGCTTTCCGCGCCTAACGCGAGAGCAGATCGATACCGAGGTGCCGCATGCGCCGGCCTCTGCCGCTGCGGTGCTTTCGGACGCCGCCGACCCCAATGAGACTTGCGTGCTGCCGGCTTTCGATATGGATTTCGGTATCCCCAAGGTCGATATCCCCACGCCCGTTTCCCTGCATGACGATGCTCAAAAGTCCAAGCGCAAGGTGCACCCCGACGAGGACGCCTATCACAAGCATAAGCGTCATATTCCTAAGCCGCTCATTATCATCGCGGTCCTTGCCGTCGTGTGCGGCGGTGCCTATTGGTTCGTGACGACCGATCCCATGGGTGTCATGCCTGGCTTCTACGACCAGTTTGGCCAAGCTGCACAAACCACCTTCCCCACGCGCCAAAAGGGCGAGGCCACTGAGGACGATACCAAGCAGGGCGATTCTGCCGAGGTGGTCCAGGAAGAAACCGTGCTCACCGATGATCAGCTCTATACCAGGCTCGACGGTTTGTATCAGACCATCGTGTCCTACGCTGACGAGGATCAGATCGGCGAGGTCATCGATTCCTTTAACAACGGCTATCTCCGAACGCCGCTGTCCACCCGTCAGGAGCTGTCGCAGAGTGCCTACGCCCTGCGCGACCAGATCAAAAAGACGCAAGATGAGCTCAACAACCTGAAAGTACAGGACGATACGGTCTATGCGGATGACATCGCCCACTTAAAGCAGCTTGCCGAGTGGATGTATGAGCGCGTCGACGTGATCTGCCAGAGCTGGGATATCTCGCTGGCCATTCCCGATGGCGAGTCGATGAGTTCCCACCAAAGCGAGATCCTGGCGCCCATCGCGCAGGGCGGCAACAGCGCGCTGAACCAGTACGATGCCAATGTGGGTTCCTGGAAGCCGCAGCAGCGTTCCTAAAATTAGTTCGCCATAGTCGGCATAACCTACGTGCGCAATTGATGTAAGCGCATGCTTATTGCTACAATTCGTACAAATATGCTTTAAACGTACGAGGAAGGAACCACATGTTTGGTTTTAAGAAAGAGCTCTACACGCCCGAGTATCAGCTTGTCGGCGACGAGTGCGCCGTAATCGAGACGTCGAAGGGTACCATCAAGGTCAAGTTTGACGGCGAGGGCGCTCCCATTCATGTCGCGAACTTCTGCGAGCTTTCCACGATGGGCTTCTATGATGGCCTTAAGTTTCATCGCTATGTGCCCGGTTTTGTTATCCAGGGCGGCGACCCCAATACCCGCGACATGTCCGGCGCCGACGTCGCTGCCGGTCTTGAGGGCCCCGACGGCATGCCCGGTACCGGTGGCCCCGGCTACTGCATCAAGGGCGAGTTTGCCACCAATCCGCGCAACAGCCATGTCGATGGTGCCCTTGCCATGGCACGCTCCATGGACCCCGATTCCGCGGGTTCGCAGTTCTACTTCTGCCTGGGCGCCCAGCATAACCTCGATTCCGGTTACACCGTCTTTGGTACCACGGTCGAGGGTCTCGATGTGATTTCGCAGCTGCGTGCCGGCGACGAGATCGTCCATGTCGAGATCGTTCACGAGTAAAGGGGACTTCCTTGAATAGCCAGCTGATCCAACAGGGCCGCGCCGCTTACCGCGCGGGTGATTTTTCCGCTGCAGCCCAGATGCTTGGGGCGGCAAAGACTCCCGATGAGATTATGGGCGAGGCCGATCACCTTCGTGGTAACGCCTTGATGCACCTGGGCATGTATGCCGAGGCCGCCGAGGCCTATGCCGCCGCCCTCAACGACGGCACCTACGGCAAGCGCGGTGCGCTGCTCACCAACCGCGGCAAGGCGCTCGCCGCCGTGGGCGACTACACGACGGCCGCTCAGGCGTTCTCTGCTGCTACGCAGGATGCTTCCTATGCCACGCCGTTTAAGGCCTATCTGGGCCTGGGCAATGCGCTGTTCCAGTCGGGCGACTATGCCAACGCGGGTACTGCCTTCCGTCAGGCCGCCATCGACGGCGCCAATCCGGCTCCTGCCGCCGCACTCGGCGAGCTCGGTCGTTGCTTCATTAAACTCGGCCGTCCGGCGGATGCCGTGGAGACCTACCGCACGGCTATCGACTTTGCCGGCCCCCGCGACGACACGCGTGCGCTCAACGCCGGCATGGGTCAGGCGCTTTCTGCCGCCGGCCGTCCCTCCGACGCACTCGACGCCTTTAACGCCGCTACTGCCGATGGCATCTACCAGCTCACCTCCGAGCAGGCCGACGAGCTTGCCCGCGTGCACGATTCGCTTGCCGCGCTGTCTGCCCAGACGGCTATGGCCACGGCTCCGGCGCCCGCGATGGACGCTCCTGCCGTTGATCCGCTCGATCCTACGGGCGCGACCGGTCAGTTTATGCCCGATCCCTCGGACACCGGCTTCTTTACGCTGTCCGAGTCCGAGATGGTCCAGCAGGACCGTCAGGACCGTAAGCAGGCCAAGGTCCGTCGTCGCCATCGCCACACGGGTCTCAAAGTCTTCATCGTGCTGCTTCTGCTCATTTTGATCGCCGCGGGCGGTCTGGGCTTTGCCTACACGCGCGGCTTTGGCTTCCCGTCCCAGGAGTCTGTCGTTACCGATCTGTTCCAGGCTGCCGGCGACGGTGACACCGCAAAGGCCGAGTCTTGCCTGGCCTCGAGCCTGTCCGAGGACGCCAAGTCGATGATCATCTCTTCGATTCCGCAGGGTGCCACCGTGTCCGTCGAGGGCATGGATCAGTCCATGACCGAGACGACCGCTAAGGTGAAGGCATCGCTGTCCAAGGGCGGCGAGCAGGAGTACACCGTCAAATTCGTGCGCTCCGACAACCATATCGGCTGGGCCGTTTCCTCGCTCGATATGGATTTCTCGGCTGCTGACAACCAGTAGTGACCTTATGGGATTTAGCTTTGCCCGGCGCTTCACCGCAAGTGAGGTGCCGGGCTTGCGCTAGTATCATGAGCTAGTAGTTTTCCAGCAATCATCCAACACATCAGGAGTTGCGTTGTTTTCTTTGATGGATATGTTCTTCGGTAGCTATGCGGGCGATCTTGCCATCGACCTCGGTACCGCAAATACGCTTGTCTCCGTGCGCGGCAAGGGCATCGTCATTCGCGAGCCCTCTGTAGTCGCCATCGACAAGAACGACGAGCGCATCCTGGCGGTCGGTATCGAGGCAAAGCGCATGCTCGGCCGTACGCCCGGCAACATCGTGGCCGTTCGTCCCCTGAAGGACGGCGTCATCGCCGACTTCGATGTTACCGAAGCCATGCTTCGCTACTTTATCGACAAGGCTTCCGAGAAGCGCTATCCGTGGACCCCGCGTCCGCGCGTTGTCGTCTGCGTTCCCTCCGGCGTCACGTCGGTCGAGAAGCGCGCTGTCTTTGAGGCCACGATCCAGGCCGGTGCCCGCCAGGCCTATCTGATCGAAGAGCCTATGGCTGCCGCCATCGGCGCCGACCTGCCCGTCGAGGAGCCCACCGGCTCCATGGTTATCGACATCGGTGGCGGTACTACCGAGGTTGCCGTTATCGCTATGGGCGGCATCGTCGTTTCGCAGTCCATCCGTATTGCCGGCGACGAGTTCGACCAGGCTATCCTCACGCACGTTCGCGATGCCTACAACCTGGCCATCGGCGAGCGTACGGCAGAGGACATCAAGATCAAGGTCGGCTCCGCCGTGCCGCTCAAGGACGAGCTCGACGTCGAGGTCAACGGCCGCGACGTGATCACCGGTCTGCCCAAGACCGTGCGCATCGAGAGCGAGGAGATTCGTCGCGCACTCAACAAGCCGCTCGACGAGATGGCCAAGGCCGTCAAGGACGCACTCGACGCTACGCCTCCCGATCTTGCCTCGGACCTTATGTACTACGGCATTTTGCTGACCGGCGGCGGCGCGCTGCTGCGCGGTCTCGACGTGCGCCTGCGCGATGAGACCGGCGTTTCGGTCAACGTTAGCCCCACGGCGCTCGATAACGTCGTTAATGGCTGTGCCCGCGTGCTCGAGGCCAATGCGTTTGATGGCGGCTTCGTCCAGACCAATGCTTAATTTCCAAAAGGTGGATTCCATTTGGCACGATCTTCGGGTTTCTCCACAAATTTGAATACCAAGCGACAATCAACGGGTATGCGCCCGTTGATTGTTTTCAGCCTGGTTTCGGTGTTGCTGCTCACGTTTTACATCCGCGAGGGCGAGGCAGGGCCGATTCATGCCGTGCGTTCGGGCGTGACGACGATTACCTCGCCGATACGCTTTGTGGGCTCGGCTGTGGCGGCTCCCTTCAATGCGATCGGCAACGTGTTCTCTAACCTTACGGCGTCGCAGGACACGCTTGACGAGCTTAAGAAGCAAAATGAGGAGCTGACCTCTAAGGTCGCCGAGCTCTCCGAGGCCCAAAAGACTGCTGAGCGTCTGGAGGGGCTGGTCGGCCTGCAGTCGACCTACAACCTCAAATCGACCGCAGCTCGTATCGTTGGTGCCTCGGGCGATGCCTGGACTTCGACCGTAACCATCGACAAGGGTTCTGCCGACGGGCTTTCCATCAACATGCCTGTGACGAGTTCGGCCGGTGTTATCGGACAGATCATCGAAGTCTCGGCCAAGACGTCCACCGTGCGCCTGATTGGCGACGAGAACTCGGGCGTGTCCGCCATGGTGCAGGACACGCGCGCCCAGGGCATGCTGCAGGGTCAGGCTGACGGCACGCTGCGTCTTGAGTACGTGAGCGTCGACTCCGATGTTAAGGTTGGCGACATCATCGTGACCTCGGGCATCGGTGGCGTGTTCCCCAAGGGCCTTCCGCTCGGCACCGTCTCGTCGGTTGAGAAATCGGCAAACGATGTGTACTACACCATTGTGGTGCGCGCTCAGACGACGGCCGAGAACAACGAGGAAGTGCTGGTCATTACCTCGCTGACCGATGAACAGTCGGCCTCGGATGAGGACGTGAGCACGGCCAACAGCACGCCGCAGGGAACGTCGCGCGATGCTGCGACCAAGACGAAGGACGAGAGCTCGGATGACAGTTCCGACACGTCCGAGACGGCCGATTCCGGCTCGAGCGAATAGGGGGCATGTCCATGGATCTACACGAGCAGGGGATGAGCTCCCGCACGTTTGTGATCGCCGCCATCGTGTGCGTGCTGCTGCAGGCAGGCCTGGCACCGCAGATCTCCATTGCGGGCGGTCGCGTCAACTTCATGATTATCCTGGTGTGCCTAAGCGTGTTCTCGGGCGACCCGACCCGTGCCGTCGTGTGCGGTTTTTGCAGCGGCTTGTTTTATGACCTGTCCGCTGCCGTGCCGGTGGGCGTTATGTCGCTCCTGCTGACCGTGGGTTCTTTTGCCCTGGTGCACAGCGCCGTCGGTCAGACGGGCGGTACCCCGAGTGCGCGCGGCGTCACTGTGGGCGCCTTTGCGCTCGTCATTAATGTGATCTACAGCATCATCTTGCTGTTTATGGGTTTGGAGACGAGCTTTGTCGTGGCGATCTTCGGCCATGCGCTGCCGTCCTCGATCCTGACGGGTCTGGTTGCCATTCCGTTTTTGATGTCCGGCGTCGTGCCGCAGTCCGGCTATGGATTCTCCGCACGTGGCGGACGCCAGACGGGTATGCGCTTTAAGCCCAAGACCCGCAAGCTCAAATAGGGGAGGCCCGTAGATGTCTTCCCAGTTGACGGTTATTATCGCCGGTATCGTGCTGGTTGTGGCCATCGTGGTCGCGCTGGTCATCATGCGTCGCGGCGATTCCCGTTTTACCTACGATACGCAGCATGGAACGGCCCCGCGCGCCACCGAGGGCGAGGGCAATACCGCGGCGACCGCCTTTAAGGGCCGTTTTTCCATCCTCACCACGGGTGTGGGCGCGATGTTTGCGGCGCTTGCCGTCAAGCTGTGGGGCATGCAGATGGTCTCGTCGGACTATTACGAGAAGCAGGCTAATAGCAATCAGACTCGCACCGTTACCACTCCCGCTGTGCGCGGCCGCATCCTCGACCGCAATGGCGTGGCGCTTGTCCAGAACCGTCCCTCACTTGCTGTCGTGGCCTACCGCGACCTTGCCGAGGATGAGGTTCTGGTTCGCCATCTTGCCAACGTGCTTGGAATGCCTTACGTGGCGGTCCTTCGCAATATTCAGGACAATACAGAGGGCGCTCAGAGCCTGCATACCATCGCGACGGACGTCCGTCGCTCCACGGTTGCCTATATTCAGGAGCATGCCGGCGAGTTCCCGGGCGTCAAGATTGCCGAGCGTACCGAGCGCCAGTATCCATATGGCGAGACGGCATGCCATATCTTGGGCTATACCGGCACCATTACCTCCGAGCAGCTCGAGGCTCAGAATAAGAAAACCTCTGGCGATGATGATGCTTCTGCTGGCAAGATTACGTACCAGTCGGGCGATATCGTGGGCCAGGCGGGCGTTGAGAGCTACTACGAAAACCTGCTGCAGGGTATTCGTGGCGAGCAGACCGTCAAGGTCGATGCCTCGGGCAATGTGACCGGCCAGGCCGGCGCCGTGCCCGCGAAGGCCGGCTCCGACATTAAGCTCACGCTCGACCTTAAGATCCAGCAGGCCTGCGAGACGGCGCTGGCGAGCGCTATCGAGCTTGCCAAGACCACTGGCTACAGCAATGCCGGCAACGGCGCTGTAGTGTGTCTCGATCCCAACAATGGCGAGATCCTGGGCATGGCGAGCCAGCCCAAGTTCGATCCGTCCGTCTTTATCGGCGGCGTCTCAAATGACGTGTGGACCGAGCTCAATGATGACAAGGGTTCGCACCCGCTGCTCAACCGCGCCATTAGCGGACAGTACATGTCGGCCTCGACCATCAAGCCGCTCTCGGCGCTGGCCGGTCTTGAGTTTGGAACCTACACGTCGGGGCAGACGACCAACTGCACGGGTTATTGGACGGGTCTGGGCAAGTCGTGGGGAAAGTACTGCTGGCTGCATTCCGGCCACGGCACCATGACGCTGCAGTCGGGTATCGCCAACTCGTGCGACCCCGTCTTCTACGACATGGGCAAGGCGTTCTTCTATGACGAGCAACATCCCGAGGGCCTGCAGGAGGTCTTTCGTCGCTGGGGCCTAGGCAAGACCTGTGGTATCGATCTGCCGAGTGAGGGCGCGGGCCGTATTCCCGATGCCGAGTGGAAAGAGTCGTACTTCACCGACGCCTCTGCCGAGGACCGCAAGTGGAATGCCGGCGATATGACCAACATTGCCATCGGCCAGGGTGACATCCTGGTGACGCCCCTGCAGATGGCGTGTGCCTATATGGGTCTTGCCAACGGCGGCAAACAGTACGTGCCTCACGTGTTTTTGTCTGCCGTGTCGCGCGATGGCGACGGCGATGCCTATAAGTACAACGGCAAGGGCAAGAAGAAGCGCCTGGAGGCCAAGATCAACAGCGATTCGGATTTGGCTCTTGTTCGCAACGGCATGCACGACGTGATTTACACGGCATCGACGTCCCTGGCGGCTCACTTTGGCACCCTGACGCCGCAGGTATACGGCAAGTCGGGCACGGGCGAGAAAAGCGGCGAGGACGAATACGCGTGGTTCTGCGCCTATGCACCGGCCGATGATCCCAAGTATGTCATCGCTACTGTCCTGGAGCAGGGCGGCGGCGGCTCAGATACCGCGATGCATGTCGTGCGCGACGTGCTCGGCGTGATTTATGACGAGCCCGATACCTCTTCGGCCTCGGGCGATTCTTCGGTTCGATAGGAGGTTGCGATGGATTTTTCTCCGGCGGATCTGTTCCGTTCAACCAAGACCGGCTCTCGCAGCAGCCTGGACCGCGTCAACAAGCAACTTTCGGCTTCGCGCGGCACGTTTCGCCAAAAGGTGCATATCGGTGTGCTCGTGGCTACTGTGGCGCTTGTCGCCTACGGTGCCATCATTATCTGGTCGGCTTCGCAGTTTAAGGCCGATGCCTCGTTCTCACGCCATCTGCTGGGAATTGGCATCGGTGCGGTGCTGGCGGTGCTGGTCTGGCGTATCGACCTGCGCGGTATTTCCAATTTCTCGACGGCGTTGCTCGTCATCGACCTGATCGTGATCTTTTCGCCCAAGATTCCGGGCCTGTCCTATACGGGCGGTCTGGGCATGACGGGCTGGATCAAGATTCCCGGTATCGGCTTGACATTCCAGCCGGTTGAGCTTGCCAAGCTCATCACCATCTTCTTTATTGCTACGCTTGGCTCGCAGTATAACGGTCGTATCGATACCGCTCGCGACTACGTCAAGCTCTGCGGCATGCTGTCCATTCCGTTTTTGGCCGTCGTTGCCATGGGCGACCTGGGCTCGGGCCTGGTCGTGCTGGTTTCGGGCGCCATCGTCATTTGTATGAGCGGTGCGCGCCGCGAATGGGTGCTGTCGACCCTAGCCCTGCTCGTGGGCCTGGTGGCCCTCGTCCTGGCGCTCGATTCGGTCTTTGATTCGTTGCTCGGCCACGATGTGCTCATCAAGCAGTATCAGATGAACCGTCTGACGGTCTTTATCGACCCCGATAATGCCGATTCGGACGATGCCTACAACCTGCAGCAGTCGCTTATCGCCGTTGGCTCGGGTGGCTTCTTTGGTAAGGGTTTGGGCCATGCGACGCAGTCGGCCGGCGGCTTTCTGCCTGAGTTCCACACCGACTTCGTCTTCGCCTTCCTGTCCGAGACCTTTGGCTTTTGCGGTTCCTTTTTGCTCCTGTGCCTCTACGTGCTGCTGATCTTTTCGACGATTCGCGTCGCCTTTAAGTGTGAGTCGCTGTTCTTGCGCCTATCGTGTGTGGGCATCGTTGGCATGTGGGCGTTCCAGACCTTCGAAAACATCGGCATGTGCATCGGCATGATGCCGATTACCGGTATTCCGCTACCGTTTATTAGCTTCGGTTCGTCTTCGATGATGATTCAGCTGCTGACGGTGGGTATCGTACAATCCATATGGCGGCATCGTTCGGGCGCCGCGTAACCGCTGGAGGGGTTTGCTATGAAAATTCCCGTAGATAAGCTGACCCGCGCTTTTAAGATGGGCGCGTCCGTTAAGAAGGATTCCGATACGCCGGTGCGCGTCTCGGTCTATTTGGATTCGTCCGCCTCGCGCTTTCTGGCCGAGACGGTGCGTGACGCCTTTGTACCGCAGACGACCTCGGGCATTGTGCGCGTCGAGCGTCTGGGGGTGGAGCGAATTGCTCCAAAGACCGATACCGATGTGGTGCTGGTGCTCTCGTGCGGCTCCGACCGCTTGGAGAGTGCCGTGCAGGAGCTCGTGATCGCCGGCGCCCCCGTGTGCGTGCTTGCCGAGTCTGCTGTGGAGGTGCCGTTTATCGAGGAGTCCACGCCTGTGCTCGGCGTGGTAGCGGCAAACGATAAGACGTATCTGCTCGAGACGCTTGCCCGCTGGATTCTCGATCGCACCGAAAAGGAAACGGCTTTTGCGGCGAACTTTGCCTTCATGCGCATCGCGGCGGCCAATCGTATCATCACCTCGTGCGCGCTCACCAATATGGCGACCGGTGCGCTGGTGTTTTTGCCGGGCGCCGATTATCCCGTTATGGCGCTGGCGCAGGTGGGCATGCTCTTTGAGCTCGCTGCCGTCTTTGGACGCGGCATTAAGCCTGAGCGCGGCTACGAGGTCGCTGGCGTGCTTGCCGGCGGTCTTGTGATCCGCGCGGTCACCCGCGCGCTCGTCAAGCAGACGCCGCATATTGGGTTTGCCGTCAAGGCGCTCACTGCTGCCGCGGGCACCTACGGCATGGGCCGTGCGCTCGTTTCGCTCTACGAGCGCGATGTCGACTACAGCCGTGCCAACGAGGTAGTCACTGCCACGTTCTCCCGCGTTCGCGATCTGGTGACCACGGTCGCGGGCGCTACCCGTCCTATGGCGTCCTATCAGGACGCATCCGATCTCGCTGCTTAGGGGTTTTCCGTTGCGCGTTGCATACCAAGACTGTTTTCATTTAATTGAGCCGCTGCTCGCCAAGGTCGAGAAACCGAGCCGCTATATCGATCACGAGTGGGGCACGCTTTCCAAGGCCGATGCCGATTACCGTTGTTGCCTGATCTATCCGGACGTATACGAGGTCGGTCTGCCCAACCAGGGTATCGCCATCCTCTACAACATTCTTAACCAGGCCGAGGGCATCTCCTGCGAACGCGGCTATGTGCCGTGGCCCGATATGGGTGACGCCATGCGCGAGGCGGGTATTCCGCTGCTGTCGCTCGAAGGTGCAGCGCCGGTCGCTTCGTTTGATATTGTCGGCCTACATGTGCCGCACGAGATGGCGGTGACGAACTTCCTCGAGGCTCTCGACCTCGCTGGCATTCCGCTGTTAGCGGCCGACCGCACTGAGGACGATCCCATTATCATCGCCGGTGGTCCTTCGGTGTACAACCCCGAGCCGTACGCGGCCTTCTTCGATGCCATCCTCATCGGCGAGGGCGAGGAATCGCTGCTCGAGACCTGCCAGCTGCATCGCCGCCTGCGTGACGAAGGGGTCCCGCGCGCGCAGATTGTTGAGCAGCTTGCATCCATTGCCGGCAACTACGTGCCGTCGCTCTATGAGGTTCGTCACGACGAGCCCTGCTCGCCGCATGGCTACACCGTGCCGCGTGAAGGCAAGGATGCGCCGACCGTGGTCTACAAGCGCGTCGTCGAGGATTTCGGCGCCACGAATCCGCTGTCGCAGTCGTGCGTACCCTATGCGCAGCTGGTTCACGACCGCCTGTCTATCGAGATCCTGCGCGGCTGCGCCCGCGGCTGTCGTTTTTGTCAGGCCGGCATGACGTATCGCCCGGTGCGCGAGCGCTCGGCCGACCAGATCGTCTCGTCGGTGATTCAGGGTCTGGAAAAGACCGGCTATGACGAGGTGTCGCTGACCTCGCTCTCCACGACTGACCACTCCTGCATTCGCGACGTGCTCGGCAGGCTCAACCGTCGCCTGGAGGATACGGGTATTCGCGTATCTATTCCGTCGCAGCGCCTGGATTCGTTTGGCGTGGATATGGCCGAGTCGGTCGCCGGCGAAAAGAAGGGCGGACTGACGTTCGCGCCCGAGGCCGGCAGCCAGCGCATGCGCGACATCATTAACAAGAACGTGACCGAGGAGGACCTGGACCGTGCGGCCAAGGCGGCCTTCGAGGCCGGCTGGAACCGCATGAAGCTCTACTTTATGATGGGCCTTCCCGGCGAGCGCGACGAGGACATCGTGGCCATCGCCAATCTGGCCGATCACGTGCTGGAGCTCGGTCGTTCCGTGGTGCCCAAGGCTCGTCGCGGCTCGATCTCGGTGTCGATCTCGGTTTCGGTCTTTATCCCCAAGGCTGCCACGCCGTTCCAGTGGTGCCCGCAGCTCGACTACGACGACGTCAAGCGTCGCCAGAAGCTGCTTGTCACGAGCGTTCGCAACCGTGCCGTCCGTGTGCATTACCACGATGCCGAGACTTCGCTCATCGAGGCCGCGCTGTCCCGCGCCGGTCGCGACATGACGCCCGTCATCATCGATGCTTGGCACGCGGGCTCTCGCTTTGACGCCTGGGTAGAGCATTTCTCGCTCGATAACTGGAAGGAAGCTGCTGCCAAAAACGGCATCGACCTCAATGAGCTCGTGCACCTGCCCTACGAGTTGAACTGGCGCCTGCCGTGGGAGCACGTGAGCCCCGGCTGCACGCGCGGCTTCCTCGAGCGCGAGTACCGTCGCTCGCTCGAGGGCGTCACGACTCCCGACTGCACCCGCACGTCGTGCACCGGCTGCGGGATCTGCCCCACGCTCCACGCCAAGAATGTATTGATGGGTGATCGCGCATGAGTGAGCGCCTGACCGACAACCCCTCGCTCTTTAGGCTTCGTGTTCGCTATGGCAAGCGCGACCGCCTTAAGTACCTGGGCCATCTCGAAGTGATCCATACCATTGAGCGCATCGTGCGCCGTGCGGGACTTCCCTATGCCGTCACGCAGGGCTTCTCTCCGCACATGCGCGTGGGCTTCTCTTCGGCGCTACCGGTTGGTACGTCGTCGACCTGCGAGTGGTATGACCTGTTTATGACCGAGTTCGTGGCGCTCGACGAGGCGTTTGAGCGCCTGTCTGCGGCGTCTCCGGCCGATCTGGCGCCCATCGAGGCGGCGTACATCGACGTGCGCACGCCGGCATTGACGGCGCAGCTCACGCGCCTGTCGTATCGCATCGACCTGTACTTGGATCCCGAGACGCCCGTAAGCGCCGACGAGGTGCGTCGTGCGATCGACACGCTGCGCGCGGACCATGGCATCGACTACGCGCGTGGCAAAAAGAGCAAGCGCTTGGATTTGGATCACACGCTCGTGGGCTATGGGCTCACGGCGGGGGAGCGCCCGGATCATCTGGTGCTTATGCTCGACACCCATGCCGACAACGAGGGTTCCATGCGTCCGGAAATTTTGCTTTCTGCTGCTGATGTTTTGTTGCAGGGCTTGACCCCGGGCGTGGATGCACCTATTGTTTCCACCGGTATGCAAGACCTCGTGACCATCTGCTCCTACGATGTCGAGCGTCAGAATCAAGCATGCGAGGACGACGAGGGCCGACTCGTCAGCCCCATACCTGTGCGAACTTGTGGATTTGCTCCACATACTCGTTGACGGGGGTATTTTCGCCTGCTACTATATTCGGCTGTTGCACTAACTGATGCATGAAGGGCAAGTAAACATGTACGCAATCGTTAACACGGGCGGCAAGCAGTACAAGGTCGCCACCGACGATGTCATCACCGTCGAGAAGATCGAGGGCAATGAGGGCGACAAGGTCACCCTGCCGGTTATCTTCCTCAACGATGGTAAGAAGATCGTCACCGATCCCGACAAGCTGGCCAAGGCCAAGGTTACCGCTCAGATCGTTGAGCAGTTCAAGGGCGAGAAGCAGCTGGTCTTCAAGTTCCACAAGCGTAAGCGCTATCGTCGTCTGAAGGGTCACCGTCAGCAGCTCACCAAGCTGAAGATCGTGAAGGTCCAGGCTACGTCCCGCGCCAAGAAGGCTGTCAAGGCAGAGGCCGAGGCTGTTGCCGAGGCTCCCGTCGCCGAGTAGATTACACTCGTAACGAAAGAGTAGGTATACACAATGGCACACAAAAAAGGACTCGGTTCCTCCCGTAATGGCCGTGACTCCCGCGGTCAGCGCCTTGGCACGAAGCGCTATGCCGGCCAGACGGTAACCACGGGCACGATTCTCGTCCGTCAGCACGGCACTCACATCCACCCGGGTGAGAACGTTGGCCGTGGCAAGGACGACACGCTGTTCGCGCTGGTCGACGGTACCGTTGAGTTCCACAAGGGTATCAAGCACAGGGTCAGCGTACGCCCGCTCGCGAACGCGTAATTCACCCTTCATAGAGCACATATGTGGGAGGCACTTGAGTTTTAGGATTCAAGGGTCTCCTTCTTTTTTGTAGGAGGCGATTCTGTTGTCACAGTTCACCGATATCAGCCGCATTAACGTGTGCGGCGGCGACGGCGGAGCCGGATGCATGTCGTTTAGGCGCGAGGCATTTGTCCCCAAGGGCGGCCCCGATGGCGGCGACGGCGGTCGTGGCGGCAACGTCGTCATCCAGGCCGACGCTCAGCTGTCTTCGCTGATCGATTACCGCTTTAAGCATCATTTTCGTGCCGAGCGCGGAACGCACGGTCAGGGCGCCCGCCGCAACGGAAAGAGCGGCGAGGACCTTATCTTGAAGGTTCCCATGGGCACCGTGGTGCGCGAGCTCGACCCCGAGACGCAGACCCCGATGTTCGAGATTGCCGACTTGGTTCACGACGGCGAGCGCGTTGTCGTGGCTCCCGGCGGTGCCGGCGGCCTGGGCAACACGCACTTTGTGACGTCGGTGCGCCGCGCGCCCGCGTTTGCTCAGCTGGGCGAACCGGCCGAGGAGCACTGGATTGAGCTCGAGATGAAGCTTATGGCCGATGCCGCGCTCGTGGGCTTTCCCTCGGTTGGCAAGTCCTCTCTCATCGCGCGTATGAGTGCCGCCCGTCCCAAGATTGCCGACTATCCGTTTACCACGCTTGTGCCGAACCTCGGCATGGTGCGTGCCGGTGAGTATTCTTACGTCGTTGCCGACGTTCCTGGTTTGATCGAGGGCGCGAGCGAGGGCAAGGGCCTGGGCCACCAGTTCCTGCGCCACATTGAGCGTACGGCCCTGATCATGCATGTCGTCGACATGACGGGCGGTTTTGAGGATCGCGACCCGGTTGAGGATTACCGCATCATCAACCGTGAGCTCGAGCAGTATGGCGCCGAGCTTTCGGAGCGTCCGCAGATCGTTGTCGCCAACAAGTGCGATGCGCCGGGCACGGCCGACAAGATTGCCGACCTTAAGCGTGCAGCGCTCGACGATGGCCATATGTTCTTTGCCGTGTCCGCCGTGACTGGCGCCGGCCTCAACACGCTGATGCTTGCCGTGGGCGAGCAGGTGGCTAAGCTTCGCGCCGAGCTGGCGGTCTCCGATGAGCCGGTCGTTCTGCGCGACGATGAGTGGGAGCGCCGCCGCCTGCAGCGTGAGAAGCGGTTCCGCATTGTCCAGGAAGAGCCCGGTGCCTTCCGTGTGGTTGGTCGCGCGATTGAGCGCATGGTCATCCAGACCGACTGGGAAAACGAGGAAGCCGTCATTTACCTGCAGCATAAGTTTGCGCGTATGGGTGTCGACGACGCGCTCGAGAAGGCCGGTTGCCGTGCGGGCGATGAGGTCCGTATTTGCCAGCGTGCCTTTGACTTTGAGGGCGCCGAGGACTTCTCGGAGTACGAGGAGCTCGATGATGCTGGCGAGGACGTTGCCGTTGAGGCCATTGACGTGGCCGATGCTGCGGATGAGGGCGTCGAGGTTGTCGATGTGGCAGACCTCGCGGACGATGTCGAGACCCCGGAGGGCGAGTAAGCCATGTCGCTGCGCGGTGGAATCGGTCTGCCCGAGCTTCCTCTAGAGGACGGGCAGGAGTTTAGGCTTGGCATTATGGGTGGCACCTTTGATCCCATCCATTACGGACACCTGGTGACCGCTGAGCAGGCGCGCGAGTCCCTCGACTTGGATGCCGTGCTCTTTATGCCGGCGGGCACGCCTGCCTTTAAGCTTGACAAGCCGGTGACGCCTGCCGAGGACCGTTATGCCATGACGGTTCTCGCCACCGCCGCGAACCCGGCCTTTTTGGCGAGCCGGTTCGAGATCGACCGTCCGGGCGTAACCTATACGGCCGATACGCTTCATGCCCTTCGCGACTTTTACCCGCCGCAGGTAAAGCTCTACTTCATTACGGGCGCCGACGCGATTATCGATATTGTGACCTGGCATGATGCCGAACGAATCGCTGAGCTTGCTACCTTTATTGCGGCGACGCGACCGGGCTTTGATATCGATACGGCGCGTGCCCGCATCAAAGAGTCGGGCCTGCCGTTTGACGTGCGCTATATTCAGATTCCGGCGCTGGCGATCAGCTCGACGAACATTCGCAAGCGTGTTGCTCGCGGTATGAGTGTGCGCTATCTTACGAGCGAGTCCGTGCTCGGCTACATTCGCAAACGCAGGCTATATGCCGATTTGGGCCAAGAAGATTTTGAGTGATGGGGGTCTATGTTGTCGGTAGAGGATCTGTTTGAGGGCGATGAGCGCGCGCTGCTCAAGCGCATTCAAGAGTTGCTCGATGTTCGCATGAAGGATAAGCGCAAGCGCTATGTGCATTCGCTTGGTGTTGCCGAGACCGCACTTCATCTGGCCGAGGTCTATGGCGTTGACCGCTTTAATGCTGCTGCCGCCGGCTTGATTCACGACTGGGACAAGGTGCTTTCCGATGACGAGCTCGTGGCCCGCGCGCTTCATTATGGCATCAAGGTTGCCGGCTCTCCTTCCGCTGCGACGCCGCTTTTGCATGGCCCTGTTGCCGCCTATGAGCTTCCGCAGCTTTTTCCCGAGCTGTCGCCGGCCGTTTTCCAGGCTGTCGACCGTCACACCGTAGGCGCTTGCGACATGACGCCGCTCGATATGGTGGTCTTTGTGGCCGATGCCATCGAGCCCAACCGTCACGGCGACTATGCCCATGCGCTGCGCAAGATGGTGGGGAAGTCCTCGCTCGACGAGTTGTTCTTCTCCTGTTTTGCGCAGGGTCTGGTCTATGTGATCCAGACCGGGCGTTATCTTTATCCCACAGCTATTACGATTTACAACCATTACGCCCAGCTGCGCTAGCTCGGGCTGTCTAGAAAGAGGTATTCCATGGCCGACGAGACCATGACCGACGAGCAGATTTTTGAAGGTGTGGAGCACAAGAGTTTCGCTGCCACGTCCGACCGCACTGCCGCCTCGCTGTCCGCGAGCGGTGTTGCCGCCGAGGATGTCGCCCGCGCCGCCGCGCAGGCCGCCTACGACAAGAAAGGCGAGGACGTTCAGGTGCTCGACCTGACCGAGCTTTCCGATGTGTGCGACTACTTTGTGCTCGCCACCGGTACCAACAACCGCCAGGTCGATTCGATCGTCGACGAGATCGAGGAGAAGGTCGCCGAGGCTTGCGGCGAGCATCCGTTCTCCATCGAGGGCCGTGAGCAGAAGACCTGGATGCTCATGGACTACGGTTCGGTTGTCGTCCACGTCTTCACTCCCGAAGCCCGCGACTTCTACCGCCTAGAAAAGCTCTGGGGCGACGCCCCCCAGCTCCCCCTCGACCTCCTCTAGTGGCTCATTTGATACAGGGCTTTTAGTTGGCCTCGCGCATTTTGCCGGGCAGTTGCGGTTTTCCGTACCTGCCCGGCTTTCTTTTTGCCCAAAGGCGGTTAATCGTTGAAGCGGGATTGGCGGCCGAAGGATAGGGCGGTGTCGCCGAACTTGTCTCGGACGGCGTCGATAGCAACCGAGAGGTCGCGTCGGTCGCTGGATTGGGCTCCGCGGTCGTCGACTTCGCAGAACAGGTCGGTCTGGATGCCGCCTTGGTGGTCGAAGTCGCTCATGCCGATGCCCGCTAAGCGAACATGCATGCCTTCCTGCCAGATGTTGTCGAGCAGTTCGAGCGCAACCGCCACAAAGATGTTCTCATCGTCGGTCGGATGAGGCAGCCGGCGCTGTGCCGTACGCCCGCTGCCATACGAATACTTGAGCTTGAGCGTTACCGTGCCGCCCGTCAGTCCCTGACGGCGCAGGCGGCGTCCAACTGACTCGCCCAACAGTGCAATCGCCGCTTCGATGTCTCCGCGCTCAGTTAAATCTTTCGCAAAGGTGCGTTCATTGCTGACCGACTTGATCTTGCGCTCTTCATCGAGACTCGTGACTTCGGAGATTTCAAGTCCCAGCGCACGCTGACGCATACGTTCGCCGTTGACGCCAAAAATAGAGGCCAAGGTGGATTCCGGCGCGCGTGACAGCTCGCCGAGCGTGTAGATGCGCATACGGCGCAGTCGCTCCTCGGCCGAGCGCCCGATGCCGCTCATGGCAGATACCGGCAGCGCGGCCAAAAAGCGCTGCTCGGTTCCGGGGCGCACAATCGTCAATCCAAACGGCTTGTCACGCTCGCTTGCGATCTTTGCGACCGTCTTGTTGCAGCCCACGCCAATGGAGCACGTCACTCCCAGCGCTGCCACACGGTCGCTTATACGCCGTGCAACCAGCAGTGGGTCCTCGGGCGCAAAGCGACCCGGTGTGATATCGATAAAGGCTTCGTCGATGGATACGCGCTCAACGCGCGGCGTCTCCTCGGCAAGAATCGCCATGACCTGCGCGCTCACCTCGCGGTAGCGATCAAAGTGCCCGTGCGTCCAAATGGCTTGCGGGCACAAGCGCCGCGCCTCGGCCGAGGCCATGGCAGAGTGCACGCCAAAGCGGCGCGCCTCATACGAACACGTGGACACGACGCCACGCGAATCGGCGTCTCCGCCCACGATGAGCGGCTTTCCGCGCCATTCGGGATGATCGAGCATCTCCACGCTCGCAAAAAACGCATCGAGGTCCATGAGGCCCACCGCCGGACCCGTCCAGGGAGGCGGCGTGACGCCCATGGCATCCTCATAACCGTATGTATGTTCGCGTCTTTCCATGTCATGAGTATACCGCGCAGCTCATGTGGGGTGCGTGTATGTGCTTGCAAATCCCGAATTCTTGTCTAAGATATGGATTTGCCCTCGACTACACCGAAGAAGTTGGTCTCACGGACTTCACCTGCCCGCGTCGATGGCGTATTATGTTCAACTGTTTGTTTGTAGTTGCAGCCTAAAGCTGCTTGGTTGGAGGAGTTTCCTTTGGCAGTCAAGATTCGCCTTGCTCGTCACGGCGCTAAGAAGCGTCCGTACTACCGTGTCGTCGTCGCCGATTCCCGCGCCCCGCGTGACGGTCGTATCATCGAGGAGGTTGGCCGCTACAACCCGATGACCGCCCCCAAGACCATCAACCTCGACCTCGAGAAGATCGCCGACTGGCAGTCCAAGGGCGCTCAGCTCACCGACGCCGTCGCCGCTCTGGTCAAGGCCGCCAACGAGGGCGAGAAGACCGAGACCGTCGTCAAGAAGTCCAAGAAGCAGCTCGCCAAAGAGGCCGAGGCCGCTAAGGCTGCCGCTGAGGCCGCTGAGGGCGCCGAGGAGTAAATCGTGCCTGAGGTTGACGCTGCACAGCTCGAGGGTGAGGCAATGCTCTCAGATCGCATCGCCGATCTCGTCGAATATCTCGTTGTTCAGATCGTCGACGACCCGGATTCCGTGAGCCTTGAGGTCATTGATGGTGATGACGCCTCTATGATTGAGGTTTCTGTCGCCGAGGATGACGTCGCTAAGGTCATCGGCCGTCGTGGCCGTACCATCAAGGCCATTCGCACGCTCGCCCGTGCACTGGCCGCTCGCCTCGACACTGCTGTCGAGGTAGAGGTTCTGGGCTAGGACCTTGAGGTCCCAGTACAAAAACATCGCCCGTGTGGTCAAGCCGCACGGAAGGAAGGGGGAGGTCCTCGCGCAGCCGCTGCGGGGGCTTCCTTCTGTATTAGAGCCGGGTATGCGCGTCGCCCTGACGCCGCCGGCGCTCAAGCGCGACCGCTTTTGCACGGTCGTGTCCGTCACCGATACGGGCGATGGCGATCTGGTCTCGTTTGAGGGCATTGACGACTTGACGGCCGCCGAGGGCATCACGGGATGCTATGTGCTGGCAAATCGTGACGACTTTGAGCTCGATTCGCTCGACGCCGCCTATACCGACCTGATGGGTCGCGAGGTGGTCGACGAGCGCTTCGGTTCGCTCGGCACGATTGTCGAGATCATGTCGACGCCTGCCAACGATGTTTGGGTTGTCGAAGGCGATCGGTACGGCGAGGTACTGATTCCCGTGATCGAGCAGGTCGTGCTCGATCTTCCCGATGCAGGAACAATTTCCGTCCACGTGATGGATGGCTTGATCGATATGGACAAGTAGGGAGGACAACATGCTGATTGAGACCCTTTCGGTCTTTCCCGAGATGTTTGAGCCCGTTATGTCCACGTCGATCTTGGGCCGCGCCCGCAAGGCCGGCCTTTTTGATTTTAAGGCGTATAACCTGCGTGACTGGACGCACGACCGCCATCGTACCGTCGATGACGAGCCGTACGGCGGCGGGCAGGGCATGCTCATGAAGGTCGAGCCTATCGCCGAGGCCATCGAGGCCATTAGCGCGGAGGGCCCCAAGCCCACGGTGGTGTTCTTCACTCCCTGCGGCGAACCCTTTACGCAGCATGTGGCCGAGCGCCTGCTCAAAAGTGAGCGTCTGCTGTTTGTTTGCAGCCGTTACGAGGGTGTCGACGAGCGTGCCTATGCGTATGCCGACGAGCGTCTGTCGATCGGCGATTACGTGCTCACGGGCGGCGAGCTTCCCGCTATGGTCGTTGCCGATGCCGTCGTACGCCTAATTCCCGGCGCCCTTGGTGACGAGATGAGCAACGTGGACGAGTCATTCTCGACTGCCGAGGACGGTGGTCTGCTCGAGTACGCGCAGTACACCCGTCCTGCCGAGTTCAACGGCGAGGGCGTGCCTCCAGTGCTCGTGAGCGGTGATCACGCCAAGGTCGATGCCTGGCGTCGCAAGAACGCCATCGAGCGTACCTGCCGCTGGCGCCCTGACCTGATCGAGACGGCGCGGCTTACGCCCGAGGAGCGCGCTTACGCTCAGGAGATCCTTGACGCTTCGTATTCGCAGAGCGAGGAGTGAGTATGGTTCCTACGCAACATTCCGCGTTGAGGGGCGCTTTTGAGTGGATCGCGGTCATCGCAATCGCGCTCGTGGCCACCTTCCTGATCCGCACCTTTGTGGTCGAGCCCTTTGTGGTGCCCACCGGCTCCATGGAGGACACGATCGAGATTGGCGACCAGATCCTGGCACAAAAGGTGAGCCTCGAGCTCGGTCAGCCCGTCAAACAGGGTGATATCGTGGTGTTCCATAACCCCGATGCCACGTCCGAGCATGACGTGCTGGTAAAGCGCGTCATCGCCACGGCCGGTCAGACGGTCGACCTTCAGGACGGCAAGGTCGTCGTCGACGGCCAGGCGCTCGATGAGGACTATACGACCGGCATGAGCTGGCCGCTTTCGGTCCAGGCGCCCGCCGCCCAGGTGAGTTATCCCTACACCGTTCCCGACGGGTGCGTGTGGGTGATGGGCGACAACCGCGAAAACTCTGCCGACTCGCGCTACTTTGGTCCCGTCGATCGCTCTGATTTGATCGCTGTGGCGCTTGTGCGCTACTGGCCGCTCAACCGCATCGGCGCTATCGACTAAAAACCGCTATAGTACAGTACCTAACCGTGTAATCGTTTCGACGAGGGGATATTAGAGGCATGAACGCTTCATCGCTTTCCTTCCAAGACATCATCCTGCGCCTCCAGCAGTACTGGGGCGAGCAGGGCTGCGTCATTATGCAGCCCTATGACTCCGAGGTCGGTGCCGGTACCTTCCATACCGCGACCACGCTGCGCTCGCTCGGTCCCGCCGAGTGGCGCACCTGCTATGCGCAGCCTTGCCGCCGTCCCGCCGACGGCCGCTACGGCGAGAACCCTAACCGCATGCAGCACTACTATCAGTTCCAGGTGCTCATCAAGCCGTCGCCGGTCAACGCCCAGGAGCTCTACCTGGGTTCGCTGGCCGCCATTGGCCTGGACCCCAACGACCATGACGTCCGCTTTGTCGAGGACGACTGGGAGAGCCCGACCCTGGGCGCCTGGGGCCTTGGCTGGGAGGTCTGGCTCAACGGCATGGAGGTCACGCAGTTTACGTACTTCCAGCAGGTGGGCGGTATCGAGGTCGACCCCGTGCCCGTCGAGATTACCTATGGCCTGGAGCGTATCGCCATGTACGCCCAGGGCGTCAACTCGGTCTACGATCTGGTGTGGAGCTACCTGCCCGATGGCACGCCCATGACCTACGGCGACGTGTTCCTCGAGAACGAGCGCGAATTCAGTGCCTATAACTTTGAGGTCGCCAACGTCGAGATGATGCGTCAGAAGTTTGACGACTACGAGGCCGAGTGCCATTCCTGCCTGGATCGCAAGCTGCCGTTGCCCGCATACGACTGCGTCATGAAGTGCAGCCACGCTTTCAATCTGCTCGATGCCCGCGGCGCTCTGTCTGCGGTCGAGCGTGCCAACTACATCCTGCGTGTCCGCGCCGTCGCCAAGGCGTGCTGCGAGGCCTATATGGCCGAGGTCGCCGGAGTCAACGAGAATGCCAACCAGGAAGGCGAGGTGGCGTAAGCCATGGCAGACGCTAAGGATTTCCTGTTTGAGATCGGTACGGAGGAAATGCCCTCCGCACCGCTGAACAATGCCGTCAAGCAGCTTGGCACCATGATCGCCAAGGGTCTCGACGAGGCCGGTCTGGCCCACGGCGAGGTCCGCGTGATCTCGAGTCCGCGTCGTTTGGCTGCACTCGTGGCCGACGTCGCCACCGCGACCGATGAGGTTCACGAGGTCAAGCGTGGCCCCGCGGCAAACATCGCCTTCGACGCTGACGGTAACGCCACCAAGGCCGCCCAGGGCTTCGCCCGCAAGTGCGGTGTGGCTGCCGAGGACCTGGTCCGTCGTGAGGATACCGATGGTCGCGAGTATGTCTTTGCCGAGAAGAACATTCCCTCCGCACCGGCAACCCCGATCCTGACGGCCCTGTGCGAGAAGACCATTGCCGGCCTGCAGTGGCCCAACTACCGCTCCCAGCGCTGGGGCCACGAGCACGCGACGTTCGTGCGTCCGGTCCGCTGGATTTGCTGCCTTCTGGGCGAGGATGTTGTGCCCGTGTCGTTTGCCGACGTGACGAGCGGCAACACCACGCGCGGCCATCGCGTGCTCGGCCCCGGTGACCACGTTGTCGCCAGCCCCGCCGCCTACGAGCAGGTACTCGAGGACGCCGGCGTGCTTTCTGCCGAGCGCCGTCGCGAGGCCATCCTTGCCGGTATCTCCGAGGTCGAGGCCGCTCGCCCCGGCTGCCATGTCGATACGCCCAAGAAGGTCTTTGAGGAGGTCATTAACCTCTGCGAGTGGCCGACGGTGCTCGTCGGTACTTTCGACGAGGAGTTCCTCAAGGTCCCGCACGAGATTATCTGCGAGTCCATGCTCACCAACCAGCGCTACTTCCCGATCTATGACGGGGAGGGCAAGCTGACGCGTGAGTTCGTGGTCGTCTCCAACAGCAAGCCCGAGAACGCCGAGCGCGTGATCGACGGTAACGAGCGCGTCGTGCGCGCCCGTCTGGACGACGCTAAGTTCTTCTACGAGGAGGACCTGAAGATCTCCCTCGACGAGTTCCGTGAGCGTCTGTCCAAGGTTGCCTTCCAGGAGAAGCTCGGTAGCGTGCTCGCCAAGTCCGAGCGCATCGAGCAGCTCGCGCTCGCTATCGCCCGCGAGGCTCACCTGGGCGCCCATCTTGCCGCCGACGCTGCTCGCGCCGCACACCTGTGCAAGGCAGACCTGGTGTCCAACGCCGTCGTCGAGTTCACGAGCCAGCAGGGCGTGATGGGCGGTTATTACGCGACCGCGATGGGGGAGAACGACGAGGTCGCCCATGCTATTCGCGATCACTATCGTCCCCGTTTTGCCGGTGACGAGCTGCCCGAGGGCACCGCTGGCTGCATCGTGGCCTGCGCCGACAAGCTCGATACCATCGCCGGTATCTTTGCCATCGGCGAGCCCCCGACCGGCTCCTCCGACCCCTACGCGCTGCGTCGTGCCGCTATCGGCATTATCAACATCCTGCGCGACCGTCTGCCGATCGACCCCACGTCGCTCATCGACTTTGCCCTCGAACTCTACAGTGAGCAGGGCATTGAGTTCGACGCCGCCGAGGTCGCCCAGCAGGTTCGTGACTTCTTCCATGGCCGCCTGGTGAGCATGGCCCGCGACGAAAAGATCCCGGCCGATACCGTTGCCGCTGTCTCCGCGGTGCACATTATCGCCCCGTCCGTCTTCTTCGCCCGCTGCGCCGCCCTCGACGAGGCCCGCAAAAACGACGCTGAGACGTTCGACAACCTGGCTACCGCCTATGCCCGTGCCGCGCATATCTCGAAGCCCGAGCTGGGTGCGGAGTACGACCGCGCCCTGATGGGCGAGGCCGAACTCGCGCTCGCCGACGCCTCCGAGGCTGCTCAGACCGCTGTCGATGCCGCCCTTGCTGCCGAGGACTACCCGGCCGCATTTGCTGCCCTCGCCGCCCTGCGTGCCCCCATCGACCGCTTCTTCGACGAGGTCATGGTCATGGACAAGGACGAGCAGCTTCGCGATAATCGCCTTAAGCTGCTCAACCGCTTCGAGGCCGTTTTCTCCGGCATCGCCAACATCGGTGAGCTTGCCCGCAAAAAGTAAGCCAGCCTGCGCATAAGCGCAAAAGGAGCCCCGCATGGATTGCCCGGTCACCGCTCGTCCCACCGTTATCGTTATCTCCGATTCGCTCGGCGATACCGCTTGTGAGGTGGTGCTTGCGGCGTCCGGGCAATTTGATGAAGGGGCTTTTCGTCTCTTGCGCCTGCCCAAGGTGACCTCGGTGGAGCAGGTCAAGTCGTTTGTGGGTCCGCGTGTCGACGCGGACCATCGCGACATTGCCGTCTTCCACACCATTGTCGATCCGGCGCTTCGCGCCCGCGTCCTCGATTACCTGGGTATGCTGCATATCCGTTCGGTCGACCTGATCGGCCCGACACTCGCCGTGCTTTCGTCGCTTATTGGCGTTGCACCCAAGGGCGTTGCGGGCGTGATTCATAAGACTGATGATCGGTATTTCCATCGCATCGAGGCCATGGAGTATTTTGTTGAGCACGATGACGGGCGCGGGTGCGATGATCTGTCGGGTGCCGATATCGTGCTGTTGGGCGTATCGCGCACGTCCAAGACGCCACTGTCGATGTATTTGGCCTATCAGGGCTACAAAGTCGCCAATGTTCCTTTGGCCCATGGCATGGAGCCGCCTAAGTCGATTTACGAGGTCGACCCGATGCGGCTGTTCGGTCTGATTTCGACCGTCGACGTGATTTCCGAGATTCGCGATAGCCGCTTGGGTGATGACTACGCCCGCGCTGTCGCCGGCTCCTATGCCGAGCCTGAGAGCGTGCGCAGCGAGCTTGAGGAAGCCCGTGCCCTCATGAAGCGCCTGGGCTGCTTTGTGGTGCGTACCGATGGTAAGGCGATCGAGGAGAGCGCCTCCGAGATCATTAGCCATTTGGAGGAAATCAAAGAAGCCCGCGCACGCCGCGCCGCCCGTCGGGCCCAACAAACGTAGCCCATTTGGGACAAGGTTGTGTTTGGGTAGCTAATTTGGGACGGGGCTATTTTAGCTACCCATAATCCGGATACGGCTTGGGGCCGAACGCCCGTGTGGGGTAGCTAAAATAGCCCCGTCCCAAATTAGCCACCCAAAGAGACTACCTCAAAATAATGCATGATTATGGTAAAGCGATTTAGCAGTTATTACCGCTTTTGACCTGCAAGTTACTTGCATTGGTATCTTCATAAGGTAACCACCTTTACCTACCGTTTACCGCCAGTTTTAGCACGTTTACCAAACCGCGCATCCTCTGCTCAAGCCCGCTCAAAACCCGCCGTATAGTTCCCTCACGGCCCGCATCCGGCGGGTCGATTCGTTACCACGGTCGTGCGCGTAAGCGCATGGAAGGGGAAGTATCGTGAGCGATTGCAAGAGGGTTTACCGTTTTGGAACCGACGCCCAGGGCACCTGTGTCACTGAGGGCGACAAATCCATGAACTTCGTGCTTGGCGGCAAAGGCGCAAACCTTGCCGAGATGAGCCGCATCGGTCTGCCGGTTCCCGGTGGCTTTACCATTACCTGCCAGACCTGTGTTGAGTACTCCGGTGCCGGCAACGTCTGGCCCGAGGGCGCACTCGATGAGATCGTTGCCGCCGAGGCAGACCTCGAGGACCGCTGCGGCAAGAAGCTTGGTGACGCTAACGATCCGCTGCTCGTGTCGGTTCGCTCGGGTGCTCCGTTTTCCATGCCCGGCATGATGGACACGGTTCTCAACCTGGGCCTCAACGACGACTCGGTTCAGGGTCTCATCGCCCAGACGCAAAACCCGCGCTTTGCCTGGGATAGCTACCGTCGCTTTATCCAGATGTTCTCCAACGTTGTCATGGGCGTTGACGCCGACCTATTCGAGAATGCCCTGACCCAGGCCCGCCTGGTCGCCGGCGCCCGCGTCGACTCCGAGCTTTCGGCCGAGGATCTGCAGGAGCTCGTCGAGACGTTCAAGGGCATCTTCTCCGAGTACGTCGAGGCCGCCCTGTACCCCGAGCTCGAGGTCGCCGACGGCAAGCCTGTCTTCCCGCACGATCCGGAGCTCCAGCTGCGCCTTGCTATCCAGGCCGTCTTCGGCAGCTGGATGAACGAGCGCGCCTGCATCTACCGCAAGCAGCACGGCATTTCCGACGACCTTGGCACCGCCGTCAACGTTCAGGCTATGGCCTTTGGCAATAAGGGCGAGACCTCGGCGACCGGTGTCGCCTTTACGCGCAACCCGGCCGACGGCACCAAG
This sequence comes from Collinsella sp. AF31-11, assembly GCF_003475605.1. Lineage (NCBI taxonomy): Bacteria > Bacillati > Actinomycetota > Coriobacteriia > Coriobacteriales > Coriobacteriaceae > Collinsella > Collinsella sp. AF31-11. The sequence continues at coordinate 51,304 of NZ_QRQS01000005.1, forward strand.
GAGTTCTACGGTGACTTTCTGGTCAACGCCCAGGGCGAGGACGTCGTCGCCGGCATCCGCAACACCGAGTCCATTGCCGACCTCAAGACCACCCCGGGCCTCGAGTCCGCAGGTGAGGAGCTTGAGCGTGTCTTCCTGACGCTTGAGGATCACTACCGTGACATGTGCGACATCGAGTTTACCATCGAGCAGGGCAAGCTCTGGATGCTCCAAACCCGCGTGGGCAAGCGTACCGCCACCGCCGCTCTGCGCATCGCTATCGAGATGGTCGAGGAAGGCCTCATCACCCGTGAGGAGGCCGTGAGCCGCATCGACCCCGCGCAGCTCGACCAGCTCCTGCACCCGCAGTTCGACTCCTCTAAGAAGTACGAGGCGCTTGCACACGGCCTTAACGCCAGCCCCGGTGCCGCCGTGGGTGAGGTCGTGTTCTCGAGCGATGACGCCGTCGCGCGTTCTGCCGAGGGCCATAAGGTCATTCTGGTCCGCTGGGAGACCAACCCCGATGACCTGAAGGGTATGGTTGCCGCCGAGGGCATCTTGACGAGCCATGGTGGCAAGACGAGCCACGCCGCCGTTATCGCCCGTGGCATGGGTACCCCCTGCGTCTGCGGTGTCGAGCGTTTCCATATCGACGCGGCCGAGAAGGTCGTGCGCATCGAGGGCAGCGACCGCGTGCTGCACGAGGGCGACATCATCTCCATCGATGGCACTCAGGGCATCGTCGTCGATGGCGCTGTCGATTTGGTCTCCGCTGAGCTCACCGGCGATCTGGACACCATCCTGTCCTGGGCCGACGAGATCCGCTTGGACGAGACCGACGGTCACGCCAACCACGTGCGCGTCAACGCCGACAACCCCGAGGATGCCGCGCTCGCGCTCGAGTTTGGCGCCGAGGCCATAGGCCTGTGCCGCACCGAGCACATGTTCCTGGGCGACCGTAAGAACATTATCCAGAGCTTCATCCTGTCCGACGACGAGGCTGTGAAGCAGCAGGCCCTGGCCGATCTGCTCAAGGTCCAGACTGAGGATTTCTTGGCGATGTTCAAGACCATGTCCGGTCGCGATGTGGTCGTTCGCCTGCTTGATCCGCCGCTGCACGAGTTCTTGGATAATCCTCGCGAGCTCGAGGTCGCCATCACCAAGAAGGAGGCCGCCGGCGCTCCCGAGGAGGAGCTCACTGCCCTGCGCGCCCGCCTGCGTCGTATCGACGGCATGGTCGAGTCGAACCCCATGCTGGGCTTGCGCGGCGTGCGCCTGTCCGTCGTCTTTGGCGATCTGCCGCTCATGCAGGTCCGCGCTGTGGCCACGGCTGCCGCCCGCCTTATCAAGGAAGGCGTCGACCCACGCCCCGAGATCATGGTTCCGCTCGTCTCCATCACGGCCGAACATGTCCAGACCCGCGAGGTCATCGAGCGTGTCATCGCCGAGGTATCCTCCGAGGAGGGCGTCGAGCTCAACATTCCCGTGGGCACGATGCTCGAGCTACCGCGCGCCTGCATGGTCGCCGACGAGATCGCCCAGCACGCCGACTTCTTCTGCTTTGGCACCAATGACCTCACCCAGACGACCTTTGGCTTCTCGCGCGACGACGCCGAGGCCAAGTTCATCCCGCTGTACATGCATAAGAAGATTCTGAAGGACAACCCCTTCGAGACCATCGACTCGGCGGTGCTGGAGCTGGTGCGTATGGCCGTGGCGAAGGGTCGCGCCACCAACCCCGGCATGCACTTTGGCGTGTGCGGTGAGCACGGCGGCGACCCTAAGTCTATCAAGGGCCTGTTCAACGTGGCCGATGTGGACTATGTGTCCTGCTCGCCTTACCGCGTGCCCCTGGCGCGCCTGGCCGCCGCTCAGGTCAAGCTCGAGGCCAAGCGTTCTGCCTAACGTTTTGGGTGTAGACGCCTAGTGTAGCCCCCCTTCATGCCGCCCGTCTCATTCGTGAGGCGGGCGGTTATCATGTGCGGGTTTTGTCTTTTTGTCTGCGTAAAAAATTGTTCTTGCAGCAGAAACCCGCGCGTGTATACTCGAATACGTTTGTTCAACTACGTGCCGGCCAAGGTGGTACGGCACCTCTAGAAGAGTAAGGAATTGCACATGGATTACATCCGCGCAATCGAGCGTCAGCAGATCCGCGAGGACATTCCTCAGGTTCGCGTCGCCGACAACGTCAAGGTTCACTACCGCATTAAGGAAGGCGACCGCGAGCGCATCCAGGTCTTCCAGGGCGACGTCATCCGTATGGCCGGCGCCGGTGCCCGCGAGACTTTCACCGTCCGCAAGATGTCCTTCGGTGTCGGTGTTGAGCGTACCTTCCCGCTTCACAGCCCCAAGATCGCCAAGCTCGAGGTCGTTCGTCATGGTCGCGTCCGTCGCGCCAAGCTGTACTACCTCCGCGACAAGGTGGGCAAGGCTGCTCGCATCCCCGAGAAGCGCTAAGAAGATCGCAGCGTCTGTCCACTCGTTTGGACACAAGGGTCACCTTCGGGTGGCCCTTCTTTTTATCTGATTTGCATGCAAGGAGGGCCTGGTATGGCCAACATGACGAGCTCGGTTTCGGCATCGCAGGTTGCCGGTGAGTTGGCGAGCGCTACGTTTGAGGAGATTCCCGCCCTCGTGGAGCATTATCGCGAGGACCCGCGCCAGCAGGTGATCAAGGCTTGTGAACGCGCCCTCAAACGCCATGCCAAAGAGCTTGCCGAGCGTGAGCGTGTCAATGACATGTACGAGCTTATGCATGAGCTTGGCGGCGATGGGGTGGTCGTTGGTGTCGATGAGGTGGGTCGCGGATCGGTGGCCGGTCCTCTGACGGTGTGCGCCGTCTGTCTTCCTATGGAGCCGCGCGTCTGGGGTATCAACGATTCCAAAAAGCTCACGCCGGCGCGCCGCGAGCTGCTCTCGGTGAAGATTGCCGAGGTGGCGACGGCGATCGGTTTTTGCCATATCGCGCCGAAGGATATCGATGATATGGGCATGGCCCGTGCCATCCGCGCTGCCGTCGCGGGCGCCGTGGCCGATACGGGCCTCGAGCCCGACTGCGTCCTCATGGATGGCAACCCCTTGGGCGCCGTTCCTAACGAGCGCGATGTGGTGAAGGGCGATGCCAAAATCGCCTGCATCGCCGCTGCGTCCATCATGGCCAAGGTCACGCGTGACGAGATGATGGTCGAGTACGACGCCGAGTACCCCGAGTACCATCTGGCCGAGTCGAAGGGCTATGCAAGCCCCGAGCATATCGAGGCCATTCGCAAACATGGACTTTGTCCACTGCACCGCGTGAGCTTTTGCGGAAACTTTTTGCAGACTGAGCGTCTTTTCTAGATCAATTGTGGAGAAAGGGACCCCTGGCGTTTTATAAACCTGCTGGTAGCGGGCCGTGTGCAACGTTATTGTTGCGTACGGCCCATTTTTTGTCGGCATTTGGTCAGCTTTTGGTTTGTTTCCGGTACTTACCCGCATGAAAGGTGCCCTCATCATCGGGGCAATGCAGTGTGCGGGAAAGGAGACCCATGAGTGCCGCAAGCAAAAAGAGCAAGACGCAGCAGCTCAAGGAGCGTTGGGAAAACGGCGAGCTCGATTGCGGGGCGATGACGCCCGAGCTTATCAAGGGACTCAGCCCCCGCGAGCTGGGCATGCTGGGCGAGCTGATCACCATCGACTACTTTAACGAGCGCGGCTACACCTTGCTGGAGCAGGGTTATCGTTGCACCGAGGGTGAGGCCGATCTGGTGCTGCTCGATGAGCTCGACGATGTCGTGGTGATGGCCGAGGTCAAGACCAGACGCGTTGCACTGGATTGCAACACGCGGGTCTTTCCCGAGGAGGCCGTGGACGCCCAAAAGCAACGCCGCTATCGCCGCATCGCAAGTTGCTATCTCATGGAGCATTATCCGCTCAAGGCGATTCGCTTCGATGCCGTGGGCGTCACCATCCGCGGCGGGCATATCGCCGAGATCGAGCATCAGTACAATGCGTTCGATTGGCAGGTGTCGTGATGGCGTTCGAGACGTTTGCCGTACACGCGGCCTGCATCCGCGGCGTCGAGGCGATTCACGTCACGGTCGAGGTCTCGCTTGCCGGCGGCGTTCCGGGCATTCAGATGCTCGGCATTCCGAGTATGGAGGTGATGGAGTCGCGCGGTCGTATTCGCTGTGCGATGCGCTCCGCCGGGTTCGAGATCCCGCGCTCGGGCATTACGGTCAATCTGGCGCCCGGCGATATTCGCAAGACCGGTAGCGGCTTTGATCTGCCCATCGCCATCGCGGTATTGGCGGCCGATGGTCAGATTCCCCGCGACAACCTCGATCGTTGTCTTATCGCAGGTGAGCTTGGCCTGGACGGTACGGTGCTTCCTGTCAAGGGCGAGGTGGCGTTTCAGCTATTGGCACGTGATATGGGGCTGTCCTTTATCGCCGGCAGGTCCGATCAGCATGTGCCGCTTGCGGGCGTGGATTGCGGATTCATCGATCATTTGTCTCAGCTTGTTCATGGTATGGGCGATGCCGCGCGGCACTACTTGGATTCTGAGGGCGTCGAGGCGACCTTTGAGCCCGAGCTCGACTATGCCGACGTACTGGGGCAGGAAGTCGCTAAACGCGGCATGGCGCTTGCGGCGGCAGGAGAACTCGGCTTGCTCATGATTGGGTCCCCGGGATCGGGCAAGACGATGCTTGCGCGCCGTATGACCGGCATCCTGCCTGAGCTTTCCGTTGAGGATCAACAGGAGGCGCTGTGCATCCATTCGGTCTTGGGCGAGAACATCGATGGCTTATTGGCAGGTCATCGGCCGTTTCGAAGCCCCCATCACAGTATTTCGACCGCAGGCCTTATCGGCGGGGGACGCCCGGTGCATCCGGGTGAGATCAGCCTGGCTCATGGCGGCGTGCTCTTTTTGGACGAGCTTGCCGAGTTTCCCACGGGTGTGCTGCAGACGCTGCGTCAGCCCATCGAACGCGGCTACGTCAGGATCGTGCGCGTCGACGGGGCCTTTACCTTCCCGTCGCGCTTTCAGTTGCTTGCTGCGAGCAATCCCTGCCCCTGCGGCTTTTTGGGCGATCGCGAGGTGCCATGCCGCTGCTCGGCATCGATGGTGGAGCGCTATCGGGCAAAGCTGCGCGGTCCTTTGGCCGACCGTATCGACATGATGATCGATGTGACCCGTCCCGACCCCCAAGTGATTATCGAGGGTGCGGAGGGTATGTCGTCGGCCGAGTTGCGTGACTACGTTTTGCGCGGTCGTGCTTTTCGCGCTTGGCGCGAATCCCGTATGGACGATGCGGACGCCGAGGCCGAGGATGATGAGACGCGGTCCATTGACGGCGTCGTTTCGACCTTTGAGCTCGATGATGCGGCGGAGAAGTGTGTGCTCGGCCTGTCAAAGCGCACGCATCTCACGGGCCGCGGCATCGTGCGCCTGGTGCGTATCGCGCGTACCATCGCCGACGTCGCCGAGAGCGAGCAGGTGACGCAGGATCACGTGCTCGAGGCGGCGATGTACCAGGGAAGGAGGGACCAATGATGGCTGAGGGGACCTTCGAGCTGCATCCAGGTGACGCGTTGTATCCCGAGACCGTTTTGGAGCTTTCTGATGTACCCCAGACGCTCTTTGTGCGCGGCAATCCCGAGGTGCTTTCGACGCCTGCGCTCTCCATTATCGGCGCGCGCAAGGCTTCTCCGTATGGTCTTGCCGTGGCAGAGCTTGCGGCAAAGGTGGCGGTCGAGGCGGGAGTGACGGTTGTTTCGGGCGGCGCGGTCGGTTGTGACCAGGCCTCGGGTTGGGCTGCGGTCAACGCCGGCGGCAAACACGTCGTGGTGCTGGGGACGGGCGCCGACGTGGTTTACCCGCGTTCGAGCGCGGGGCTTATTACTCGCACGCTTGATACGGGTGGCGCGATCGTGTCGATCTCTCCGTGGGGCATGGGTCCGCGCAAGTTTGCCTTTCCGCGCCGCAATCGTGTGATCGCGGCCCTGTCGCAAGCCCTCTTTGTATCCGAGGCGGGTATGCCTTCCGGGACGTTTTCTACAGCCGAGGCTGCTATGGATTTGGGGCGCGAACTTCTTGCCGTGCCGGGGTCGATCCTATCGCCCGAGTCACGTGGCACGAATTACCTCATTGCGAACGGTGCCTGCTGCATCATCGACGAGGAATCTATCGAGATGGCTATTTCACGCATCTACGGCACCCTGCGCTACTCGCGCCCCGATGCTCCCGGTATTGCCGACCTGGATCCAACGCAGCAGACCGTGATGCATGCGCTCATCGCCTCTCCGCTCAAGGTCGATGACATCGCGGCGCTCGTCTCGCTCGATGCCGTCGGCGTACTCAAACTCCTGGGTTCGCTTGAGCTCGAGGGTCTTATCGAGCGCATGATGGATGGAAGGTATGCGCCCTCCAAGTTTGCCCTTCACGCCCAGACCCCCTTCGGTCACAATGGAAAACGTGTCAATTAGAAAGGTGTTTGCAGATGCAGTTCGATCAGGTGACGGTTATCGGTGGCGGTTTGGCGGGTTCGGAATGCGCGATCCAGCTGGCAGACCGCGGGTTCGCCGTAAAGCTGTGCGAGATGCGCCCCCAGGTGAGCTCCCCGGCCCACCATACCGATCACCTGGCAGAGCTCGTCTGCTCCAATTCGTTTAAGTCGACCCGTCCGGACTCTGCGGCTGGTTTGCTGAAGGCCGAGCTTGAGCGCATGGGCTCGGTCCTGCTCGATTGCGCCCGTCGCGCGGCTGTTCCCGCCGGTGGTGCCCTGGCGGTCGACCGTGTCAAGTTTTCCGAGCTTGTCGAGGCCGAGGTTGCCGCCCGTCCTAATATCGAGATCATTCGCGGCGAGGTCATGTGGATTCCCGAGGGTCACGTGGTCATTGCCGCCGGCCCCTTGTGCTCGCCGGCGCTGAGCGAAGAGGTCATGAAGCTCGTCGGTGGCGACGCCCTTGCGTTCTTCGATGCCGCGGCACCGATCGTCGATGCCTCGACGCTTGATATGGACGTGCTGTTCTCGCAGTCGCGCTACGAGGAACAGGGGAGTGGCGACTACCTCAATGCCCCGCTCAACAAGGAAGAGTACGAGGCCTTTATCGAGGCGCTCACCACGGCCGACCGCGTGGTGCTCAAGGACTTTGAGGGCGGCGATCTGTTCCAGGCATGCCAGCCTGCCGAGGAGGTTGCGCGCACCGGCAAGGACGCCATTCGCTTTGGCGCCATGAAGCCCGTCGGCCTCACCGACCCGCGTACCGGACGTCGCCCCTGGGCGGCGATTCAACTGCGTGCCGAGAACAAGGAGAAGACCGCCTATAACCTGGTGGGCTTCCAGACCAACCTGACCTTTGGCGAGCAGAAGCGTGTCTTCCATATGGTGCCGGGTCTGGAGAACGCCGAGTTCTTCCGCTACGGTGTCATGCACCGCAATACCTTTGTCGACGCCCCGCACGTGCTCGATGGCACCTTTGCCGTGCCCGGTACCGGCGTGCGCCTGGCCGGTCAGATCACCGGCACCGAGGGCTATATGGAGGCCGTGGCGACCGGTCTGCTCGCGGCGCTCAACACCTATGCCGAGGCTATCGGTACCGCGGGCGTCGAGTTGCCGCGTGTGGGCGCCCTGGGTGCGCTCGTGGGCTATGCGACCGATCCTGCCACCGTGGGCTACCAGCCCATGCATGTCAACTTTGGCTTGATGCCGCCGCTCGAGGACGGCAAGCGCCGCAGTAAGCGCGACCGCTACCAGGCCTATGCGGACCGTGCGCTCGAGGCTCTTGATGCCTATCTGGCCACTCGCCCCGATCTGTTTGGAGGCGACCGGTCATAGCCTTTGACCTGTACGACACCATCGACTCGTTTATCGCCTATATTGCTCGCGTCGAAGGGCTCGCTCCCAACACGGTGACCGCCTACGCTTCGCGGCTGGAGCGTTTCGCTTTATGGTGCGAGCGCGAAGGCGTCGATGCGCGTGCCGCCGACGTACGGACGGTTCGCTCCTATTTGGCCGAGCTGTCGCGTGACCAGGTGGCGGCTCGGACCCTTGCGGCGCACTTGTCTGCCATTCGCTCACTTTATCGGTGGATGGCGGCAGAGGGGATCGTTGAGGGCGATGCGGTCTCGGCAATTTCCTCGCCCAAGCTCCCGCGTGATCTGCCCGGTGTGCTGACGAACCAACAGGTGGAGGCGCTCCTCAATGCCCCCGATACCTCAACTCCCGCGGGACTGCGCGATGCGGCGATGCTCGAACTGCTCTATGCATCCGGCGCGCGTATCTCTGAGCTCGCAGCACTCAATATGGAGTCCATCGCTTGGTCCGAGCGAACGTTGCGACTTTGGGGTAAGGGGAGCAAGGAGCGTATCGTGCCGCTCTATCGGCGCGCGCTCGAGGCGACGCGTCTCTATATTGAGGGGGGCAGGCCGGAGTTGCTTGCTCGGGCAAAGCGCCGTGACCCCGCTACCGGGCCGCATCCGCTGCTTATATCGGCGCACGGCAATCGCATGAGCGCCGCCATGCTCAGGCGGCGGTTCCATACGCTGGCGACGCTCGCCGGCATTCCGGCCGACATCGCCCCGCATGCGATGCGCCATACCTTTGCGACCGACTTGCTCGAGGGCGGTGCGGACCTTCGCTCGGTTCAAGAGCTGCTGGGTCATGCGAGCCTGTCCACGACGCAGATCTACACGCATCTCACGCCCGATCGGCTTAAGCGGGCCGTGGCTCAAGCCCATCCCCGCGGCGAATAGTGGCTGGGACGTCCTGCGCCGCACTCAGGTGTGTGGTTTTGATTTCGGGTTGGCAGGAAGATGCATTCCTGCTATCATTCATCGGGTTGCTTCACGGCAACAGGTTTTTATCACGCACGCGCGGCTACTTCATACCGTGGTGCCCGGGCTTTGGTAGCACATGTCCGGGTTGGTTTTGGAGGATGACCCCGCGCGGAGGCAAACCACAGGAGGTTTAACATGGCTACCAAGATTAATATCCGCACCCTGCTCGAGGCCGGCTGCCACTTCGGTCACCAGACCCGTCGCTGGAACCCCAAGATGAAGCCGTTCATCTTCGGTGAGCGCAACGGCATCTACATTCTCGACCTCAAGCAGACCATCCTCGACGCCGACCAGGCCTACACCTTCGTCAAGAACGTCGCCAAGGGTGGCAACGTGCTGTTCGTCGGCACCAAGAAGCAGGCTCAGGAGGCCGTCAAGAACGCCGCTGAGCGCGCCAACATGCCCTACATCAACCAGCGTTGGCTCGGCGGCATGCTGACCAACTTCGTCACCATCCGCTCCCGCATCAACCGCATGGAGGAGCTCGAGGCCATGGTCGAGGACGGCCGCATGGCGGTGCTCCCCAAGAAGGAGCAGGCTGTGCTTGGTAAGGAGCTCACCAAGCTCCAGACCAACCTCGGTGGCGCCCGCGACATGAAGGGTCTGCCCCAGGCTCTCTTCGTCATCGACACCAAGCGCGAGGAGAACGCTATCAAGGAGGCCCAGCGCCTGAACATCCCCGTCGTCGCTCTGATCGACACCAACTCCGATCCCGACGAGGTCGAGTACGGCATCCCCTGCAACGATGACGCTATCTCCGCTGTCACCCTTATGTGCGAGCTCATGGCTGACGCCTGCCTCGCTGGCTCCGGCAAGGAGCAGGTCTCCGAGGCCGAGATGGCCGCTGAGCCCAAGGCCGAGTAAATCAGTCTTAGTTAATTCTTTTTCATCTCTTTGAAAGGAACCACAATGGCCCAGATTACCGCCGCTATGGTCAAGCAGCTCCGCGAGATGACCGACTCCCCGATGATGGAGTGCAAGAAGGCTCTCGTCGAGGCTGACGGCGACATGGACGCCGCTGTCGACGTTCTGCGCAAGAACGGTCTTGCCAAGGCTGCCAAGAAGGCTGGCCGTGAGACCAACGAGGGCGCTGTCGCCTCGTTCGTCTCCGAGGATGGCAAGACCGGCGCTCTGCTCGAGCTCTCCTGCGAGACCGACTTCGTTGGCTCCAACGCCAAGTTCACCGGCTTTGCTTCCAAGGTCGCCGGGGTTGTCGCTACCACCGAGCCTGCTGACGTCGACGCTCTGCTCGAGAAGCCGATGGGCGAGGAGACCGTTTCCTCCGAGCTCACCGAGATGATTCACATCATGGGCGAGAACATGAAGATCTCCCGCTTCGCCGCCCGCAAGGCCGAGAACGGCGCTCTCGCTTCTTACATCCACATGGGTGGTAAGATCGGCGTCCTCGTCGAGTTCGCCTTCGAGAAGGCCGAGACCGCTCAGTCTGAGTCCTTCAAGACCTTCGCTCACGACGTTGCCCTTCAGGTTGCCGCCGTCGCCCCGATCTGTGCCACCCGCGATCAGGTTCCGGCCGAGACCGTCGAGCACGAGAAGCAGATCTACATGGCTCAGGCTGCCGAGTCCGGCAAGCCCGAGGCTATCCAGGAGAAGATGGCTGTCGGCCGTCTGGAGAAGTTCTACAAGCAGTCCGTGCTCACCGAGCAGGAGTTCATCAAGGACAGCTCCCTCACCATCAAGAAGTACGCTGAGCAGGTCTCCAAGGAGCTCGGCGACACCATTACCGTCGTTGCCTTTGACCGTCTGGTCCGTGGCGAGTAAATAAGCTCTTGTAGCTGGTAATGAGCAGGCTGTGGGTTTTACTCACAGCCTGCTTTTTCATGGCTCCCCGTTAAGCCTTTGTTATCATATTGAAAGTCTAATTAAAGGAGGATCGCTTTGTCCGACATCCGATATAAACGCGTGCTTCTGAAGCTTTCCGGCGAAGCACTGATGGGCGACGGCCAATATGGCATCGACCCCAAGGTTACCGACCATCTTGCCAAGCAGGTCAAGGAGCTGCTCGCCGTTGGTCATGAGGTCGGCGTCGTTGTCGGTGGTGGCAATATTTTCCGCGGCATGGCCGGCGCTGCCGGTGGCATGGAGCGTGCTCAGGCCGACTACATGGGCATGCTGGCAACCGTTATGAACGCGCTTGCCCTGCAGGATGCCTTCGAGCATAACGATGTTCCCTGCCGCGTGATGAGCGCTATCCAGATGAACGAGATCTGCGAGCCCTATATTCGCCGTCGCGCCATCAATCACCTTTCCAAGGGCAACGTCGTTATTTTTGCCGCCGGTTCGGGCAATCCGTACTTTACGACCGACACCGCTGCGGCTCTTCGTGCGTGCGAGATCGGCGCCGAGATTCTGATTAAAGCCACCAAGGTTGACGGCATCTACGACAAGGATCCCGTCAAGTGTGCCGACGCCGTCCGCTTTGACAAGATTACCTATCACGAGGTTCTCGTCCGCGGTCTGCAGGTAATGGATTCCACGGCTACGGCACTGTGCCAGGATAACCGTATGCCGATTTTGGTCCTCAACATCGATGGCGAGGACACCGTCAAGCGCGCGCTTTCGGGTGAGCCCGTCGGCACGCTCGTCTATCAGGAGGATTAAGCATGGCAGAGAACATCACCGCCCACATGGACAAGTCACTCGAGTCGCTCAAGCACAACTTCTCCAAGGTCCGTACCGGCCGCGCCAACGCTAACATTCTGTCCGACATCACCGTCGATTATTACGGCGTTCCCACGCCGGTTACCCAGGTTGCCGCCGTTAAGACTCCCGAAGCCCACATGCTGCTCATCGAGCCCTGGGACAAGGCGCTCGTCAACGCAATCGTGAAGGCCATCAGCGCTTCCGATCTTGGTATTACCCCCAACTCCGATGGCACCGTCGTTCGTCTGCCGTTCCCGGCTCCCACCGAGGAGCGCCGTCGCGAGCTCGTCAAGGAGTGCCGCGAGTACGCTGAGCAGGCCAAGGTGTCTATCCGTAACATCCGTCGCGACTTCAACAACAAGCTCGAGCGCGATGAGGAGCTCACCGAGGACGATGTCCGTCGCGAGCAGGCCAAGGTCCAGAAGCACACCGATGAGTATGTCGCCAAGGTCGAGGAGCTTCTGAAGGAAAAAGAAGCCGAGGTCATGGAGATCTAAGGTGCAATACGACGAGCATAAACTGGTCGAGTACTTTGCCGACGCCCCTGTGGGCGTCGGTTTTTCCGACCTTGACCTCAATAACATTCCGCATCATATCTCGTGCATCATGGACGGCAACGGTCGTTGGGCCACATCGCGCGGTCTTGCACGCACCGAGGGCCACAAGGCGGGTATCGTCTCCCTTCGCGAGATTATTACCGCCTGCGTGCGTCTGGGCGTCGACGTGCTTTCGGCCTATGCGTTTTCTACCGAAAACTGGAACCGCCCGCAGCATGAGGTCAACGTCTTGATGCACCTGTTTGCCAAGACGTTTATCGACGAGCTGCCGCTTCTGAAGCGCGAAAACGTGCGCGTCGTCTTTTTGGGTGACATTTCCGCGCTGCCCAAGAAGACCCGCGACGTTTTTGAACGCGGTCTTGCCGAGTGCGCCGATCACACCGGTATGACGCTGGCGCTTGCCGTCAACTACGGCGCGCGTGCCGAGATTACCCGCGCTGTCCGTCAGATTGCGCTCGACGCTGCCGCCGGTAAGATCGATCCTGCCGCAATTGATGACGACATGGTGGCTTCCCACCTCTATACCGCCGGTCTTCCCGATCCTGAGCTTGTGATTCGCACCTCTGGTGAGCTGCGCCTTTCGAACTATCTGCTGTGGCAGGTGGCTTATTCCGAGTTCTACGTCACCGATACCTATTGGCCCGACTTTGATCGCTGGGGCCTTGTCGACGCCATTTTGGCCTATCAGGGCCGTGACCGTAGGTTTGGTGGACTGAACAAGACCGAGGAGGCTTAATCGTGTCCGATCGTCCCAAGGGATCTGCTCCCAAGACGCCTGCGCGCAAAGGTGGCACTGCGGGAGCGCCTGCAGCGAAGAGCGGCACCGGTTCGTGGCTGGCGGGCTTTATTACCCGTGCCGCCGCCGGTATCGTCTACGCCGTCGTCTTTATCCTGTGCCTGGTTTTGGGTATCGTGCCCACGGCCATCTTTGTTTCCGTCATGAGCGGTCTGTGCTGCTATGAGTTTTTCCGTATGACAAGGCTCGATGGCAAGATGGCGAACGAGCGTATGGGTATCGCTGCCGCCGTGCTCTTTCCGCTGTCGGCGTTGGGCGATTCGATGTTGTTGAATGCCCTGCTTTTTGCCCTGATGCTCGCGGTGGGCATTTGGTATGTCTGGTCGCCGCGTACCCGCATCTCTGATGTGGCCGTGACGCTCATGGGTCCCATCTACACTGGCTTTATGCTGTCGGCTATCGTGCTGCTGCGCGATTCCGTGCCCGGTTTTGCCGGCGCTCTGCTTTCGGTGGGCGTTTGCGCGTCCCTTTGGGTCTCCGATTCGTTTGCCTACATCGTGGGCAGCCGTATCGGCAAGCACAAGATGGTTCCCAAGATCTCTCCAAAAAAGAGCTGGGAGGGGTTTGTTGGTGGCATCCTGGGCTCGGTTTTGATTTGGCTCATCCTGTGGGCGACGCACTTCTACAAGCTCAGCCTGCCCTATGCGCTGCTGTGCGGCGTGGTCGTGTCCGTCCTGGGCGTTATCGGCGACCTCATCGAGTCACGCATCAAGCGTGGCGTGGGCGTCAAGGATTCCGGCAATCTTATCCCGGGCCATGGCGGCATGCTCGATCGTAGCGATTCGCTTATCTTCGGCTGCATTACCGCGCAGCTGCTTTTGATGATCGGAGGCGTGCTGTAATGTCATTCCAGACGACGTATGGCCCCGATGGATGCCTCCGTGTTGCCATCCTGGGTTGTACGGGCTCTATCGGCACCCAGGCGCTCGATGTGTGCCGCCAGCATGCCGATCGCCTACAGGTGACGGCGCTGTCCGTTAATTCCAGCACCTCGGAGCTCGTTGCCGCTGCCCGCGAGTTTTCGGTTCCGGCGGTTGCCGTGGCCGATGTCGCTCATGGCGATGACGCCGTGCTGCAGGAGTTGCCCGAGGGAACTAAGCTCGGCGTTGGCGCGCAGGCGGTTTGCGAGCTCGCGCGTCGCGACGATGTCGACTGCGTGCTCGTCGCTATTGTGGGCGCTGCCGGTCTCGAGGCGAGCCATGCGGCCTTGACCTCGAATAAGCGCCTTGCTCTTGCCAACAAGGAGTCCCTCGTCGTCGGTGGCGACTTGCTTATGCCGTTGGCGCAACCGGGCCAGCTTATTCCGGTCGACTCTGAGCACTCAGCCATTTACCAGTGCTATCTGGGGGAGAACCCGCGCGAGGCTCATTGTATTTGGCTCACCTGCTCGGGCGGTCCGTTCTTTGGCCGCACGCGCGACGAGCTCGATTGCGTGACGCGTGTCGATGCCCTCGCACACCCCACGTGGGCCATGGGTGCCAAGATCACTATCGACTCCGCTACCCTCATGAACAAGGGCCTGGAGCGTATTGAGGCCATGCATCTGTTTAACTGCGACCTCGATTTCATTAACGTGGTCGTGCAGCGTCAGTCCAAGATTCACTCTATGGTCGAGTTCGCCGACGGCTCCGTGATGGCGCATCTCGGTGCTTCCGACATGCGTATTCCCATCCAGTTCGCGTTCTCGTATCCCGAGCGTTGGGATACGCCGGCGCCTCGTATCGATTTTCGCGAGTTGGGGCAGCTCACGTTTGATGCTGCCGACATGGATACCTTCCGCTGTCTGGCACTGGCCGAGCGTGCCGGCAAGACGGGTGGCACCATGCCGTGCGTGCTCAATGCCGCCAACGAGGTTGCCGTCGATGCCTTCCTGCACGATGGCTGCAGCTTTACCGATATCGATCGCATTGTGGAATCCTGCTTGGATGCCCACGATATGCAGGCGGTCGATTCGTTTGAGCAGCTTCGCGACATCGATGCGTGGGCGCGTGAAAAGGCTGTGCAGGTGCTCGTCGCAACCCGTTCCTAACCCATAAGGATTGCTATTTCGTTTTATGGATACTGTTCTGAGCGTTCTCTCATCGGTCTTTTGGGGCCTGCTGATGCTTTCCGTCCTCGTGTTTTTGCACGAGGGCGGCCACTTTTTGGCGGCGCGTGCCTGCGGCGTCCGTGTGACCGAGTTCTTTTTGGGCCTGCCGTGCCGCTTTGACATCCATTACACGTCGCGTCGCATTGGAACCAAGTTTGGCGTGACCCCGCTGCTGCTGGGTGGCTACGCTGCCATCTGCGGTATGGACCCGACCGACGTCTCGTGCGCCGATCGCGTGCTCGCGGCTATCTATCGTCATGGTCGCGTGACCGTGGCCGATCTTGCTGTCGAGCTCGAGCTTTCCGAGGAGGATGTGCTCGAGGCATGCGCCCTATTGCTGGGCTGGGGCTCCATCGCACCCTGGTATGAGGAAGGGGAGAAGCCCTCGCCGAGCTACTATCCCACCAAGTATCAGACGCTGCCGCGAGACACGGCAGGCTATACCACCTTTGACGGTCGCCGTTTCGATCGCGAACATTCAACTGCCGAGGGCGATGTGTGGGAGCTGCCGTGCGGCGAGGCCGAGTTCCTTGCGCAAGAACGTTCGCACACCTATCTTGGCCAAGGCTTTCTCAAGCGTGCCTTTATGCTGCTCGCGGGCATTATTGTCAATATCTTGACGGGCTTTTTGCTCCTTATGAGTATCTATTCCATTGCGGGTGTCACCGTGCCGATCGATACCAACGTGATCGGTCAGGTTGACGAGGGGTCTATTGCCGCCAGGGCGGGTATCGAGTCCGGTGATGCGATCCTTTCGGTTGACGGTGTCTCATGTTCCACTTGGATGGACGTCTACGATGCCATCGGTAAGGCCGCCGGTAAGGACGATATTGCTATTGAGTATGAGCGCGATGGCAAGCAGTGCTCGACCTCGGTCGCACTCAAAGAGGATGAACGTCTGGGCGTTTATGCCTCTACGCAGGTGGTCCGCTTGGACCCCATCACCTCGGCGCGCCTTTCCTTCTCGTATGTTGCGCAGACAGCGGAGGGCGTGATGCGCCTGCTCCAGCCGCAGCACACGATGGAGATCCTCGATCAGTCCTCTTCGATCGTGGGTATTAGCGTCATGTCCTCGCAGGCAGCTGCTGCCGGTCCCATCACGTTCTTGTCGTTTGCCGCGCTCATTTCGTTCTCACTGGGCTTTATGAACTTGCTGCCCATCCCGCCGCTCGACGGCGGCAAGCTGCTAATTGAGATCATTCAAAAGATTGCTGGCCGCGAGCTGCCGCTCAAGGTCCAGACGATCGTGAGCTATGTGGGCGTCGCGCTCTTCGCATTGCTGTTTGTCTATATGCTTCGTTCCGACATCCTTCGATTTATTCTGTAGGGGAGTGCTTGGATTGTCTCTATCCCATTCTTCGCCGCGCGAGCTGACGCGCCCCGTGCATGTGGGCGGGGTGCAGATCGGCGGCGGCGCGCCGGTCGTGGTCCAGTCTATGACCTGCACCGATACCGTCGATGGTCTGGCAACGCTTGGGCAGGTCCGCGCTTTGGCACAGGCGGGCTGCGATATCGTGCGCGTGAGTGTACCCACCGAAGCCGCGCTCGAGGGCTTCCGTACCATCTGTGCCGAGTCTCCGGTGCCAATCGTTGCCGATATTCACTTTAACCATAAGCTCGCCATCGGCGCCGTCGAAGCTGGTGCCGCCAAGCTGCGCATCAATCCCGGCAACATCGGCGATTGGGCTAAGGTCGATGCCGTCATCGACGCCGCCGGCGCTGCGGGCTGTGCGATTCGCATCGGTGTCAACGCCGGCTCGCTCGAGCAGGATATCGCCGAGCGCGGCGAGCTTACGCAGCCAGAGAAGCTCGTGATGTCGAGCGAGCGCTTTGTGCGGCACTTTGAGGACCGCGGCTTTACCAATATCGTGCTTTCCGCCAAGGCCCATAGTGTACAGACGACGCTTGATACCTATCGTGCCCTGTCGCGCGAGATTCCCCATGTTCCGCTCCACCTGGGCGTGACGGAGGCGGGGACCAAGCTGCAGGGCACCATCAAGAGCTCGGTGGGGCTGGGCATCCTGCTCTCCGAGGGCATTGGCGACACCATGCGCGTCTCGCTTACGGCCGATCCGGTTGAGGAGCCGCCGGTCGCTTGGGGTATTCTGCAGTCGCTGGGCCTGCGTCGCCGTGGCCCCGAGATTGTCTCGTGTCCCACATGTGCGCGCTGCCAGGTCAATCTCATCGCAATCGCCGAGGAGGTCACCGAGCGGCTTAAGAACTATTCGGCGCCGCTTTCGATTGCCGTGATGGGATGTGCGGTCAATGGCCCCGGCGAGGCTTCTGATGCCGACTTGGGGGTTGCCTGTGGACGAGGTCAGGGCCTGCTCTTTTCGCACGGCCAGATCATTGGTAAAGTAGCTGAGGACCAAATTGTCGACGCGCTGATGGCCGAGGTCGACAAACTTATTGAGGAGAAGTAAATGACTCGAGCAATGTATATGTCTAAGCTGTATGCTCCGACGCTCAAAGAGGATCCGGCCGACGCCGAGCTTGCGAGCCATCGCCTGCTGCTCCGTGCTGGCATGATTCGCAAGGAGGCCGCCGGTCTCTATTCCTATCTGCCGCTCGCATGGCGCTCGATCCGCAAGATCGAGAATATCGTGCGTGACGAGATGGACGCCGCCGGCGCCCAGGAGCTCATGATGCCCATTATGGTCGATGCCGAGCTGTGGCGTGAGTCCGGCCGTATCGATGCCTATGGCAAGGAGCTCGTGCGCTTTGATGACCGCCACGGCCGCGAGTTTGTGCTGGGTCCCACGCACGAGGAGACTGTGACTGCCTTAGTGCGCAACGAGCTACGTTCCTATAAGCAGCTGCCCGTCAATCTGTACCACATTCAGGACAAGTTCCGCGACGAGTTCCGTCCCCGTTTTGGCCTGATGCGCGGCCGCGAGTTCATCATGAAGGACGCCTACAGCTTCTCCGCTACGCAGGAGAGCCTGCAGGAGGAGTACGACAAGATGAAGCAGGCGTACGCCAATATCTGCGAGCGCTGCTACATCAAGGCTCTGCCCGTTGTCGCCGATTCCGGTGAGATCGGTGGCGACACCTCCGTCGAGTACATGGCTCTTGCTGACGCCGGCGAGGCTTCGTTGGTTTACTGCGACGATTGTGGCTTTGCTGCTGACGACGAGGCGGCAAGCACCAAGGTTGTCGTGACCGAGGGCCCCGGCGACGGTACGCTCACCAAGGTCGAGACCCCGGGCATGGGCACCATCGAGGCAGTTGCAAAGTTCTTCGGCTTCCCCGAGAACGGCACGCGCAAGTCGCTGGCACTCATCGACGCTGAGGGCAAGCCTGTCGTGGCCATTGTCCCGGGCGATCATGAGCTCAACGACTGCAAGGCCGAGCACGTCTTTGGCAAGGGCTATCGCATGATGACCGACGAGGAACTCCAGACCTACGGTCTGCATAAGGGCTTTATCGGACCGGTTAACCTGCCCGAGGGCATCCGTCTGGTGTGCGACGAGAGCCTGCGTGAGTCTAAGCAGTGGGCCTGTGGCGCCAACGAGGTCGACTACCACTTTACCGGTGCCTGCCCCGAGCGCGACTTTACCGTCGATGAGTGGGCCGACCTGGTCACCGTCGTCGCCGGCGATCCCTGCCCGCACTGCGGCAAGCCGCTCTCCGCTGCTCGCGGTATCGAGGTCTCCCAGGTGTTCCAGCTGGGCACCAAGTATTCCGAGGCCATGGGTGCCACCTTTATGGACGAGGACGGCAAGGAGAAGCCGCTTATCATGGGTTGCTACGGCGTGGGTGTGTCCCGCTCGCTCGCTGCCGTCGTGGAGCAGCACAACGATGAGCACGGTATCGTCTGGCCGGTCTCCGTTGCCCCGTACGAGGTCGCGGTGATTCCGCTCGATCCCAAGAAGGAGGAGTGCGCTGCCGTTTGTGAGCAGATCGTCGACGGTCTGTGCGCCGAGGGTATCGAGGTCGTCGTCGACGACCGCGATGAGCGTCCCGGCTTTAAGTTTGCCGATAACGACCTCATGGGCTTCCCGTATCAGGTGGTTTTGGGCAAGCGCGGTCTTAAGAATGGCACCGTTGAGCTCAAGGACCGTGCCACGGGCGAGCGCGAGGACGTGGCGATTGACGAGATCGTCGCCAAGGTTGCCGAGCTTGTTAAGGCTGCCCGCCGCTAATCGGCGATTTCGCTTGTAGTTCGATATACGGGACGGCCCCGTATTTCTCCAGATCGGGGAGATGTGGGGCCGTCCTTTTATCTTGTGGCATCCTCGATATCTAAAAGGAAAACCCCACGGCCCATGCGAGCTGCGGGGTTTCCCTTTTGTGCCTCCGATGCGAAATAAATCGCTCAGATATTACTGATAATCGACGACGTCGATCCAGTTCTTAAGGAACTCATCGTTCACGTTGCGCTTACGAGCGAGCTCGGAAGCGGCGACGATGCTCGTCCACTGACGCACGACCTGCATAGGCATGTCGGCGCGGTCGCAGTAGAGCTCCAGGTAGGCCTCGGCCTGGTCCTTGCTGCTGAGGGCAAAGAGCAGGTAGGTGGTGGCAACGTCGGCAGCAGGGGAGCCCTGGGTGGCATGTGCCCAGTCGCAGACGTACAGCTGACCGTCGTCGCCAACGATGACGTTGGAGGGGTTGAAGTCGCCGTGGCAGACCTTGAACTCCTTGGTCATGCCGTCCAGACGCTCCTGAAGGTTGTAGCGCGTGGTGGCATTGAGCTGATCAAGGCTGTCGATCATGCGGGCGAACTTGTCGCGCTGACGGTTGAGCAGCGGGGAGGTGTAGCCGTGGATCTCGATCTGGAGGTCGACGAACATCTCGAGGTACTCACCAAAGCGTTGGGGCTCGGCAGCCATCTTGTCGGCGAGGGTGGTGCCAGCAACCTTCTCGGTCACAAGCGCCCAGCCGTTGGCGTTCTCGAGCTGAGAAACCTCGAGCGCCTTGGGGCTGCGGATGCCGCACTCATTGATGCGGGCAAGATTCAAAGCCTCGTTGAACACGTCGGAGACGGGCTTGGTCTCGTTAAAGACCTTGACAATCTTGTCGCCCAGGTCGTAAACGACCTTGTTGCCACGACGGACGAGCTCGGTCTTGGAATCGGGAAGCAGCATGATTGCATCCTTTCAACGATGCGATAGAAGCAACGGCGGGGGCGTGCGTACACCCGTGCACCCCCGCCGCAAATAACCGTGCTAAAGACTAGCAGACGGCGTAGTCCTGGGGCTCGCGGCCATAGTAGGCGTCCAGGTAGAGCTCCTTGATCTCGCTCATGAGCGGGTAGCGCGGGTTAGCGCCGGTGCACTGGTCGTTGAATGCCTGCTCGGTCATCTCGTCGAGGGTGTCGAGGAAGTACTGCTCGTCAACACCGTAGTCGGCGATGGTCTTCTTGACGCCGATGAAGTCCTTGAGCTCCTCGAGCTTCGTGATGAAGTTCTCGAAGACCTCCTTGTCGTCCTTGCCCTCGATGCCGCAGTACTTGGCCATCTCGGCGTAGTTGTGCAGCGCGTTGGGGTAAGGATACTGGGAGAACGTGCCCATCTTGACGGGAGCCTCGGCGGCGTTGTAGCGCATGACGCGCGTCAGGATGATGGCATTGGCGATGCCGTGGGGCAGGTGATGGAAGGCGCCGAGCTTGTGGGCCATGGAGTGGTTGAGGCCCAGGAAGGCGTTGGCGAAGGCCATACCGGCCATGCATGAGGCGTTGTGCATCTCCTCGCGGGCGTGCGGGTCCTTGGCGCCGTTCTCGAAGCTGGAGGGCAGGTTCTCGAAAACGAGCTTGGCAGCGCGCTCGGAGAGGCCCTTGGTGTAGTCGGAAGCCATGATGGAGACATAGGACTCGATGGCGTGGGTCATGACGTCGATGCCGGAGGCAGCGGTCAGGCCGCGCGGGGCGGTCATGCAGTTGTCGGCGTCGACGATAGCCATGTTGGGGAGCAGCGCGTAGTCGGCAAGCGGCCACTTGATGCCGGTCTCCTTGTCGGTGATGATGGCGAACGGCGTGCACTCGGAGCCGGTACCCGAAGAGGTCGGGACGGCGACGAAGTAGGCCTTCTTGCCCATCTCGGGGAAGGTGAAGATACGCTTGCGGATGTCCATGAAGTCCATGGCCATGTCCTCAAACTTGCACTCGGGGTGCTCGTACATCATCCACATGATCTTGCCGGCGTCCATAGCGGAGCCACCGCCGACGGCGATGATGACGTCCGGCTCAAAGAGAGCCATCTGCTTGGCGCCGCGACGTGCGCACTGCAGCGACGGATCGGGCTCGACGTCGTAGAAGCAGTCGTGGGCGATGCCCATCTCGTCGAGCTTGGCCTCGATGGCGCGGGTGTTGCCATTCTTGAAGAGGAACTGGTCGGTGACGATGAAGGCGCGCTTCTTGCCCATGACGGTGCCGAGCTCGTCGAGAGCGACGGGCGTGGAACCCTTCTTGAAGTAGACCTTCTCGGGAGCGCGGAACCACAGCATGTTCTCACGGCGCTCGGCCACAGTCTTAACGTTGATCAAGTGCTTCACCCCAACGTTCTCGGAGACGGAGTTGCCGCCCCAGGAGCCGCAGCCCAGGGTCAGAGACGGCTTCATGCCAAAGTTGTACAGGTCACCGATGCCGCCATGCGAAGACGGGGTGTTGATGACGATACGGCAGGCCTTCATGACGTGCTCGAACAGGCTGATCTTCTCGGCCTGGGCGGGGTGCACGTACAGAGAGGCGGTGTGGCCCGGGCCACCGGCGAGCACCAGGTGCTCGGCCTTGTCGACGGCCTCCTGGAAGTCCTTGGCGTGATACATGGCCAGGACCGGGGAGAGCTTCTCGTGGGAGAACTCCTCCTTGGCCGGATCGGTGGAGGTGACCTCGGCGATCAGGATCTTGGTCTTAGCGGGAACCTCGATGCCGGCGAGCTCGGCGATCTTGGCGGCAGCCATGCCGGGGATGCGGTGATCGAGAGCGCCGTTCTTGAACATGGCGCCACGCAGGGCCTCCATCTCGGCACCCTGCTTGACGAAGTAGCAGCCGCGCTTCTGGAACTCGGCCTTAACCTGGTCATAGATGCTGTCGATGACGGTCACGGACTGCTCGGAAGCGCAGATCATGCCGTTGTCGAAGGTCTTGGAGTGGATGATGGAGTTGACGGCGAGCAGCACGTCGGCGGTGTCGTCGATGATGACCGGGGTGTTACCGGCGCCAACGCCCAGGGCGGGCTTGCCCGAGGAGTAGGCAGCCTTGACCATGCCCGGGCCACCGGTGGCGAGGATGATGTCGACGTCGCGCATGACCATGTTGGTTAGCTCGATGGAGGGGACATCGACCCAGCCGATGATGCCCTCGGGGGCGCCGGCCTTGACGGCGGCGTCAAGCACGAGCTTGGCGGCGGCGATGGTGCACTTGGCGGCAGCCGGGTGCGGGGAGATGATGATGGCGTTGCGGGTCTTCAGGCTGATCAGCGTCTTGAAGATCGCGGTGGAGGTGGGGTTGGTCGTCGGGATGACGGCGCCCACGATGCCGATGGGCTCGGCAATCTTGGTGATGCCGTAGGCCTCGTCGCGCTCCAGGACACCACAGGTCTTGGTGTTCTTGTAAGCGTTGTAGATGTACTCTGCGGCGTAGTGGTTCTTGATGACCTTGTCCTCAAGAACGCCGCGGCCGGTCTCCTCGATGGCCATCTTCGCCAACGGGATACGAGCCTTGTTGGCGGCCATGGCGGCCTCGTAGAAGATCTTGTCGACCTGCTCCTGCGTGTACGTAGCAAAAAGCGCCTGGGCCTCTCGCATCTGAGCGAGCTTAGCCTCAAGCGCCTCTACGTTGTCCACAATTGCGGGAGTAGTGTTTTCCGGTGACTTTTTCACCATTTGTGTCTCCTTGCGATCGGAGATTTACCCTACGCCTTGCATGATAGCAATAAATAATTCGGTGAGTGGCAAGATTCCTGTAAAAGGCACACTAAAACGCTTCAACAAACTGAAACGTTTCAACTAAAACAATCTTTCTGCTGCATCGCCCCGCTCATTGGGGACAGGCTTACATGAGTGCTTTCACTCATTTGGGACAGACATCGTTTTGCCATTTTGCCGTTCTGGGCCTGTTATTGCCGCTCATTGGATATAAATAGGTTACAGGCTCAGCATTTCGCGTTGCGTCTCTCCTTTTAGGTGTTGCCTGTACAGTTTTGAAAGGAGAGGCTATGCCCCGATGTGCCCGCGCCGTTTCGCTCACCGGCTATTACCACGTCTTTGACCGTGGCAACTCCAAACAGATTATTTTTGAAGATGATTCCGACCGTTATCGTTTCTTATCGGACATCTCGGACAGGTTTGCGCGTCATAAAGTGGCGGTGTTGGCTTGGTGCCTTATGGACAACCACTTCCATTTGATGGTTGATGACCCATATGACAACCTTTCAAAGGCAATGCAGTGCGCACTGACGGCGTATGCTAAGTATTTCAATGGGAAAACGGGAAGAAAGGGCCATCTGTTTGACAATCGCTATTCGCGGGTCGCTGTTGAGACGGACACGCAGGCGGTGCAGCTGCTCGACTATATTCATCTCAATCCCGTGAAAGGTGCGCTCGACTCACTCGAGGCATACCGCTGGTCAAGCTACAAGGCATATCAGCTGGGCTATGATCCCTTTGATATCTGCGATGCGGCCCCCATGCTCGATATTGTCGGAGGCTCCCGTTGCTATTGCGAGCATCTCAAGGAAGTTGCTGGGCGCATCTGGTCAGTGGGGGTTCTTCCACGCCGGCGGATCCCCGATGAGGATGCCCTTGCCGTCGCGCACGAAGTGTTGCCGAGCATAGATCCTGCGCTGCTCAAGGCCCTGCCTCGTCCCGAACGTGATGCGTGTCTGCTGAGGCTCAGGCGGGCGCATCTCACGGTCAAGCAAATTGCCCGTATCACCGGTATCGGCGCTACGAGCGTAACCAAGGCCACCACAGGCTGGAAAGAGGCGGCGTGAGGTATGGATTGGGGCCGATCGAAACGCCGTGAGTTCATCGATGCGCTGCGAGCTTAGGAAAGCGCTCATCTAAGTCTGTCCCCAATGCGTGAAAACACTTATGTAAGTCTGTCCCCAATGAGTGCAAAAGGGCGCCCTCCGTAGGGGAGGACGCCCTTGGTAAGTTCTATGTGAACGCGAGGTCTTTGACCCGGAGAGTCCGAGGTACTTGTTGGTAAGACCTTATTTAGGAGCGCGCAACCTTGCCGGACTTGAGGCAGGTGGAGCAAACGTTCATCTTGCGACGGTGACCATCGACGACGACGTAGACGCGCTGGATGTTGGGGCGGAACTTACGGTTGGTGACGCGGTGAGAGTGGCTGATGGAGCGACCGGCAACGGGGTGCTTACCGCAAACTTCGCAAACTTTGGACATAACTGACCCTCCTTGGGCGACAAACGAACATGTCGCGTTAACAAACAAGCCTGAACTATAGCACAGAAGTCGCTCCCTGTGCGCAATCTACACAGAGATATTCCTCTTTTGGCGATAGTGCGCACGCCACGGCCCTGGACGTAGATCCGATTTGCGTGCAGCAGAGGGGATTATGCCAGCTCGAACCGAGGTTTTCAAGTTCGTCCCACAAATATATATAGGTTTATGGAGCGCCTGCGCCCGTTTATGGATTGCTTTGTATTTATGCTCGCAATTACGCTCGAGGTTGGCTACACTATACCTTGACCATTAAAGGGGTACGAGATACCCACATGGAATTACATAGCTGCCAAAGAGCAGCCCTTCCTGTGGGTGTCTGGTCCGCTTTAAGCGGTCGGGCATCTATTTTTTTGACTGTGTCAGCAGTCAAGACATGTGAGGAAGGAGATCGATGGGCACGACTTCCCCCAAGGCGGTCATCATGGACGAGACCGCCGTCAATCGAGCTATGACCCGCATCGCGCACGAGATTCTCGAGCGCAACGAGGGCTGTGAAGACCTCGCTCTGGTCGGCATCGTCACGCGCGGCGACCTTCTGGCAAAGAAGCTCGTCGAGGAGATCAAGGAGATCGAGGGCGTCGACGTTCCGCTCGGCAGCCTCGACATCAGCTTCTACCGCGATGACTACGCTACCAATTTCGCTCCCGCGATCCACGCCACCAACATTCCCTTTAGCGTCGACGGCAAACGCGTCGTGCTGGTGGACGACATCCTGTATACGGGCCGTACCATCCGCGCCGCTCTCGACGCCGTCATGGACCTGGGTCGTCCGAGCCGCATCGAGCTGGCGGTCCTCGTCGACCGCGGCCACCGCGAGCTCCCCATCTCGCCGGACTTTGTCGGCAAGAACGTTCCCTCGTCGCATGAGGAGAACGTGCACCTATATATGAAAGAAGTCGACGGCCACACCGCCGTCGAGATCAACGACGTCGCGCCGGGTTCCCGCGTGGGCTCCGCGCCGCTGGGAGGTGAGTAGTACCGTGGCGTTCAATCATAAGCACCTGATCGACATTACCGAGTACTCCGAAGAGGACATCAAGCTCATCCTCGAGACCGCCAAGGCGTTCTCCGAGGTCAACGAGCGTGCGATCAAGAAGGTTCCCACGCTCAAGGGCAAGACCATCGTCAACATGTTCAACGAGCCCTCGACGCGAACCCGTAGCTCCTTCGAGCTTGCCGAGAAGCGTCTTTCGGCCGACAGCCTCAACTTCGGCGGCTCCTCGACCTCTACGGTCAAGGGCGAGAGCCTCGTCGACACCGTCGAGACCCTCAACGCCTACAAGATCGACTGCATCGTCGTGCGCGACAAGCACGCCGGCGCTCCCTATATCGTCACGCAGAACTCGCCTGCGAGCGTCATCTGCGCCGGCGACGGCAAGCACAACCATCCCACGCAGGCCCTGCTCGACCTGTACACCATCTGGGAGCACAAGGGTGACTTCCACGGTCTGAAGGTCGCCGTCGTCGGCGATATCGCGCACTCCCGCGTCTGCGGCTCGCTGATCCCCGCCCTTAAGATCATGGGCTGCGAGACCTACGCCGTCGCTCCCGGCACGCTGCTGCCGCCGGCGCCCGAGGTCCTGGGCTGCGACCACGTGACGAGTGACCTCGATTCCGTCCTGCCCGAGCTGGACGTCGTCTACATGCTGCGCGTGCAGCAGGAGCGCCTCGAGGGCGCCCCGTTCCCGACCATTCGCGAGTACCACAAGCTCTTCGGCCTGACCAAGGATCGCGAGAAGCTCATGAAGCCCGATGCGATCATCTGCCACCCGGGCCCCATCAACCGCGGCGTCGAGTTCGACTCCTATATGGCCGACCACCCGCAACGCTCCGTCATCCTGGAGCAGGTCTACGCCGGTATCTGCGTGCGTATGGCTATCCTGTATCTGCTGCTTGGAGGTGCCGATAATGGCCTTGCTTCTTAAGAATGCCCACGTCGTCGACCCGTCCGTCGAGCTTGACGGTGTCGTTGACGTCCTGATTGACGGCGACAAGATCGCCGAGGTCGGCGAGAATCTCGCCGTCGAGGGGGCCGAGGTCCGCGACCTTTCCGGCAAGTACCTCGTCCCCGGCCTGGTGGATATGCACGTTCACCTTCGCGAGCCCGGTTACGAGGTCAAAGAGGACATCGAGAGCGGCACCCGCGCAGCTGCCAAGGGCGGCTTTACCGGCGTGTGCTCCATGCCCAACACCGATCCCGTCACCGATAACGGCACCGTCGTGGAGTTCGTCAAGTCCCGTGCTGCCGAGGTCGGTCACTGCCGCGTCTATCCGTCGGGCGCCATGACCCGCGGTCTTAAGGGCGAGGCCATGTCCGAGATGGGCGATATGGCCGCCCACGGCGCCGTCGCCTTCACCGACGACGGTCGCGGCGTGCAGGGCGCGGGCATGCTCCGCCGCTGCATGGACTACGGCAAGATGTTCGGCAAGGTCTTTATGAGCCACTGCCAGGACGAGGACCTGGTCGGCCACGGCCAGATCAATGAGGGCAAGGTCTCGACCCGTCTGGCTCTCGAGGGCTGGCCGGCTGCCGGCGAGGAGCTCCAGATCGCCCGCGACATCGAGATTGCCAAGCTGACCGGTGCCAAGCTGCACATCCAGCACATCTCAACCGCCCATGGCCTGGAGATCGTGCGTGCCGGTAAGGCCGCTGGCGTTCAGGTTACCTGCGAGGCCACCCCGCACCACATGTTCCTGACCGAGAACGACCTGGACGAGACCTACAACACCTCGCTCAAGGTCAATCCGCCGCTGCGTACCGAGGAGGACGCCGAGGCCATCCGTCAGGGCGTCATCGACGGTACCGTCGACGTTATCGTCACCGATCACGCTCCCCACACCCCGTGGGAGAAGGCCCGCGAGTTCGAGCTTGCACCTTTTGGCATGATCGGCCTCGAGACTTCGCTGTCGCTCGTGCTCACCGAGCTGGTCAATACGGGCAAGATGAGCATGGGCCGCATGGTCGAGCTCATGGCCATCAAACCGCGTGAGATCCTGGGCCTCGACCAGGTTCAGGTCAAGGTGGGCTCCGTCGCCGACCTGACCGTGTTCGACACGTCCGCCACTTGGACGGTCGGCGAGGACGGTTACGAGTCGCGCGCCGAGAACTCCGGTTTTGCCGGCCGCACGCTCACCGGTCGTGCCACCGATGTGTTTGTCGGCGGTAAGCAGACGCTCGCCGACGGCTGCATCTGCTAGCATAGCCTTATCGCTTTTGTGCGCGGTGCCCTTGCGGTGCCGCGCTTTCTGTTCGTTTTGACCATGCAACCGCATGGGGGATTGGAGCGTCTATGCCCACACCTTCCACTGCACGCATGCACGACTTCGAGGTCGTCTCGAACCAGGAGATCGCCGAGGGCATCTTCTCGCTCGTAATCTCGGCCCCCAAGCTTGCAAGTGCGCTCAAGCCCGGTCAGTTTGTGAACATCGCCGTGCCCGGCGATGCGTCCTCGCTGCTTCGCGTGCCCCTGAGCTTCTATCGCGCCGACGCCCAGGCCGGCACCGTCGAGCTGTGGTACACCGTCGTGGGCGACGACACCCGCCGTCTGTCGCAGATGGCCTCTGGTTCCACTTCTAACCTGCTGGGCCCTGGCGGTCGCGGCTGGCTGGTGCCCGAGGGCGCCAAGAAGGCGCTGCTCGTGGCGGGCGGCATCGGTGTCCCGCCCGTGCTCTGCCTGGCGGGCATGCTTGCCGAGCAGGGTGTGGCCGTCGACGTGTGCATGGGCTTTGGCACCGCGTCCAAGGCCGTGGGTATCGATGAGTTCCGCGCGTTGGGCGCCACGGTTAATGTATGCACCGACGACGGCTCGCTTGGCACGCATGGTTTTTGCACCGATCCGGCCGCCGAGCTGCTTGGCGAGGGTGGCTACGACTATGTCGCCAGCTGCGGTCCCGCCGTCATGATGAAGAAGGTCGCCGCCGCTGCCGCCGAGGCCGGTGTGTACTGCGAGGTGTCGCTTGAGCGCATGATGAGCTGCGGCTTTGGCGCCTGCAACACCTGTAACGTCGAGACGGTTGACGGTATGAAGGGCGCCTGCATGTGCGGCCCCGTGTTCGATGCTTCCAAGGTGGTGGTCTTCTAGTGGGTACCGTGAACATGGCCGTCGATTTCGGCGGCGTCAAGATGCAAAACCCCATCAACACCGCAGCCGGCACTTTTGGTTACGGCTGGCAGTTCCAGAACTTCTTCGATGTTTCCCAGCTGGGCGCCATCACCACCAAGGGCTGCGCTGCCGAGCCCTGGCCCGGCAACCCCGCACCCCGTATGGCCGAGATCCCCGGCGGTATGATCAACTCGGTGGGCCTTCAGAACCCCGGCGTGGCCGCCTTTGCCCGTGAGTCCGGCCCTTGGCTGGAGCAGCTTTCCAAGGACGGCTGCCAGGTCATCTGCCAGGTTGCCGGTCACTCTGTTGACGAGTTTGTCCGCGCACTCGAGATGTATGTCGAGCTGTGCCCTTGGGCTGCCGGCTACGAGATCAACGTGAGCTGCCCTAATATCGCCGCTGGCGGTGCCGCCATGGGCTCCACGCCCGAGGGCGCCTCTTCCGTTATGGCTGCCTGCCGCAAGGTGACCGATAAGCCGCTGTTCGTGAAGATGGCGCCGGTCAACGTCGCCGAGATCGCCAAGGCCCTCGAGGCTGCCGGCGCCGACGGCCTTTCGGTCATCAACTCCATTCAGGGCATGGCCATCGACGTCCATACCCGTAAGTCCCGCGTGGCCAAGCCCAAGGGCGGCCTTTCGGGCCCGCTGTGCCACCACATCGCCGTGCGCATGGTCTGGGAGGTTGCCCAGGCCGTCGATATCCCCATCAACGGTGTCGGCGGTGTCATGACCGGCGAGGATGCGGCTGAGTTTATCCTGGCCGGTGCCACCTGCGTGTCGGTCGGCATGGCCAACTTTGTCGATCCGTGTGCTTCGCTCAAGATCGCGCATGAGCTCGAGGCTTGGGCTGAGTCCCAGGGCGTGAAGGACATCAACGAGCTGGTAGGTGCTTTCGAATGCTAGAGACCGATGCCCGCGACCGTGTTATCGTCGCCCTCGACTGCGACCGTGAGCGTGCGCTCGAGCTCGCCCATGAGCTTTCGGGCCATGCCGCCTGGCTCAAGGTGGGCATGACGCTCTATTACGCCGAGGGTCCCGAGATCGTCAAGACGTTCAAGGGCCTGGGTTTTAAGGTCTTCCTTGACCTTAAGTTCCATGATATTCCGCATCAGGTTCGCGGTGCCGCCCGCTCGGCCTCGCTTGCCGGTGCCGACCTGCTTTCGGTTCACGGCTTGGGTTCGGGTGCTATGCTCGCCGCCTGCCGTGAGGGTGCCGAGGAGGCGCGCGAGGACCGCGCCAAGCTCGTTGCCATCACCGTGCTCACGAGCATGAATCAGGATGCCTTGAGCGAGATCGGCGTCGAGTCGCCTGTGGCCGAGGAGGCCGTCCGCCTGGCAAAGCTTGCTCAGGCCAACGGCATCGATGGCATCGTGTGCTCGCCGATGGAGGCTCACGACATGCGTGAGCTGCTGGGTCCCGATACCCTGATCGTTACTCCGGGTGTGCGTCCGATGGGTGCCGCTCTTGGTGACCAGTCTCGCGTGGCGACGCCTTCCCAGGCTATCGAGCGTGGCGCAAGCCACATTGTGGTGGGCCGTCCCATTACTGGTGCCGACGATCCGGTTGCCGCATTTGACGCTATTGTTTCCGAGCTGGTCGAAAACGTCGCCTAAAAGATTCCCTCAAGTCACCACTTTTGGGTATCATTAGCACAAATTTGCCCCTGTACCTGCGAAAACTTTCCTACCCTTTGTGTGGAATCGCAGGGCAGGGGCTTAACTTTGACCTCCGCATATTGCACTTTTCGTAGGTATCGTCTAATCTATGGAGCCGTCGATTGGGCATTTAGTGCGTTTGACGTGCTAAAATGCCAATTACTGCATCAGATATAACCCAACTATTTGGAGGTTCGAATGGCACTCCCTCAGCTTACCGACGAGCAGCGCAAGCAGGCACTTGAGAAGGCTGCTGCCGCACGTCACGCCCGCGCTGAGCTTCGCGAGCAGATCAAGAAGGGCGAGAAGTCCCTCGAGTCCGTGCTCAACTCCGATGACCCCATCGCTTCCCGCATGAAGGTTTCCACCCTCATCGAGTCTCTCCCTGGTTATGGCAAGGCCAAGGCCGCCAAGATCATGGAGGAGCTCGGTATCTCCGCTACCCGTCGCGTCCAGGGCCTCGGCGTCCGTCAGCGCGAGCAGCTCCTCGAGCAGCTGACCAAATAAGTGAGCGCTCAGGATTCCAAGCTCTTTGTGATTTCTGGACCGTCAGGCGCAGGCAAGGGCACGCTCGTCACTCGTGTGCGCGAGCTCCGCTCGAACCTGGGCCTGACGGTTTCGGCTACCACGCGAGCACCACGCAAAGGTGAGGTCGACGGCGTCAACTACTTTTTTCTGACGCGCGAGGAGTTCGACCGCCGCGTGGCAAACGGTGAGTTTGTTGAATGGGCCGAGGTCCACGGTAACTGCTACGGCACGTTGGTGAGCGAGGTCACATCCAAGCTCGCCTCGGGCGCGTCACTGATTTTGGAGATCGATGTCCAGGGCGCCCTGCAGGTGAAGGAGCGTTTCCCCGAGGCCGTGCTGATTTTTATCAAGCCGCCTTCGCTTGAGGTGCTCCGCGAGCGTCTAGTCGGTCGCGGTACCGAGACGCCCGAGACGATTGAGCTGCGCATGGCAAACGCCGCCGATGAGCTTGCCCTTGCCGACCGCTACGACGACGTCGTGGTTAATGACGATCTCGACCGCGCGACCGATGAGCTCGTTCGCGTTCTCGATATGCATGAAAGGATCTGAGGTCCGTGTCCGTTGTAAAGCCTTGCATTGACGATCTTCTGGAGAAGACCGATCACAACCGCTTCCTGCTCGCTTCGCTTGCCTCCAAGCGCGCCTGCGACATCAATAGCATGCTGCGTGGCCAGCACAATCGCGTGCTTGCCGTCCAGGATGTCGATGACATCACCATCGGGCTTTCCGGTGCCGATACTATCTCGATGGCTATGGACGAGATTGTCGATGGCGACATCTCTTACGATGAGGCTCGTTACGAGAAGGCGCTCGGCCACAAGGTTGCTGAAGCCTAAATGGCAGCTCGCGTCTGCCTGGTCCACTATCACGAGGTTGGACTGAAGGGCAAGAACCGCGCACATTTTGAGCATATCCTCATGGATAACATCAAGGCGGCCTTGGCCGCCTTTTCCGTGAATGCCGTGTCTCGAATTTCCGGTTATATCCTCGTGACCTTTAACCAGCATCAGGCCGACGAGGCGGCGCGTGTCATTCGCACCGTTCCCGGCGTTGCTCGTGTGTCTTTGGCGTATCACACCAACCGCGACCCGCAGGAGTACTGCGCCGCCGCCGTGAAGGCGCTGCGCGAGTTTGGTTCCTTCGATTCGTTTAAGGTGCACGCCAAGCGCTCCAACACCGACTATGAGCTCACCTCGATTGATATCAATCGTCAGGTGGGCGAGGTGCTGTGTGAGGCCTTCCCCGATAAAAAGGTTCAAATGCACGACCCCGATGCGATGGTGCATGTGTTGGTGGTCCAGGGCAGCGTTTATGTGTATGCGCGTTCCGAGCGCGGCGTGGGTGGCCTGCCGGTGGGTTCTGCCGGTAAGGTCGTGACGCTGCTGTCGTCGGGTATCGATTCTCCGGTGGCGACCTGGATGCTCGCGCGTCGCGGTGCGGTGTGCGTGCCGGTGCATTTCTCCGGTCGTCCGCAGACGCCCGATACGAGCGAGTATTTGGTGCAGGACATCATCCGTGCGCTTGCACCGGGTGTCCAGATCGGCCGCTTGTACGTAGTCCCGTTTGGCGACTGCCAGCGTGAGATTTCGGTCACCTGCCCCAGCAACTTGCGTGTGATCATGTATCGCCGGATTATGTATTCGGTTGCCGAGCGCATTGCACACATCGAGGGTGCCAAGGCCATCGTTACGGGCGAATCACTTGGGCAGGTTGCCTCCCAAACGCTCGAGAACATCATGGCCGTCAACGAGGCCGTGAAGATCCCTGTGTTCCGTCCGCTCATCGGTTCGGACAAGCAGGAGATCATCGCGCGCGCCGAGGAGATCGGTACGTTCGATATCTCGACTGAGGCCGCTCCCGACTGCTGCACGCTGTTTATGCCGCGCCGTCCCGAGACGCATGCTAAACTCGATGCCGTGCATGAGGCCTGGGAGTTGTTCGATCACGAGGAGATGATCGAGCGTCTGCTCAAGCAGACCGAGTACATCGACTTCGATAGCAACACGTATAAGGCGCCTAAGACCTTAAAACGCAAACATTCGGAGCTTGCTCCGCGTGAGATTTACCAAGATCACGAGTAAATTTGTGCATAGACCGACGATGCGCCTGCATCGTCGGTTTTTTGCCATCTGGGCATTTTGCGACTAAGTGTTCATTTGCTGACGTGTGCCTGAATAAATGGACAGATTTGTGCAAGGTTTTGGTCGGCTTTTGGTTTGACCGCGATAACCGGTTTTGAAGCATGGCTGTTGCAGGGCTCTTTTCCTGACACGATGTTGTTGGGAGGTTTTGCTATGGCGCAGCGCGAACAACACGAACGGGTCAAAAAGATGGACCGCTGGGCGGGCAAGCTGCTCGGTCATAAGGCAGTGGTGGTGGCGATGCTGGGCGTCATTGCGATGGCGAGCGGCTTGGCGATGGCGAACCTTGGCGGCGGTGCCGGCGGTGTGTCGTTTGAGCGCACTGATGGTTCGGGCTCGTTAGTGGAGCCGGGATCCGGCGATGCTTCGAGCGGAAAGACATCCGAAGGATCTTCGACTAAGGCTTCTGCCGCGGCAGAGGTCTATGTCGATGTCGATGGCGCCGTTGTGTCGCCCGGTGTATATCGCCTCAAGGACGGCGCGCGGGTGGCTCAGGCGATTGATGCCGCCGGCGGGCTGGCGCCCGAGGCAGACGTTACGGGGCTCAATCGGGCATCTAAGGTCATCGATGGACAGAAGATTCACGTTCCAACGGTAGGGGAACAGCGGGCGTCCATTGCGGAAGCCGGTGTCGATGGTGGGGCTTCAGCATCATCGGGCGTGAGTGGCGCAAAAGGCCTAGTAAACATCAATACGGCAAGCGCGGCAGAGCTGCAGACGCTTTCGGGCATCGGTCCCTCCATGGCTCAGTCGATTATCGATGAGCGGACAAAGAACGGTGCCTTTGCCTCGGTTGACGATCTGATGCGTGTGTCGGGAATCGGCGAGAAGAAGCTTGCCAAAATCAAAGATTGCATCTGCGTATGAGTGCGACCGAGCGCGAGCATGTGATGCCTCCGCGGCCCCTGATTCCGTGGACGATGGCCCTGTGTGTCGGCATGTGCGTGAGCTGCGCCTTGGTGCTCAACTTGGCCGCTGATGCGCTACTGGGGGAGCAGGCGCCAGCGTTCGGGCCGCTATGGGCTATTCCCGTTGCGGCGGCGGTATTCGTTGCGCTGGCTCAATCTTGTGCGCGGTTTGCCCCTTTTAAGCGGTGGCTGTATGCCGCGTCCGTCGGTCTCGTGGCGGGAGCGGTCGTCTCGGCGTGGTGGGCTGTGGGCGCGCTCAGCGCCTCGAAGGCGCTCGATGGTCGAGCGGCAAGCAGCCTCGAGTTTGTCGTGCAGGGTGATCCATCCATAAACGACGACGTGTATTCCTATACTTGCGAGGCACGCACGGACGGCAAGAGCTTGGCAACGGTTCGCCTATCGTGTGGCCGCGAGCTCAAGGTCGGGGCGCACGTGCGTGTTATCGGTCGCGTTTCACGTTTTGAGAACGATGCGCATGGACGATCGCGCATGCTCCGAGGCGAGGTGCGCAAGGTTAAAGCCGTTCGGATTGTGTCGGTCGATGAGGGCTCTCCGGGGCCGCTGCCTCGGCTGCGAAATGGGCTGCTTGCTTCCATCGCGCCTGCGACCGACCCGGCGCGTGCGCTCATAGCCGGTGTCGTCTGCGGTCGTTCGGCCGAGCTGCGCGCCCAGCCGGCGGGCGACTGGTTTTCGGTGACGGGAACGGCGCATCTTATCGCCGTCTCGGGCAGCCATTTGGCTATCGTGGGGTTTGTAATTGAGGGCGTATTGCAAAAGACTCGGTGCTCACGTGGCCTTCAGCGGGCGATATTGGCGATAACGCTTGTAGGCTACGCTGCCTTTACGGGCGCGTCTCCCTCGGCCGTGCGTGCGTGCTGCATGGTGTTCGCGACGCTTGTCGTAAACGGCGCGGGCCGTCGCCGGCACGGCGCATCGGCACTCTTCGTAACCATGTCCATCTTTGTGCTACTGCGGCCGACGGTGCTGTTCGAGATGGGGTTTCAGCTTTCATGCGCCAGCGTCTTAGCCATCCTGTGCTTTTGCCCCTATGCGACCTACGCTATGGGTGAGCTGGGTGTGCCATCGGGCATTGCCAGCATGCTTTCCGTCACGCTGTGCTCGCAGCTGGCGACTCTTCCCATTACCATTCCTGCCTTCGGTACGTTCTCGCTCATTGCTCCGCTGGCAAATGCGGTCATCGGTCCGGTGGTGAGTCTGCTGCTTGCTGTGTCGATCGTGCTGGTTCCCTTTTCGCTCGTGGCGCCGTTGCGCACTTGGGCGCTCGTTGTGCCCATGATTACCGCCCGTTGCACGCTGTTCTTCGAGCAGCTGTTTGCCGCCGTGCCGGGTGCATCCGTGAGTGTGCCGCCGGATAGCATGTGGATTTACCTAGCGCCGTGTTTGCTGGCGGTTCTCCTGGTCTGGTGGCCGCGCCCTCAGGCACGGCCTATGGCGGTGGGGTTTGCATGTCTGGTGCTCTTGGCTGCGATTCCGTACGTCTACTGGGATCGATTCGCTCCGCCTTCGGTGACGGTGCTCGATGTGGGCCAGGCCGATGCGATTCTTATCCGCCAGGGCGGCGCAGTAGCGCTCGTCGACTGCGGGGTCGACGAGCGCGTGGTAGCGGCGTTGGTTCGCAATAACGTGCACCATATCGATGCCGTCTTTGTGACGCATTGGGATGAGGATCACTGGGGTGGTCTGCCTGCCGTGCTCGAACAGTTTTCGGTTGGAACGATTGCCGTGGCGGCCGAAGCGCTGGAGGATGCTCCTGTCGAGGTATTGAACCGACCTGGCGTGGAGTATCGACAGGTGCGCCGTGGGGATATGGTCGACATCGGCTCATTTTGCGCCCGCGTGATGTGGCCATTCGAGTCCGTGGATGGCGAGGGAAATGAGGACTCGCTTGTCCTGCTGCTCTCTTATGTTCAGGAAGGCATGGGCCTGCGCATGCTCCTCACCGGTGATGCCGAACTCGACCAAGAACGGGAATTCGTGCAGGAGGTGGGGGATATCGATGTACTTAAACTTGGGCATCACGGCTCCAAGGTTTCAGTCGATGGTGAGTTGCTGGACGTCCTGAAGCCCGAGCTTTCCCTCGCGAGCGCGGGCGAGGGGAATCGATACGGCCATCCGTCCGATGCCTGCATCGATTCCGTGAAGGAAGCGGGCGGTGTGTTCGCGTGCACTATCGAACACGGCGACATTACCGTCGCGCCGACTGCGAATGGTTTTGCGATGCGATGCCAGCGACCGTGACGACATCGTTGGCGTGTGGTGGGCCCCTGGGCTAGAATGGCACGGAATGAATACGAAGGCCTGCGGGAGGGGAGCGCAATGTCCGAAACCGGTCTGCTGCCGGCATACCTGATCGTCGGTACCGACGGCGTCAAGCGCGATCACGCCGTCTCGCGTATGAAAGCGCGTCTGGAAAAGTCGGGAATGGTCGAGT
The DNA here is from genome assembly GCF_003475605.1 of Collinsella sp. AF31-11. Classification (NCBI taxonomy): domain Bacteria; kingdom Bacillati; phylum Actinomycetota; class Coriobacteriia; order Coriobacteriales; family Coriobacteriaceae; genus Collinsella; species Collinsella sp. AF31-11. The sequence continues at coordinate 87,404 of NZ_QRQS01000005.1, forward strand.
TCAACCTCGACGAGCGCGACATGACCAAAGACTCCGATATCGAGTCCATTATCGGATCGCTCAATACCTTTCCCATGGGCAACGAGTTTCGCCTGGTAATCCTTGATGGCTGCTCAAAGCTTGCCAAGGCGGTTTCGGAGCCGCTCGTCGAGTATCTGGCGAGTCCCAGCCCCACAACGGTCTGTCTCATCATCGCCGACTCGCTTGCCAAGAACACGCGCCTGTATAAGGCGATCGCCAAAATCGACAAGAAGGCTATCGTCGATTGCTCGGGTACCAAGCGCTGGGAGCTACCGCGCCGCGTGCAGCAGATGGCGACGCAGCACGGCAAGTCGATCTCGACGGCGGCCGCCGAGGAGCTCGTTTCGCGCTCGGGCGAAAACACGCGCATGCTCGATAACGACCTGGCAAAGCTCTCCCAGATGGTCGAGGCGCCCCAGATTGAGCTCGCCGACGTGGAGCGTTGGATCGTGCGTACGGCCGAGGTTCAGCCCTGGGACTTCCTCAACGCCGTCTCGGCTCGCGATATGCGGCGTTCGCTCGAGCTCTTTAAGCTTCTGCCCTCCAAGAGCTACGTGTGGACCTACACGCTGCTATGCGGTCGCATTCGTGAGCTGATCGTCGCCAAGGCGCTCGACTCTCGTGGGCAGGGGCGTGAACTCGCCGCGACGCTCAAGCTTCAGCCCTGGCAGGTCAAAAATCACCTGACCTGGGCACGTCGTTTTTCGATGACCGAGCTCGTCGCAGCGCTCGAGGGCGCCGTTGATGTGGAGCTCGCGCTCAAGGGTTCGGCCGATTCTGAGACCGCGCTTTTGCTCTGGATTACGAACATCTTGAGAAAATCGTGATGATACCTGCCTATTTGACAAATTCGTTCTATCCCTTTGAGGGGGAGCGTGCTATAGTAGGCGCTTGCATGACCTCACCGTGTCTCAGAGGTGTCATACATTTTTTGCAAGGAACTCGAAAGGAACTCCAGAAGTGGCAAACATCAAGTCTCAGAAGAAGCGTATCCGCACCAATGAGGCAGCTCGCATGCGTAACAAGGCTGTCAAGTCCGAGCTCAAGACGCTGACCAAGCACGTCCAGTCCGCTGTCGCCGAGGGCGACGCCGAGAAGGCCCAGGCTGCCCTCAAGACCGTCACCAAGCGTCTCGACATGGCTGCTGCCAAGCATGTTATCCACAAGAACCAGGCTTCCAACCGCAAGTCCGGTCTTGCCAAGCTCGTGAACAGCATCAACGCCTAAGTTGTAAATTTCACACCACACAGATTACGCGCATAAATGGAGCCTGTTTTATGGAACAGGCTCCATTTTTTGTGCCCCTCGGGTAAGATAGTCCGCATGAATACTTCAATTGACATTTCCCACATCCGTAACTTCTCGATTGTTGCGCACATCGACCATGGCAAGTCCACGATCAGTGACCGCATCCTCGAGCTCACCCATACCGTCGACGAGCGCGACATGGAGTCGCAGCTGCTCGACACCATGGATATCGAGCGCGAGCGCGGCATTACGATTAAGTCCAATGCCGTCCGCGTGTCCTATGACGCCGACGACGGCGAGACGTATCAGTTCAACCTGATCGATACGCCGGGCCACGTGGACTTTACCTATGAGGTCTCGCGTTCGCTGGCCGCCTGCGAGGGCGCGGTGCTCGTTGTCGACGCCACGCAGGGCGTCGAGGCGCAGACCGTCTCCAACGCGACGCTCGCCATGAACGCCAACCTGGATATTGTGCCCGCGATCAACAAGATCGACCTGCCGTCGGCACACCCCGACGAGGTCAAGACCGAGATCGAGGACGACCTCGCGATCCCTGCCGACGATGCCGTATGCGTGTCGGGCAAGACTGGCGAGGGTATCCACGACCTGCTGGAGTCCATCGTCTTCTTGATCTCGCCGCCCAAGGGCGATGCGAATGCGCCGCTCAAAGCACTCATCTTGGATTCTTATTTTGATGAATACCGCGGCGTGGTTGCCACGGTCCGTGTTTTTGACGGCTCCATCAAAAAGGGCGATACCCTGCGCATGATGCAGGCCGAGGGCGACTTTTTGGTCGACGGCGTGGGCGTCAAGCGTCCCGCCGAGACGCCGGTCGACGCGCTGACGGTCGGCGAGGTGGGCTACGTGGTCACGGGCCTGAAGGACCCCGAGGCCGTGCGTGTGGGCGACACCCTCACGTGGGCATCGAATCCCTGCCCCGAGCCGCTTCCGGGCTACCGCGAGGCCAAGCCCATGGTCTATACGGGCCTGTTCCCGATCGATAACAAGGACTACGAGAACCTGCGTGACGCGCTCGATAAGCTGCATGTCAACGACCCGTCGTTGGTGTGGGAGCCCGAGACCTCGGTGGCGCTCGGCTTTGGCTTCCGCGTGGGCTTTCTGGGCCTGCTGCATATGGAGGTCGTCAAGGAGCGTCTGGAGCGCGAGTTCAACCTGGACCTTATCGCCACGAGCCCTTCGGTGGACTATCACGTCTACAAGACCGACGGCGAGATGATCGATGTCCGCAGCCCGCAGGACCTGCCCGAGGCCACGCGCATCGAGCGTATCGAGGAGCCCTACCTCAAGGCCAAGATCATCTGCCCGCCCGAGTATACGGGTGCTGTCATGCAGCTCGCTATCGAGCACCGCGGCGTTACCACCGATATGATCCACCTCACGAGCAAATCGGTCGAGATGCGCTTTGACATGCCGCTTGCCGAGCTCATCCTGGACTTCTTTGACCAGCTCAAGAGCCGCACCAAGGGCTATGCGTCGCTCGACTACGAGTTCAACGAATATCGTCCCTCCGAGCTTGTGAAGCTCGACATCCTGCTTTCGGGCGACGAGGTCGACGCGCTTTCGTTTATCGTGCACAAGGACAAGGCCTATGGCCTGGCCCGCGGCCTGTGCGACAAGCTCAAGGAGATCATCCCGCGTCAGCTGTTCGAGGTACCTATTCAGGGCGCCATCGGCAACAAGATCATCGCCCGCTCCACCGTCAAGGCGCGCCGCAAGGACGTTCTGGCCAAGTGCTATGGCGGCGATATCTCGCGTAAGCGCAAGCTGCTCGAAAAGCAAAAAGAGGGCAAGAAGCGCATGAAGGCTATTGGTTCGGTCGAGGTCCCGCAGGAGGCCTTTATGGCGATCCTCAAGGTGGACGAGTAGGACCATGGCGCTTTCTGAATACAGTACGCGGCTGCTGGGCGCCTATGCCGAGCAGCCGTTCCTTATGGCTCCCATGGCGGGCGTGACCGATCCCGCGTATCGCATTATGTGCCGCCGCCGCGGTGCCAATCTTGCCTATAGCGAGATGGTGAGCGTGGCGGGCCTTGCCTATGCCAGCAATAAGACGTGGCGTCTGGTGCTGCCGGCCGACGAGGAGCAGCAGATTTGCGTGCAGCTCTTTGGCTCCAAGCCCGATCAATTTGCGAGCGCTGTCGCTGCCGTCGAGGAACGCGTGGGCGATCGCCTGTCGCTGATCGATATCAACATGGCCTGCCCGGCTCGCAAGGTCGTCACCAAGGGCGAGGGCTCGGCGCTCATGCGCACGCCCGACCTGGCCGAGAAAATCGTCCAGGCGGCAGTGGGCGTGGCACACGTTCCCGTGACCGTGAAGATCCGCAAGGGCTTTTATGCCGAGGACTGTAATGCCGCGACGTTTGCCCAAATGCTCGAGGGGGCGGGGGCCGCAGCGGTGGCGGTGCATGGTCGCTGTGCCACGCAGCTCTATACGGGCCAGGCCGATTGGTCGGTCGTCGATGAGGTTGCCGACGCTGTCGAGATTCCCGTGATTGGTTCGGGTGACGTGTTCACTGCCGAGGATGCCGCGGAGCATCTGCGCAATTCGGGTGCCAGCGCGGTATTTATCGCGCGCGGCATCTACGGCAATCCGTGGGTGTTCGGCGATGCCCGAGCCCTTGCACTCGATGGCACGCCGGTTCCTTCTCGCTCCTCGGTCGAGCGCCTGGGCGCCCTGCGCGAACACCTGACGCTGACGCACGAGCTTTTGCCGCTTATGTCGCGCGCCCGTACGTATGCAAGCTGGTACTTAAAGGGTATGCCCCATGCAGCCGCTTGGCGCGCCCAGGTGGTGCGCTGTTCCACATACGAGGAGTTTATGGGGCTGGTCGATGATATCGAGCGCGATGTGGTGGCCTGCGAGGCCGCGCTTGCCGCCGGCGAGTCGGTGCCCGCTCATCCGCTGGAGGCCTAAAGGTGTCCGTTACCGCGCTGTATGTGCACGTGCCGTTTTGCGCTCAAAAATGCCGCTATTGCGACTTTGACTCGCGCAGCTTTGCCCCGTGCGACCTGGACGCTGCGCTCGATGCCTATTTTGAGCAGCTGTATGCGCGGCTCGATGCCTTTGGCAACGCTGGGGCACTCAGGCAGATCCGCACAGTCTACGTAGGCGGCGGCACGCCGTCGCTGGCAGGGGAGCGCCTGGTAGAACTTGCCCGTCGTATCTCCATGTGGTGCAAGCCCGTTGAATTTACCTGCGAGGCAAATCCTGAGTCGTTGACCGCTGAGCTCGCCCCGGCGCTTGCCGAGGCGGGTTTCACGCGCATTTCTCTGGGCGTGCAAACCCTCGACAATATCGAGCTGGCTGCTATTGGCCGCATTCACGATGCTAATCGGGCACTTGCGGCTATCGCGACGGTGAAGGACGCTGGTCTCGATGTGTCGTGCGACCTTATGTGTGGCCTTCCCGGGCAGACGGCGGCGAGTTGGCAGTGCACACTCGATGGCGTGCTGGCGGCGGCTCCGCATCATGTGTCGGTCTACCCGCTCACGCTCGAGGAGGGGACGCCCCTTTATCGCATGGCGTGCCGTGACGAGTCGCTCGAGCCTGATGAGGATTTTCAGGCCGCATGCATGGACGTGGCACACGAGCTCCTGGGTGCCGCCGGCTATCACCCGTATGAGGTGGCGAGCTACGCGCTCGACGGCCATGAGTGCGCCCATAACATTGCCTATTGGACTGGACAGGGCTATTTGGGTCTAGGACGCTCTGCCGCGGGTATGCTCGATGCCGAGGATTTCGATCACCTGGCTATGTTGTTCCCTGGCGCGCCTTCTCGAGGCGATGCGTACCGTGTGCGCTTGGTTCAGCGCGACGATGACGCGACGGCGTTCGAGGCCGAATATCTGTCGCAGCGCGAGGCTTCGGCCGAAGACCTGATGCTCGCTTGTCGCATGACGCGCGGTGTTGCGTCCGACCTGTTGGTTCGTGCAGCTTGCGTCATCCCAACGGGCGAGCTGGCAGCTGCCTGCGATCGCGCGCTCGAATTGTGTCTTGCCACTTGGTTGCCCGAGGCGCTCGGGGTCCATGAGGGACCCTTTACTTCGGCAGATGTCGTCTCGGGCCGCGTTCGCGCTCGACTGGCGCCGACCCACCTGGGCTGGCTCGATGGAAATGTTCTGTTCGAGCTGTTTTGGGATCTAGCTTAAGCCGCTCGGGTAGAATTACCGGAATATATACGCTGCTGTGAGCAGGAGGTTGCCGCGCATGGCGACGATGAACGAAAAAGATTACTACGAGATCCTGGGCGTCTCCAAGGACGCCACCTCGCGTGATATTCAAAAGGCCTTTCAGCAAAAGGCCCGCAAGCTCCATCCGGACGTCAACAAAGAGCCGGATGCCGAGGAAAAGTTTAAAGAGGTTTCCGAGGCCTACGCCGTGCTTTCGGATGAGCAAAAACGTGCGCGCTACGACGCCATGCGTTCTGGCAATCCCTTTGCCGGTGCTCCTACGGCTTCGCCCTATGGTGGCGGCTATGCCGGCAGCACGGGTTATGGCAATCCTTTTGAGGGCGGTTTTCCCTTTGGTGGTGCCTGGGGCCAGCAGCGACGCGGCCAGGCTGCCTACAATCCCGAGAACGGCGCCAACGTGGTCGTCGATATCAAACTCGACGCCAAGGAGGCCAAGGGCGGTGCCCGCAAGACCGTCCGCTACACGCGCTTCGACACCTGTAGCAACTGCGGCGGCTCGGGCTCCGTTTCGTCTGAGCATGCCCATACCTGCCCGAGCTGCGGCGGCCGCGGCCACATCGACGTTGACCTGTCCTTCCTGTTTGGTGCGGGCACGTTCCAGTCGGTCTGCCCCGAGTGCGGCGGTTCCGGTAAGGTCGTGGCCGACCCCTGCCCCGATTGCGGTGGCAGCGGTCGTACTCGCGTAACCTCCGAGCAGACGATTGAGTTTCCTGCCGGCACGCACGATAGCGACGAGGTCCGCATTAGCGGCATGGGTCATGCTGGCACCAACGGTGCCGCGGGCGGCGACCTGGTCGGCCGCGCCCATGTTGAGGCCGAGCGCTTGGAAGGCAAAGCTCGTACCGGTTTTTACCTGATGGGCATTGTGGCGCCGTTTTTGGTGCTGTCGGCCATCTCGGGCGTGTTCTCGGCCTTTGCCGTGATGTGCTTTATTCCGTTTACCATGGGCCTGTTCATGGTGCTTTCGGACGGTGTGCTTCATCGCAGCCTGCTGTGGTGGAAGCGTGGTGCGATGCAGTTTGCCAACGGTTTTGCCAACGGCTTCATGTTCGCGCTCGTGTCTGTTTGGTTTGCGAGCTGCTCGCAGCGGGCCATGCTTTCGCCGTATCAAATGCAATAACATCAAACCCTCTGTTTGCGGTCGGCCCAGCTTGGGTATAGGACGCACTGTGACAATAATGAAAGTTGGAAGGATTCGGTCGTGTCGGAAAATAGGGATTACTACGAGGTACTTGGCGTTGACAAGGATGCCGACGCGCGGACGATTAAGCGCGCGTTTCTAAAGAAGGCCCGTACCGTACACCCGGACGTTTCGGACGACCCCGATGCTGAGGCCAAGTTCAAGGAGCTCAACGAGGCCTATTCCGTTCTTTCCGATGAGCAGAAGCGTGCTAACTACGACCGTTATGGCACTGTCGACGGCCCTGGTGGTTCGGGCTACGTCGATATCAACGATATCTTTGGTGGCATGGGCATGGACGACTTGTTCTCGTCGTTTTTTGGCGGCGGTGCCGGCGGTGGCGCCCGCAGCCGTCGTGAGCGTCGTCGCGGCCGCGATATGGCCATCTCTCTTTCGGTGACCCTTGAGGAGGCGGCGCTCGGTTGCAAAAAGACGATTAGTTATGACCGCCTTGCTCCCTGTGAGGATTGCAATGGCACCGGTAGGGCCGAGGGTGCACAGGAAAAGCAGTGCGGCCGCTGCCACGGTACGGGCTATGTCACGACGGTCCAGCGTTCGTTCCTGGGCCAGGTTCAGTCCTCCTCGCCTTGCCCCGACTGCCATGGCGAGGGCACGGTTATCGACCATCCCTGCGAGACCTGCGACGGTCAGGGCCGCACGCCTTCGCATGAAAAGATCGACATCGATATTCCCGCCGGCGTTTCGACCGGTCGCCAGCTGCGTGTGAGCGGCTTTGGCGAGGCCGGCCTTCGCGGCGAGCCTTCGGGCGACTTGATTGTCAACGTGCGCGTCGCCGACCACGAGCGCTTTAAGCGCAACGGTGACGACCTGTACCTCGTGAGCGATATTTCGATTGCACAGGCTGCGCTCGGCTGCGAGATCGAGGTCGAGGGCATTATGCCCGACGAGGTCGTTAAGGTGACGGTTCCCGCCGGTGCCCAGTACGGCGACACCGTGAGCGTCAATAATTACGGCATGCCGCGCATTGGCGGTGGCGGTTCGCGTGGCCGCCTGATCGTGCAACTGCGCGTGGTCGTTCCCACCAATCTTTCCAATAAGCAGCGCGAGCTGCTCCGTGCTTTTGCCGATGAGATGGGCGATGACGTCGCTTCCGGTAAGAAGTCGGTGACCGACCGTATCAAGAGTGCCCTCGACGATATCCTCGATTAAGGAGCCCGCGTGCTCGCACCCCATATTTCCGTCGTCAACCTCGGATGTCGTGTCAACCGGGTTGAATCTGACCGTATCACTGCCGATCTTATGCGCCTGGGCTTTGCCACGGTGGAGCCCCAGGATGCCGATCTGATCGTCATTAACACCTGTGCCGTTACGGGCGAGGCCGAGGCCAAGACCCGTAAGGCCGTCCGCCATGCGCTGGCCCATCCAAAAGACCCCTATGTGGTCGTGACCGGATGCGTGGTCAATTTGCATCCCGAGGAACTGCTGGAGCTTTCGGATCGCGTGATCGCCGAGCCGTCCAAGATCGATGTCGCCGAACGTGTCTGCGAGGTGCTGGGCGTTGAGTCCGATAGCGTTCCAGCCTGCAGTGATGGCGAGGTGGTCGATGCGCTCGGTCGCTCTCGCCTGGGCGTGAAGATTCAGGACGGCTGCAACCATCGCTGCACCTATTGCATTGTGTGGAAGGCACGCGGCCCCGAGCGCTCCGTGCCCGTCGAGTCCGTGCTCGAGCAAGTTCGCGAAGCCCAGGAGGCCGACGTGCCCGAGGTGGTGCTGACCGGTGTGAACCTGGGTGCCTACGATGGCAAGAGCGCGACCGATGAACATGTCGAAATCGATGAGCTGCTCGAGGCCATTATGGAGCGCACGTCTATTCCGCATGTGCGCATTTCCTCAGTCGAGCCCATGGATATCTCTGAGCGCCTGCTTAAGGTTATGGCTCGCTATCCGCAGCGTATCGCCCCGTTTTTGCACCTGCCCGTGCAGTCTGGCTGCACGGCGACCCTGCATCGCATGGGCCGTCCCTATAGCGCCGAGGCCTTTGAGGACACGGTGCGCATGATTCGCGCCAACCTGCCGCAGGCGTCTCTTTCGTGCGACGTTATCGTCGGTTTTCCCGGTGAGACGGATGAGGAGTTCGAGGAGTCGCTGGCGCTATGCCGTCGCGTGGGCTTTTCGCGCATGCACGTGTTCCGCTATAGCAAGCGCCCCGGCACCCTCGCCGCCGACATGCCCGACCAGGTACCACCTGAGGTCATGGCCGAGCGCAGCCGCCGCATGCGCGCGGCTGCTCAGGAGCTCGCCATTGCCGACGCTCGTCGTCGCGTGGGAACCGTTGAGCGCGCCGTGCTCGAGTATGGTGACAACCTGACACTCGGCTCGTTCCATCATGCCCGTCTTGACGATACCTGTGGACTTACAGCTCCGTGCCTGCTCGATGTTACTATCATCGGAGTCGATGATTCCGGCTTGGTCCATGCATGCAGGGAGGTTCATGGAAGCCTCGAAGATTAGACTTACCGTTCCCGAGGGAATTGACCCCTCGCGCGTTTTGGGCGCCGGCGACGGCGTCCTTCGTGCGCTCGAGAGCTTGGTTCGCGCCCATGTGGTCGCCCGTGGCGATAGCATCGCCGTGAGCGGTGACCCGGACGAGGTCGAGCTCGTGGCGCGCTTTTTCGAACATGCTTTTCGCGAGGCGGCGGCCGGCCGTACCCTTTCTGCCGACGATGTCTCGCGTTGCCTGGCCGTCTTGCGCGACGGTGAGCACGAGGCTACGTCGCTTCGCGAGGACGTGCTGCTTTCGTATCGCGGCCGCGTCATTCGCCCCAAGACGCTCGGGCAAAAGCGCTATGTGGATGCTATCCGCTCGCATACCATCACCTTTGGCTTGGGTCCTGCCGGTACCGGTAAGACCTATCTGGCCATGGCGCTCGCCGTCGCTGCGCTTAAGCGTCATGAGGTGGGTCGCCTAATCTTGACGCGCCCGGTTGTCGAGGCGGGGGAGAACCTGGGCTTTTTGCCCGGCACCCTCGAGGAAAAGATCGACCCGTATATGCGCCCGCTCTACGACGCCCTTTTTGACATGATGGATCGCGAGCGCACCGATGAGCTTATGGAACACGGTGTGATCGAGATTGCCCCGCTCGCCTACATGCGCGGCCGTACGCTGAGCGATCCCTTCGTGGTACTCGACGAGGCACAAAATACCACGCCCGAGCAGATGAAGATGTTCCTGACGCGCTTGGGCTTTAACTCCAAGTTTGTGATTACTGGCGACCTGAGCCAGCGCGACCTGGTGGGTCGCCGTGGCGGCCTTGCCGATGTTGAGCGGATTTTGGGCCGTGTCGACGATGTGGCGTTTGCACACCTGGAGCATGCCGACGTGGTGCGCCATGCCCTGGTGGGTCGTATCGTCGAGGCATACGATGCTTATGATGATGTTCGCGAGAAGCGCGCACACGATCGAAAGGAGCCCCGTTGAGTGTATTGATCAGCAACGATGCCGAGCTCGATACGCTGCTCGACGCGCAAGAGGTGGAACACATCTGCGAGGTTGTGCTCGCCGCTGAGGGCGTTGAACGTGAAGTCGAGATTTCCCTTTCGTATGTCGACGAGGACGAGATGCACGGGCTCAACCACGAGTGGCGCGGTATCGACCGCACCACCGATGTACTCTCGTTCGAGTGCGATTCGGCCTTTGACGATGACATTCCCGCCGATGTGACGCTCGAGCTCGGCGATATTATCTTGGCCCCGCAGGTTATTGCCCGTCAGGCCCCCGGTTTTGGCAATAGCCCCGCTGGCGAGTGCCGTCTGATGCTCGTACACGGCATGCTGCACCTGCTGGGCTATGACCACATCGAGGACGACGAGGCCGAGGTCATGGAGGCCCGCGAGGACGCCATCCTGCGCGATCTAGCGCTCGAGCGCGGCGAGGACCCCAAGCTAGTCCACGTCGGCCCCATCACCAACCACGTCCACGACTAGGAGCCGTCTATGATTCCCGGATCGAACAAGGACCATCCGTCCTTCTTAAAGTCGTTTTCCTACGCCATGGAGGGCTTCGTCACCGCCGTCAAGACCGAGCGCAACATTAAGGTCATGCTCGTTGCGGGCGTGTGCACCGTCGTTGCCGGCTGCATCGTGGGGCTCGACATTGCCGAGTGGGCCACGATTATCATCTGTTGTGGCCTGGTGATTCACGGCGAGCTGTGCAACACCGCTATGGAGGCCATCGTCGACCTGGCGACCCAGGAACTTCATCCGCTGGCCAAGCGTGCGAAGGACATCGCCGCCGCCTCTGTATACGTTCTTTCCATCACCGCCGCGATTGTGGGCTTGCTGGTATTTGCCCACGCGCTCGGCTTTATTTAGAAAGGGATTCCCATGTCCGACAATATGCAGCCTACCGATGAGGTTCTGGACGAGGTCGAGGAATTCGACCCGTTTGAGGGCATGAGCGATGAGGAACTCGACGCCCTATGCGACGAGGATGACGGTCCTATGGGCTTTGGTGACGTGGAACCCGGTTTCCGCAGCGGCTTCGTGGCCCTGGTCGGTCGCCCTAACGCCGGCAAGTCCACGCTACTTAATGCCTGCTACGGCAAAAAGGTTGCCATCACCTCGCCGGTGGCACAGACGACCCGCCGCCGTATGCGCGCCGTCGTCAATCGTCCCGGCTACCAGCTGGTCTTTGTCGATACCCCGGGTATTCATAAGCCCAAGGATGGCCTGGGTTCCGAGCTCAACAAGAGTGCGCTGTTCGAGCTGAACGATGTTGACGTCGTCGCGTTTTTGATTGACGCCACCAAGCCGATCGGCAGGGGAGATGCCTGGGTTGCCGAGCGCGTCAAGAGCGCCCGCTGCAAGAAGGTCCTGGTGCTCACCAAGGCCGATGAGGCCGACCCCGCACAGGTCATGGAGCAGCTCAAGGCAGCCCACGAGCTCATGGACTATGACGACGAGATCGTGACGTCGTCGGTCAAGAACTTTAACGTCGATGCCTTCATCGAGACCGTTGCGCACTTTTTGCCCGAGGGTCCTCGCTGGTTCCCCGAGGACATGGGCACCGATGCTTCCGACGAGACGCTCGTTGCCGAGTTTGTGCGCGAGAAGGTTCTTCACCGCACCCGTGATGAGATTCCGCATTCCGTGGGCGTGATCTGTGATGCGCTCGAGCAGACCAAAAAGGTGTTGCGCGTACATGCCACCATTTACGTCGAGCGCGAGGGCCAAAAGGGCATCATCATCGGCAAGGGCGGCGAGATGATCAAACATATCGGCATCGATGCCCGTCGTGATCTTGAGCGCATCTTTGGCACGCAGGTCTTTTTGGAGCTGGACGTAAAGGTCAAGGCCGGTTGGCGCGACGACGAGGCTCAGATTCGCCGTTTTGGCTACAATGCCGAAGATTAAGGACGCGCGACGCGCATGGCAGGCTCCCGGACATATCGCACGAAGGTCCTCGTCCTCGATAAGACGAAGCTCAAAGAGACGGACCTGATCCTGACGATGCTTGACGAGCGGGGTCGGCAGGTTCGTGCCGTGGCAAAGGGCGCGCGCAAACCCGGTGGGCGCTTGGCAGCGCGCTGCGAGCTGTTCTGTACCGTCGATATGCTGCTCGCACATGGACGCTCGCTCGATGTGGTTTCCCAGGCCGAGCTTATGGAAGCGCCGCTCGGCGCCGCGCCCGATTACGAGACGACCTGCGCCGCAAGCGCGATTGCCGAGGTCGCGCGTGTGTGCTCATTCGAGGACGCCGAGGACCCGTTTACCTTTGCCATCACGCAGCGGGCGCTTGCCCTGGTGGGCGGCGGGCTCGACGCGGCGCATATGGACCTGCTCGTGGCGGCATATGTCTTTAAGCTGCTATCGCACGTTGGCTACCGACCCGATTTTTCGGCTTGCGTGCTGTGCGGAGACCCTATGCTGTCGTATTTTTCGCCCCAGGCCGGCGGGCTCATGTGCGGGTCGTGTGCGTCTAGCGTTCCGGGTGCCGAGCTGGTGTCGACCGGTGAGGTCGCGTGGCTGCGCGCCCTCATGTCCATGACCTTCGATGCGCTTATGGCCGAGAGGGTCGACCCCCATACCGCTGCCTTTTTGTTGGGGCTTTCACATGTTTGGGCTGCGACGCACACCGATCAGCGCCTCCGTGCGATGGAATTCATGTTGGGTCGGTGATGATGCACAGACGCGGGCTGCTTGTGGTAACATACCGCCCTGTTAGTACCTCGACCTTGGATGCTCGCTCCACCGGCGGCTTCCCAGTCCGAGGCGAATAGTGTCGCCCGCGGGCGACAAGAAACGAAAGGTGAAACAATGACTGTTTCCAAAGAGCGCAAGGCGGAGCTGACCGCCCAGTTCGGTAACTCCCCGGTCGACACCGGTAACCCCAAGGTTCAGGTCGCCATCCTGACCGAGCGCATCAAGGAGCTGACCGAGCACATGAAGTCCCACCAGAAGGACTTCCACACCCGTCGTGGCCTGCTCATGCTCGTCGGCCGTCGTCGTCGTCTTCTCTCCTACATCAAGAAGAACGACATCGTCGAGTACCGTGAGCTCATCAAGGCTCTGGGCATCCGCGACAACATCCAGTAGGATTTGTACATGCTAAGAGCGTCCTGCGCAGCGGGGCGCTCTTTTTGTGTAAGGGCGTGAACAATCACGCTCTGAAGCGTGGCGGGGGCAGGGGGCCCGCGTCACATGAGAAGCCCGCAGGCAAGGGGCCTGTGGGGTAAAGGAGAACAATGACACTCGTATCCAAGACCTTTGAGCTGTACGGCAAGACCTACACCTTTGAGTCGGGCGAGCTTGCCAAGCAGGCCACCGGCGCCTGCCTGGTCAAGCAGGGCGATACCACGATGCTCGACACCGTGGTCGTCTCCAAGGAGCGCAAGAACTACGACTTCTTCCCGCTGACCGTCGACTTCAACGAGAAGATGTACGCCGCTGGCCGCATCCCGGGTGGCTACCTTAAGCGTGAGGGCCGTCCCAGCGAGAAGGCCACGCTCACCGCGCGCATGATCGACCGTCCGATTCGCCCGAGCTTCCCGGACGGCTTCCGCAACGAGGTGCACATCGTCGCCACCTCGCTTGTCGCCGACCAGGTCAACCCCTTTGACGTCATCAACGTTATGGGTGCCTCTCTGGCCATGACGCTCGGCGGCGTGCCCTTCGAGGGCCCGCTTGCCTGCGTGCGCATCGGTCGTAACGTGGAGACCGGCGAATTTATCGTCAACCCCACCTACGAGGAGCGCGAGAACTCCGATCTGGACCTGGAGCTGGGCGGCTCTGCCGACTTCATCTCGATGGTCGAGGCCGGCGCCGAGGAGATCTCCGAGGACGACATGCTCGCCGCCATGAAGTTTGGCCAGGAGGCCCTTGCCGCCTTCTGCCAGGCTCAAGACGAGTTCGTCGCCGAGTGGGAGCAGGTCAACGGCCCCATCGTCAAGAAGGAGTACCCGCTCGATCAGCCCGTCGAGGAGGTCCAGGAGCGCATCTTCGCCCACTACGACGAGATGGCAGCCGCCCTGCGCGACGCCGACAAGCTCTCCCGTATCGGCAAAGTCGAGGCCCTGAAGGAGTCCATCCGCGCCGAGTTCACCGAGGAGGAGCAGGCCGCTTGGGAGCGCGAGATTCCCGTGGCGCTGAAGAAGCTCGAGAAGAAGGCCATGCGCACCATGGTCGTCGAGACCGGCGAGCGCGTTGACGGCCGTGCCGCCGACGAGATCCGTCCCATCATGGTGAAGGACAACTACCTGCCGCTCGTTCACGGCTCCGGCCTGTTCCAGCGCGGTCAGACCCAGGTGCTCTCTGTCTTGTCACTCGGCATGCTTAACGAGGGCCAGCGTCTGGATACCATCGAGCCCACCGAGGGCAAGCGCTACATGCACCACTACAACTTCCCGCCGTTCTGCACCGGCGAGACCGGTCGCATGGGCAGCCCCAAGCGCCGCGAGATCGGTCACGGCAACTTGGCCGAGCGCGCCCTGCTTCCGGTGCTCCCCGACGAAAACGAGTTCCCCTACGCCATCCGCGTGGTCTCCGAGGTCATGGAGTCCAACGGCTCCTCTTCGATGGCTTCGACCTGCGGTTCCACGCTCGCCCTTATGGACGGCGGCGTGCCCATTAAGCGCCCGGTCTCCGGTATCGCCATGGGCCTGATCCAGGAGGAGGGCAAGACCGTGGTCCTGTCGGATATCCAGGGTCTCGAGGACTTCCTGGGCGACATGGACTTTAAGGTCACCGGCACCACCGAGGGCATTACCGCCCTGCAGATGGACAACAAGGCCACCGGCCTTACCTTCGACATCCTGGCCCGCGCCCTGCAGCAGGCCAAGGAGGGTCGTGCGTACATCCTGCAGAAGATGCTCGATGTGATCCCCGAGCCGCGTCATACCACGCGCAGCACCGCTCCGCGCATCGTCTCCATCCAGGTTCCGACCGATAAGATCCGCGACGTCATCGGTTCCGGCGGTAAGGTCATCCGCAGCATCCAGGACGAGACCGGCGCTTCGGTTGACATCCAGGAGGACGGCACCGTCTTTGTCGGCGGCACCGGCGAGTCCGTGGACCAGGCCGTCGAGCGCATCAAGCTCATCATCAAGGTTCCCGAGCCGGGCGAGGAGTACACCGGTCGCGTCGTCTCCATCCAGCCCTTCGGCGCCTTCGTGAACCTGCTGCCCGGTAAGGACGGCCTGCTGCACATTTCCCGCGTTGCCAAGGGCCGCGTCGAGAAGGTTGAGGACGTCCTCAACGTTGGCGACGAGGTCAAGGTCGTCGTCATCGAGGTCGACGATCGCGGCAAGATCTCGCTCGATCGTCTTGACAAGCCCGAGGCCCCGGCTCGCGCCGAGGGTGCCTCCGAGGGCGACGGCGAGCACTTCCAGCGCCGTGAGCGTCCGCGTCGCGAGCGCTCCGAGCGCAGCGACCGTCCGCGCCGTCCCGGCGACAACGGAGGCCGCAAGCCCCGCCGTCACCACGACGCCGAGTAACAGCTAAACATAAGCAGCTCAACAAGGGCGACTCCTAAGGGGGTCGCCCTTTTCCTATTCCCGGCGGGGGCCGCGGGTAAAGTTTCCTGCTCTACAGTCCTGCTCGCACGGAGAGCACATTAAGTGCTCTCCGGCTCGTGCGGAACTCGCGATAAACTTTACCCGCGGCCCCCGATGGCCACAGACCGGTGGGATAGATCGGTTCAGATGGGGCTTTAATGCATGGGTGGTCTGTTGGTGGGCAAATGGGTATCATACTGAGGTTACTGCATCGACTCTGCGATGCTTTGTTGTATGTGCCCGGCGGTCGGTTTGCCAGAAGCGCCCCGTCGGTTGTTCCAGACCCGTTTCGAAGAAAGGAAACCACACTTACCTATGGCAGCTAAAAAATCATCTCCCTTGAAGATCATCCCGCTCGGCGGCCTTGATGGCATCGGCAAGAACATGACGGTCTTTGAGTGCGGCGACGACATGGTGCTCGTCGACGCCGGCCTCATGTTTCCGGATGACTCCCAGCCCGGTATCGATCTGGTGCTTCCCGACTACACCTATGTCCTGGAGAACGAGGAGAAGCTCCGCGGTATCATCGTCACCCACGGCCACGAGGACCACACCGGTTCGCTTCCGTATCTGCTGCAGGACCTCAACAACAAGGTGCCCATCTTCTCGAGCAAGCTGACGCTCGGCTTCATCGAGGGCAAGCTTTCCGAGTTCCGCATCCGCGCACCCAAGTTCCGCGAGGTCAAGGGCGGTAGCCATGTCAACCTCGGCGGCATCTCGCTCGACTTCTTCTCGATGACACACTCCATCCCCGGCGCTCTGGGCGTGTTCATCCGCACCAATCAGGGCACCGTTATGCACACCGGCGACTTTAAGCTCGACCAGACGCCCATCGACGGCGTTACGCCCGACTATGCCGCTATCAGCCGCTTTGCCAAGCAGGGCATCGACCTGCTGCTTTCCGACTCTACCAATGCCACGGTTCCCGGCTTTACCAAGTCCGAGGCCGAGGTTGGTCCCAACCTGCTGCACGCCATCAAGAATGCGCCGGGTCGCGTGTTCGTCGCGTCGTTCTCGAGCCACATCCATCGTCTGCAGCAGATCTGCGATGCCGCCCGCAAGTGCGGCCGTAAGGTCGTTGTGACCGGTCGCTCCATGCTCACGAACACCCGCGTGGCGCGTGAGCTGGGCTACCTCAACATCGACGACGCTGATATCATCGATGCCTTCGACATTGATAACCTGCCCGACGACAAGATTGTCGTCATGTGCACCGGTTCGCAAGGTGAGCCGCTGTCGGCCCTGTCCCGCATGGCCAATGGCGAGCACAAGACGCTCTCCATCCACGAGGGCGATACCGTTATCCTTTCGGCAACTCCTGTTCCCGGCAACGAGAAGGCCGTCCAGCAGGTCGTCAACAGCCTGGCCAAGCTCGGCTGCGACGTGTGGGATAAGAACCGCGCTCTCGTCCACGTCTCCGGTCACGGTAGCCAGGAGGAGCTCAAGCTCCTGATGGCCATGGCCAAGCCCACGTATTTTATGCCGGTTCACGGTGAGGCCGTGCATCTGCGGGCACACGCCCAGCTGGCCCGCAAGATGGGTCTCAAGGACGACCATATCTTTATCCTCGATAACGGTGACACGCTCGAGATGCGCGGCGGTATCGTCAAGCGCGGTACGCCCGTCGAGTCTGGCGTCGTCTACGTCGACGGCCTGCGTATCGGCGATACCGACCCCATCGTCCTGCGCGATCGCCAGAAGCTCGCCAACGACGGTATGGTTACCGCTGTTGCCATCGTCTCGCTCAAGCACAAGAAGATCGAGGCCATCGAGTTCTCGGGCCGCGGTGTTTCGTTTGCCATCGACGACCAGTTCTCCGAGGATGCCTCCGCATCCATCATGAAGACGATCGAGAAGGGCAAGTTCAGCTTTACGAGCAGC
Organism: Collinsella sp. AF31-11; assembly: GCF_003475605.1. Classification (NCBI taxonomy): domain Bacteria; kingdom Bacillati; phylum Actinomycetota; class Coriobacteriia; order Coriobacteriales; family Coriobacteriaceae; genus Collinsella; species Collinsella sp. AF31-11. The sequence continues at coordinate 104,957 of NZ_QRQS01000005.1, forward strand.
GGTTCCGATGCCATTCGCAAGGCCGTGCGCGATTCGCTCTCTAACTTTATCTGGAGCCGTACGCGTACCCGTCCGATGATCATCCCGGTCGTCATGGAGGTTTAGTTTGGCGCGCGGATCTGCACAAAACGCCAAAGGCAATAAGGCCAATAACCAACCGGCATCTGCTAAGGGTGCCGGTTCCCATCTGCGTGCCAATAAGGGCCACGAGGCAGACTTCGACGATTTTGAGCCCTTGGTCGAGCCCTCAGCCAATCGCGATATCGCCGGCGTGGTCATTGCCGTTTTGGCGATTGCGTCCTTTATTGCCGTGATTTCGCCGGCGACTGCACCCGTTACAGCTGCGGTTGCCGGTTTCTACCACTTAGGCTTTGGTCTGGGCGCCTACGTGTTGCCGATCGTCATCTTGCTGTTTGCCGCCACGCTCTTTTTAGGCGAGGACTCGCCGCTCAACGTGCGCTCTGTTGCGGGCGGCGCCGTGGTCTTTATCGCCGTCGTCTCCATTCTTTCGCTGATGGTGCCGGGTACGAGCAACTCGTGTGACCTTATGTTTACTCCGCAAAATCTGTCCGCCTCGGGTGGCTACATCGGTGCGTTTATTGCGAGTGCGCTGCAGAATGCCCTGGGTAAGCCTATCGCGATGGTTGTCCTGCTGGGCCTTGTCGTCGTGGGCCTGGTTATCATTGGCTTTTCGGTGGGCGGCGTGCTGCGCTCCGCCCGCGATTGTGCGACAGATTTTGCCGAACGCCGTCGTGCCGATGTTAACGCGAGCCCGTGGGGTGACGATGAGGCCCTGTCGGTGCCTGGTGTCGCCCGTCCGCATCTGAGCATTCTTCGTCAAAAGGCCTCTGATGTTGCCATGACCACGGTCATGGGCAACGATGCGGACCCGGTTTTGGACGATGACGACGAGGATGAGGATCCGTTTGTCGACGTGTCCGATGCCGTGGAGGCTGAGCGCGCTAAGACGACGCTGCTGCCGCGCCGACATGCCAAGAAGGGCAAAACGGTTCCCAAGCTCAATACGAGTGAGCCCGATCCGTCTTGGTCCGAGAGCGAGATTGAACTTACCGAGGGTGATGACGAGGACGACGAGACTCCGATTGAGACCGCAAAGACAACTTTGCTGCCGCGTCGCCATGCAAAGCGCGGCCAGGTAACCGGCCAGCTTTCGATGGAAGACGACCCCGATAAGATTGACGAGTCCGAGCCGCCGTTTGCCGTGAATCCTGTCTCGGCAGCACCTCAGATTCCCGACTTCTTGAAGCATCCCAAGGTTGCCGATAGCGCTGCCTCGAGTGCTGTCGAATCGGCTGCGGCTCGTGATGGGGGAGTGGACGACGACGCTGCAGATAACGAGGGCGAAGAAGGGGATGGCCTCAAGCTTCCGCCGCTCGAGATCCTGCATGCCAACCCGCAGTCGGCTTCTGCCGCGTCTTCGGACAAGGAGCTTGAACAGACTGCCGAGTCGCTGCAGTCCACGTTGCTTGAGTTTGGCCGCAGTGCCCGCGTGGTCGGCTGGATCGCCGGCCCTACGGTGACGACCTTTAAGCTGCAACCTGGCGAGGGCGAGCGCGTGAGCAAGATTTCGAGCCTCGAGGACGATATCGCGCTTTCGCTCGCTGCTCAGTCGGTGCGTATCTTTGCCCCGATTCCCGGCACCTCGCTCGTGGGCATCGAGATTCCCAACCGCAAGCGCCAGAACGTCAATCTGGGCGACGTGCTGCCCTATGTGAAGGGCGGTCCGCTCGAGCTCGCCATCGGCCGCGACGCCGAGGGCACGCCGGTCGTCGCCGATCTCGCCAAGATGCCCCACCTGCTGATTGCCGGTACCACGGGCTCCGGTAAGTCGGTCATGATCAACTCCATCATCACGACCTTGCTCATGCGCGCCCTTCCCGAGGACGTTCGCCTGATCATGGTCGACCCCAAGCGCGTCGAGCTTGCGGGCTATAACGGTCTGCCGCATCTCTATGTGCCCGTGGTGACCGAGCCCAAGCAAGCCGCTAGCGCTCTGCAATGGGCCGTGTCCGAGATGGAGCGTCGCCTGAAGGTCTTCGAGCGTCTCAACGTGCGTAAGATCTCGACCTACAACGAAAAGCAGGCCGCCGGCGAGTTTGAACATTACGACAACCCGCCGCAAAAGATGCCCTACTTGGTCATCATCATCGACGAGCTTTCGGACCTGATGATGGTCGCCGGCAAGGATGTCGAGGCGTCGATCGTTCGTATCGCTCAGCTGGGCCGTGCCGCCGGTATTCATCTTATCGTGGCCACGCAGCGCCCCAGCTCCAACGTGGTGACAGGTCTCATCAAGGCCAACATCACCAACCGCATCGCCTTTAACGTCGCCACGGGCATCGACTCGCGCGTCATCATCGACCAGATGGGTGCCGAAAAGCTCACCGGTTTGGGTGACATGCTGTTCTCCAAGGTCGACTGGGGCAAGCCTCGCCGTATCCAGGGCTGCTTTGTTTCGGACGACGAAATCAACGAGATTGTCGAGTTCGTCAAGTCGCAGAGCGAGCCCGACTACCACGAGGAGATCCTGTCTGCCGTGGCGCCCGCTTCCATGTCCATGGCGGGTGGCGGCGGCATTGTCCGCACCGGAGTCGCCGAGCCGCAAGACGATGATCCGCTCATCTGGGAAGCCGCCCATATTGTGGTGGATTCGCAGCTTGGCTCCACATCTGGCCTGCAGCGTCGTCTGAAGGTTGGCTATGCGCGCGCCGGGCGTATTATGGACATGCTGGAAGAAAAGGGTGTCGTCGGCCCGCCCGACGGTTCGAAGCCGCGCGAGGTTCTGCTGGACGAGGAGGGACTTGCCGCGCTGAAATCTGTCGACGCCGAGATGGCACGTGAAGATCGTGAGTTTGGAGGATTCTGATGGCTGCACGCTTTGGTGACATGCTGCTCGAGCAGCGTCGCCGAATGGGCCTTTCCATTCAGCAGGTCGCCAACACCATCAAAATCAGGCCGCAGATCATCGAGTTTTTCGAGACCGGTAACTTTGCTTCGATGCCGCCGCGCGGCTATGCGCAGGGCATGATTTCGAGCTATGCTCGCTTTTTGGGCCTCAATCCGCGCGAGGTCGTCAATGCCTACTTTGACGACCTGATGGCATACGAACGCGAGACGTCGCAGCAGGGCGGTCGTTTTCAGGACGCCGCCGGCTACGTCAATTCGCGTTCCTCGGTCGATAACGGGCGCTTTCTGATGGTTCAGGGCGGTCGTTCGACCCGCTATGGACAGCGTCCTCAGCAGGCCGGTTATATTACCGAGACGGGTTCGGGCGAGGAGATTCGCTCACAGCGTGACCGGTTCCGCAGTGCGCCGATGCCCGAGGACCGTGCACTCCCCGCTGCCCGCGGCGTGGCGCGTGACCCTCGTGCCGGCTACGGCGACGGCGGCTATTCCGATCGCGGTTACCGTGGTGTCTCCACCGGACGCTCTCGCGGTGGCTATGCGGATGCCGATACTACGCAGGTGACGCCGCGTCTTCGCTCTCAGTCTCAGCCGTGTGGCCAGCGCCCTTCGGCTCCGCGTTCGGGCCAGCGTGGCTATCAAGGCCGCGGTGAACTTGCGCCCCGCTCGGGTCAGCGCGGCCTTCAGGGCCAGGGTGGCTATCGTGGTCGTTCCGATAGCAATCGTGGTCGTATGCCTCAGGGAGGCGGCCGCAGCAGTTCCAGTCGTGGACGCGGCGGATCTCGTACTCCTCAAAACAACGGGCTCGATCCGCGTATCGTCTACGCTGGCATCGGTGCCGTGACGCTGCTGCTGATCGTGCTCATCGTGGTACTTCTGCGCGGCTGCGCATCTTCGACGCCCGAGACCACGCCCGAGACGCCCACTGCTACCAAGACGACGACCAAGAAGTCTTCTAAGAAGACCGAAACGGTCGACGAGGACGAAGACACCGATGAGTCGACGGATGAGTCGACCGATTCGGACGCCACCAAGACGACGGCTAAAAAGGAAGAGAACGAGGTAACGAAGGTCAAGGTCTCCGTTGCCAAGGGAAAGACCGCGTGGATTGAGGTCAAGGTCGATGGAAAGTCGGTCTATGGCGCCCAGGCGACTGGCCCCTTTGAGCAGGAGTACACGCCCGAGTCCTCGATCGAGATCACCACGTCCAAGCCTTCCGATGTCACCGTTACCAAGAACGGCGAAAAGGTCCGTTACGATACCAAGACTTCGGGCGTGGCGCGTGTGACGATCACCGTTCCCAAGAAGGAGACGACTGATTCCGAGAATGGTGAAAGTTCTGATGGTGCCGACACCACTGATGGTACCGATACCACCGACGGCATCGATGCCCAGTCCACGGATGGCGCCGATACCGCAACTGACGGTCAGACGCCCACCGATTCTACCGACTATTCGTACGATAGCTATTAAGCCGCTCGTACGCGAAAGGAAACATCATGGCTAAAGATTCCAGCTTCGACGTCGTGTCCGAGGTCAACATGCAAGAGGTCGACAACGCCTTCCAGCAGACCACGCGCGAGATTTCCCAGCGCTATGACCTGAAGGATTCTGGCGCCACGATCGAGCTTTCGAAGGGCGACAAGCTCTTTACGATCAACGCCCCGGCTGACTTTGTCTCCAAGCAGATCATCGATGTCCTGAGCTCCAAGCTCATCAAGCGCGGCATCGACCTCAAGGCTGTCTCGTGGGATGCTCCGCAGGCGGCATCGGGCGGCACCGTGCGCGTGCTCGGCCATATCGTCGAGGGTATCGACCAGGCGACCGCCAAGAAGATCAACAAGGACATCAAGGACCAAAAGCTCAAGGTCAAGGTGGCCATCGAGGCCGACAAGCTGCGTGTTTCCTCTGCTTCGAAGGACGCGTTGCAGACCGTGATTCAGTTCCTGCGCGACCAGGACTACGGCCAGCCGCTGCAGTTCACCAACTACCGCTAATATCATTCGAAAGGACCGCTCTCCAACATGGATACACCGTTGGGCTCCGTGCTCTACATCACCCTCGGGTGCGCTAAGAACGAGGTTGACACCGACCGGATGCGTTCTCTTTTGACCGCCGCAGGCTACGAGGAGGCATTCGACCCGCAGGAAGCCGATATCGCCATTGTCAATACATGCTCGTTCCTCGCCTCCGCAACGTCTGAGAGCATCGAGACCACGCTCGAGCTCGCCAATGAGGTGCAGGACGGCGTTCGCTCCTGTCCCATCGTCATGTGCGGTTGCGTGCCGTCGCGCTATGGCGACGACCTGCCTGACGAGCTGCCCGAGGTCGCTGCCTTTGTGAAGGCCGACGAAGAGGACGGCATCGTGGCGGTCATCGATGGCGTGCTGGGTGTCGAGCGTGAGATCGCCGCCTATATTCCGCAGGTCAAGCGCACTGTCGAGGGCGCTGTCGCCTACGTCAAGATTTCCGATGGCTGCAACCGCTTCTGCAGCTTCTGCATGATTCCCTACATCCGCGGCCGCTATCATTCGCGCAATGCCGAGAGCATCATCTCCGAGGTGCGCGACCTGGTTGCCGGTGGCGTGCGAGAGATCGTGCTGATCGGCCAGGACACGGGCATCTGGGGCACCGACTTTGCGGATGAGGGCGTCGTCGAGGGTTCGCCGCGCAATCTGGCGCAGCTGCTGCGCGCAGTCGCCGAGGCCGTGCGCCCGCAGAACGTCTGGGTCCGTGTGCTCTACCTGCAGCCCGAGGGCATGACCGATGAGCTCATTGAGACCATTCGCGATACGCCCGAGGTGCTGCCCTATATTGATATCCCCGTGCAGCACTGCGATGCTCGCATACTCAAGGCCATGCGTCGCTCCGGTTCGCGCCAGGAGCTCGAGGACCTGTTCCGCGATCTGCGTGAGCGCATCCCCGGCATCGTGATCCGTTCCACGGCCATGGTCGGCTTCCCGACTGAGACTGACGACGAGTTCCGCGACCTTATCGACTTTATGGACACCGTCGGCTTTGACTACACGAGCGTCTTTGCCTACTCGCGTGAGGAGGGCAGCCTGGCCGCCAAGATGGAGGGTCAGGTCGACGAAGAGGTCAAGCTCGAGCGCGCCCAGGAGGCCATGGACCTGGCCGAGTCGCTCGGTTTTGCCGCCACCGCCGCACATGTGGGCGAGCGCGCCCAGGTGATCGTCGACGGTATCGAAGAGACCGAGGACGGTGCCGAGCTGATTGGCCATGCTTGGTTCCAGGCGCCCGATTCCGATGGCGCGGTGCATCTGGATGCCAGCGAGGCATCTGTGGGCGATATTCTGACCGTCGAGTTTACCGATAGCTTCTGCTATGAGCTTATCGGTCATGTTGTGGAGTAGGAGCGCGTTGTGGCTAACGAGAGTAATAAGGAACTGACGAGTGTCTGGACACCCGCCAATATCGTGACGTGCGTGCGCATCGTCTTTATCCCGGTGTTCATGATCGTGTCGGCGCTGTCTCACACGAGCGTTGCCGGTACGGATTGGAGCACCTTCGACGGCCCGCTCGCCGCCGCCGCCTTTATTCTGTACGTCATCCTGTCGTGCACCGATAAGGTTGATGGCTACTTGGCTCGTTCGCGCAACGAGATTACCGACTTCGGTAAGTTCTTGGATCCCATCGCCGATAAGCTGCTCGTGTTCTCTGCCCTGCTGCTGTTCTTGGACTTTGGTGCCGTAACCGTGTGGTCGGTGTCCATTATCCTGTTCCGCGAGCTGCTGGTGAGCGCCCTGCGCATGGTTGCGAGTGCCGCTGGTGTGGTCGTTGCCGCCGATAAGCTCGGCAAGTACAAGACGGCGACCACGATGGTCTCCATCTGCGGTTACCTGTGCGTCTTTGCGATGGCCGGCTTGCACCTTGGCCCGGTGGCGCTGACGCTCGGCATCTACTCTTTATCGCGCTTCCTGTACGCCGTTGCCGTTGTCCTGACCGTTATCTCGGGCGCCCAGTACTTCTGGCACTGCCGCAAGATCGTCTTTTCGGTCTAGGTCCTGGTGGGTATGACGGACTCTTTTGAGCAGATTTCCGCTCATAACGAGGAGCTGGCGCGCGATATTGTCGAGCGCGCGAGCGCTCGGGGCGTGACGGTTTCGACGGCTGAGTCGCTGACGGCAGGTATGATCTCCTCGACGATCGCCGATATCCCGGGCGCCTCGGCGGTGCTGCGTGGCGGTGCGGTAACCTACTGTGATGAGATCAAGCATCGCGTGCTGGGTGTTGAGCAGGAAACGCTCGACCGCTATACCGCGGTGTCGCATCAGACCGCGCGCGAGATGGCGGCGGGGTCGCTAGATCTGTACCAGAGCGATGTTGCCGTGAGCGCAACGGGCTATGCTGGTCCCGGCGGCGGTACCGAGGACGATCCGGCTGGCACCTTCTATATTGGCTGGGCGTATCGCACGGTCGATGGGGAAGTGCCGGTCGTGGATTCTGTGCGTTGCCACTATGAGGTCGACCGTTCGTGTGTTCGTGCCCATGCGGTCACGGAGGCATTGGGACGCATTGCCCTTGTGCTCAACTCTATGGAATAGGCGTGTTTTAAGGGGCCTTAGGGCCCCTTAATTGTGGAGATAGGGACCTCTGGCGAATTTAGCGTTTGTGCTGGTCATAGGTGTATTTTCTCCTTCCTTGTTTTTATTTGGCCCTATGTGGTCAAGCATTTGGCCAGTGTTTGGTCGGCGTTTGGTTGGGTTTTGGAAAGACTGCCTGCATATGATTGGTCTGAACGGTTGACCACGAACAGTCGTTCGTTTATTATCGATGCAGGTTGTTAAGAGGAGGGCTATTCATGGCCAAGAATTCAGGTCCCGTACGTACCGTCCATGCACCCACGACGGGTAAAGAGCGCGAAGAGATGATCGCCACCACCAAGGCCGAGATCGAGAAGAAGTTCGGTCAAGGTTCCATCATGAGGTATGGTGACGGCGGCCCCGAGCTCGAGGTCGAGGCCATTCCCACGGGCGCTCTGGCACTTGACGCCGCTCTGGGTATCGGCGGTGTGCCGCGCGGTCGTATTGTCGAGATCTACGGTCCCGAGTCCTCCGGTAAGACGACGCTTTCGCTCGAGATCCTGGCCGAGGCCCAGGCAATGGGTGGCGTTGTGGCATTTATCGATGCCGAGCACGCGCTCGATCCCACGTATGCCGCGCGCATTGGCGTGGATATTGACGAGGTGCTCATTTCCCAGCCCGATACGGGTGAGCAGGCGCTCGAGATTGTTGACATGCTCGTGCGTTCCGGCGCCATCGATGCCATCGTCGTCGACTCTGTCGCCGCGCTGACTCCGCGTGCCGAGATCGAGGGAGAGATCGGCGATACCACGGTCGGCTTGCAAGCTCGCCTGATGAGCCAGGCGCTCCGAAAGCTCGCCGGCTCGCTGTCCAAGTCCAACACGACGTGCATCTTCATTAACCAGCTGCGTGAGAAGATCGGCGTCATGTTCGGCAACCCCGAGACCACGACGGGCGGCCGCGCCCTTAAGTTCTTCTCTTCGGTGCGTATCGACATTCGCCGTATCGACAGCATTAAGCTTAAGGACGAGGTTATCGGTAACCGCGTGCGCGCCAAGGTCGTTAAGAACAAGGTGGCAGCTCCGTTCCGTTCTGCTGAGTTCGACATCATGTACGGCACAGGCATCTCTAAGGAGGGCTCGATCTTGGACATGGCTGTCGAGTGCGGCATTTGCAAGAAGATGGGCTCCTGGTTTGCCTATGGCGAGGACAAGCTCGGCAACGGTCGCGAGGCCGCCAAGGCGTTCCTGCGCGAACACCCCGATTGCGCCGACGAGATTGAGCATAAGGTTCGCCTTGCCTGCGGACTTGAGTTTGATGACGATGCTCCGTCCGAGGTCGAGCTGACCGATCAGCCGGCTGCGGATCAGCCTTCCGGCGAGGAGTTCGACGAGCTTTACGCCATCGATGGGTCCGCCATGCTCGATGACGACGACGAGTAGCGGTTACGCTCATGTCGTATACGGTGACCGAGGCCACGGTCGTCTTTCCCGATAAGAAGGCTGCCTCCTCGTTCTCGAGCGGATATGAGTCCAAAAAGCCTTGCGCACATATCGATTGTGAGCTTGAGGGCGGTTTTAAGCGGTCCATTTGGATTCCCGTGCGGGTCGCGCGCCTGTATGTCAAAAACCGCCCCGATTTTCCCTGTGATTGGGATAACTTTCGTGAGGCGGTTCAGCTCATCGAGCGTAAATGTGCTCTCACCATGGTGACCGAGATGTTGTCGCGACGCGACCATGCGACGGGTGAGGTCCGTGACAAGTTGGCTCGCTACGGCTTTCGCCATCCTGCGATCGATTTCGCCGTCGAGCGCGCCACCGAGTATCGCTTTTTAGACGAGAACCGCTTTTGCTCGTACTTTATCGAGGAACGCAAGCGGCGCGGTTGGGGACAGCGCAAAATCGAGACCGAGCTCAAGCGCCGTCATGTTGTGCTCGATGACATTCCCGGTTATCCCGAGGATTATTTTGCTGTCGAAGACGATTTGGCGCGTGCGTCAGCCCTGCTCGCCAAGCGGCGTGTTCCAGAGACGCGCGGATTCGAAAAACTGGTTCGGTTTTTGATGGGCAAGGGCTTCTCGTATCACATCGCCGCCGATGCCGTTAAGGCGCGTCTCGATGCCGAATGCTAGGAATGTGCGCTTTAAGCGTATGCGTTTTGTGGCCCTGCCGTTCACCTTGTTTTAGCCGCCGTACGGGGGCCATTTATTTGACAGTTGTTGTGGTTCAACGTACGATAAACACTGTCATTTGCTTTGTGATATGTGCTCATCTGTGATGAGTTTGTTTATATGTTTATCTGTATCCGACCCGCATAAGCTGCGCCCATATTACTCAAATGTCGCGAGCCGTTCGTAAGGACGGTTCGCTTTGTTGTGCAACGAATCCATCAAAAGGAGTGAGCATGCCTATCATCGCAGCGCTCGTTGGCATCGTTTTGGGTGCCATCGCCGCCATTGCCTACATGCGCACCGCCAAGCAGGGTAGTCTTCACGAGGCCGACGAAAAGATCCAGTCGGCACATGCACAGGCTGAGTCCTTGATCGGTGATGCAAAGCGTCAGGCCGAGACCCTCAAAAAAGAGGCTCTGCTTGAGGCCAAGGAAGAGATCATCAAGAACAAGCAAGCTGCCGAAGCCGAGGACAAGCAGCGTAAGAACGAGATTCGTACGCTCGAGAACCGCGTGATGCAGCGCGAGGAATCCCTCGATCGCCGCAACGACGCTCTCGACAAGCGCGAGCATCAGCTGTCCAGCCAGGCCGGTCAGGTCGAGAAGCGCTCCCGTGAGCTCGAGGAGCTCTGCGCAAAGCAGACCTCCGAGCTCGAGCGAATCGCCGACCTTACCCGCGAGGACGCCCACAAGGAGCTTCTCGATAAGGTTCGCGGCGAGGTCACCCACGAGGCCGCCACGATCATTCGCGAGTCCGAGCAGCAGGTTCGCGCCGAGTGCCATAAGACTGCCCAGGAGATCTTGTCCCTGGCGATTCAGCGCTGCGCTGCCGACCACACTGCCGAGGTTACCGTTACCTCTGTGCATATTCCCTCTGATGACCTCAAGGGCCGCATCATTGGTCGCGAGGGTCGCAACATCCGGACCTTTGAGCAGGTTTCCGGCGTCAACCTCGTGATCGACGACACGCCCGAGACCGTCGTTCTTTCGAGCTTCGACCCGGTCCGTCGTGAGACCGCCCGTGTCGCCCTCGAGAACCTCATCGCCGACGGCCGCATTCACCCTGCTCGCATCGAGGAGATGTATCACAAGGCTGCCGACCTGGTTCAGCAGCGCGTGCGCGAGGCTGGCGAGCAGGCTGCCTTCGATACCGGCATCCACGACCTACACCCTGAGATCGTCAAGACCCTTGGTGCCCTGCGCTACCGTACCTCGTTTGGTCAGAACGTGCTTCAGCACTCCCTCGAGGTCTCTGATCTGTGCGGCGTGATGGCTTCCGAGCTTGGCCTGGATGTTGTGACCGCTAAGCGCGCCGGCCTGCTGCACGACCTGGGCAAGGCAATCGACCACGACGTCGAGGGCCCGCATGCCGTCATCGGCGCCGAGCTTGCCCGCCGTTATGGCGAGAAGCCCGTTATCGTCCACGCTATCGAGGCTCATCATGCCGATGTCGACCCCAACACGGTGCTCGATGTCCTGGTACAGGCCGCCGATGCTGTCTCTGCCTCTCGCCCCGGAGCCCGTCGCGAGTCTGCCGAGAACTACATCAAGCGTCTTGAGAAGCTCGAGGAGATTGCCAACTCCCATGACGGCGTCGAGCGTACCTATGCCATGCAGGCCGGTCGCGAGGTCCACGTCATGGTTCAGCCGGATAAGATCTCCGATGCCCAGTCCACGGTTCTGGCTCACGATATCGCCCATCAGATCGAGGAAGAGATGGAGTATCCCGGTCAGGTGCGCGTCGTCGTAATTCGCGAGAGCCGCGCTGTCGATATCGCAAAATAACATGAGCGACGCGAACGAGCTCATCTCATTTATCGCGTCGATGTCGGGGGAGGGCAACCTTCGCGTCGAGGAGAACCTTGGCGAGGGGTATGTCCGCCTCCGCGTTTCGGAGGCTGAGCGGCGCCAGGCAAAGCACGACATTCAGCATGTCGAGGATATCGTCATAGAAATGCTCCGCAATGCTCGAGATGCCGGCGCCGACAAGGTCTATCTCGCCACGACCAAGGAAGATGGCGTCCGCACGCTTGTCTTTCTGGATAACGGTTCGGGCGTTCCGCAGGATATGCAAGAGCGAATCTTCGATGCCCGCGTTACCTCCAAGCTCGAGAGCATGAAGATGGACCGTTGGGGCGTTCACGGTCGTGGCATGGCATTGTTTTCGATCAAACAGAACACCGACGAGGCCCGTGTGGTCACGTCCGGCGTCGATCTTGGTTCAGCCTTCAAGGTGAGCGTCGCAGTCGACCGCCTCAGTGAGCGTGTCGATCAGTCCAGCTGGCCCCAGGCCGTCAAGGATGAGGACGGGCGTTACGTCTGTGCTCGCGGTCCGCATAATATTATTCGCGCTGCTTGTGAGTTTGCGCTCGAGGAGTTGCGTGGTTGCGATGTCTATCTGGGCTCTCCGTCTGAGATTGCCGCGACCCTTTATGCTCAGGCGTCAGGTCGGCTTGATACGTCTCGTCTCTTGTTCATTGATGACGAGAGCGAGCTTCCGGTTATCGATCGTTTAGGCCTTGCTTCTGATGCCGAGGACTTTATCCGTATCTGTGCGGGTTTGGGTCTTGAGATGTCCGAGCGCACGGCTCATCGCATTTTGGCAGGGCAGATTAAGCCCGTTCGCGGTGTGACCGCGCGTCTGCTGCGCGAGCGTGATTCGTCCTCGCATGCGCCGGCTCCTGTCGATCTCGCAAAGGATCGTCGCGGGCTACGTATTGCCAAGGATGATATGGCACAGTTTTCGCGTGCTGTGGAGCGCGACTTTAATGACCTTGCCGCCCGGTACTATCTCAACCTTTGCGGCGACCCAAAGATTCGCGTTTCGCGTGATCGAATCACCGTGACCTTCGATCTTGCCAAAGAGGAATAGTGCCTTTACCGAGTCCACTCGGTACGATACAGTTATTGCAGTTAAAACGTACTTTTAAACGCAGGAGTTTCTTCATGGATTGCCTGAAGGTATCAAGCAAATCATCGCCCGCGTCCGTTGCCGGCGCCATCGCCGGCATGGTCAAGGATGGTGTACCCGTCAACATTCAGTGTGTCGGCGCCGGTGCGGTCAACCAGGCCATTAAGGCAGTGGCTATCGCGCGCGGTTTTTTGATCCCAACCGGTTTTGATATTTCCTGCGCGCCCGTGTTCTCCGACATCCTCATTAACGGTGAGTCGCGCACGGCCATCCGCCTTTCTATCTACGTTCACCAGATCAATCGAGCTGCTATGGATAACGTCGTCATGGATGATGTTAAGCCTGTGGCATAGCTTCTGATTGCCTTGTTTAGCTCCCCATCGTTAGGACTTATGCATATGGATCAGCGTTCCGTACGCGATATTCTTGCCGGTAAAACCTACTTTATCCGCACCTTTGGCTGCCAGATGAATCAGCACGACTCTGAGCGCGTGAGCGGTCTGCTCGATTCGTATGGTTGTCTCATGGCGCTCGAACCTGCGCATGCCGATATCGTTGTCTTCATGACATGCTGCGTGCGCGAGGCCGCCGATACTCGCCTGTACGGCCAGTGCAACTCTTGCAAGAGCCTGCCGCCTTCGCCTTCGGGCAAGCGTGTTGTTGCCGTTGGTGGTTGCATCGCGCAGCGCGATGGCGAGGGTCTGCTTACCAACGTCGATAACGTCAACGTCATCTTCGGTACACATTCCATCGCTCATGTGGCCGAGCTCATTGCCGAGGCGTTCCTTGACGGCAAGCGTCATATTCGCACCAATGAGCATGAGGATACGGATGCCATGAGCATGCCGTGGCATCGCGAGACCCAGTATCACGCCTGGGTGCCTATCATGACGGGCTGCAATAATTTCTGCACCTATTGTATCGTGCCGTACGTGCGCGGTCGCGAAAAGAGCCGCCCCTTCGAGGAGATTGTCGACGAGGTGACCGGTTTGGTACGCCAAGGCGTGCGTGAGATTACGCTGCTGGGCCAAAACGTTAACTCATATGGTCGCGATCTGTTTGGCAAGCCGCGTTTTGCCGATCTGCTGCGTGCCGTGGGCGATACGGGTGTGGAGCGCATCTTCTTTACGTCTTCACATCCCAAGGACCTGCTGCCCGAGACCATCGACGCCATGGCCGAGACGCCTGCCGTTATGCCGCAGCTGCACCTGGCCGTCCAGTCAGGTTCGACGCGGATCCTCAAAGAGATGAATCGCCGTTATACACGCGAGGACTATCTGGGCCTGGTCGATCGCATTCGCAACCGCATGCCCGACATCGCGCTCTCGACCGACATTATCGTTGGCTTCCCGGGCGAGACTGAAGAAGACTTTGAGCAGACGCTCTCACTTGCCGAGATGGTCCGCTATGCTCAGGCCTATACCTTCATCTATTCCAAGCGCGCCGGTACCCCGGCCGCCGAGATTGACGATCCTACGCCGCATGAGGTTATTCTTGAGCGTTTCAACCGCCTGGTTAAGGTTATCGAGACCACGGCACACGAGTATAACCAGGGTGAGCTTCATGCTGTGGTGCCGGCGCTTATTGAGGGAACGAGTAAAAAGAACGACGCGGTCCTGCTGGGCAAGAGTCCCAAGAATCAGACCGTGCATGCGCCCATCCCCGAGGGCTACAGCATCGATCAGCTTGTTGGCAAGATCGTTGATGTTGACGTTGACGTTGCCAAGACCTGGTATTTGTCCGGCTCCGTTGTGGGCGAGCCGCGCTAATGGTTGCTCCCGGGGCAGGTCTTTCCGCCGTTGCGATCGTCGGTCCGACGGCGGTTGGTAAGAGTGATGTCGCCGACCGTTTGGCAGCTCGTCTTTCGTCCGAAGTGCTGTCGTGCGATGCGATGCAAATCTATCGCGGCATGGACATCGGTACCGCAAAGATGGCGCCCGATAAGTGTACGGCGCCGCTGCGTCTCGTCGACATTGTAGAGCCGGGTGTGGCATATTCTGCTGCGCTTTATCAGGCTGACGCTCGCGCGCATGTTGAACGTCTCCTTGGTTCGGGTTGCCTGCCGGTTTTTTGCGGAGGTACGGGGTTGTATCTCAAGGCCGCCCTCGATGAGATGGACTTTCCCTCGGGTGAACTTGAGGACGATCGCCGTGCGGGCTATCAGGAGCTTGCCGAGCGTATTGGCGAGGAAGAACTGCATGCCCTGCTTGCCGTGCGCGATCCAGAATCGGCTGCTGTTATTCATCCCCATAACGTGCGCCGTGTGATTCGTGCGCTCGAGATGCATGATGATGGCGTTTCCTATGCGCAGCAAAAAAGCCAGTTTGGTGTTCCGCGCGAGCATTATCATGCGTTATGGTTTGGCCTGACGCGTAATCGCGAGGTGCTCTATGAACGCATTAACCTACGCGTCGATCTGATGTTTGAGCAGGGTCTTGTCGATGAGGTCCGCGGTCTTATGGACCAAGGGCTGGGAGATGCCCTGACGTCGATGCAGGCAATTGGCTATAAAGAGATCATCGATGCTTTCAATGGCGTGATAAGCATGGATGAGGCTCGCGAACTCATTAAGAGACGTTCGCGTCGTTATGCCAAGCGTCAGCTTTCGTGGTTTAAGCGTGATGACCGTATCGTGTGGTTTGATATGGATGAATGTACGATCGATGAGGTCGTTGAGGATATCCTGCATCGTATTGAGGCTGCCTAATGGCCCGTTTCCCCCTTGTTCCCACGGCACCCGAGCCCGAGCGTGCCATTTTAGTTGGTGTTGAGTGGCGCGACAATGCATGGCCGCTCGATCGCTCGCTCGATGAGCTGGGTCGCCTTGCCCACACGGCTGGTGCCCAGTGCGTGGCTCGCTTGTCTCAGCGTTTGGTAAAGCCGTATCCCAAATCGTTTATCGGCTCTGGTAAGGTTGAAGAGCTTTGCGGCCTGGTGCATCGCATGGATGCCGATGTCGTTATTTTTGACGACGACCTGACGCCCTCGCAGCAGTCCTATTTGGAGAAAGCCGTGGGCGAGCCGGTAAAGATTATCGATCGTACGGCACTGATTTTGGATATCTTTGGTCTGCATGCTCAGACGCGTGAGGGACGCCTACAGGTACAGCTGGCACAGCTTCAATATCTGTTACCTCGTCTGCGTGGCATGTGGAGTCATCTCGCCAAGGAACAGGCGCGCGGCGGCATCGGCTCACGCTTTGGTCAGGGCGAAAGTCAGCTCGAGATCGACCGTCGCCTCATTCGTAATAAGATCGCTGCACTTCGTCGTGAGCTCAGGCAGGTTGAACAGCGTCGCGATATTCAATCCAAGAGTCGCATTGAGTCACCGGCATTTCGTGTCGCGTTAGCCGGTTATACCAATGCCGGTAAATCGACGTTGCTCAATCGTCTGACCGGCTCTACGGTACTTTCGCAGGACAAGCTGTTTGCTACGCTCGACCCGACGACGCGTTCGTATCGCTTGCCCGGCGGTCGCGGCATGACGATCACCGATACCGTCGGCTTTATTCAAAAGCTGCCGCATGGTCTGGTCGATGCCTTTAAATCGACGCTGTCCGAGGTGTTGGGTGCCGATCTAATTCTCAAAGTCGTAGATGCGTCTGACGAGGACTATGAGCGACAGCTTGAGGCTGTCGACCGCGTGCTTGATGAGATCGGCGCCGGAGAGCGTTTGACGCTGACCGTATTCAATAAAATCGATCTTCTCGACAGCGTTGATCGATTGAGTTTCCGTCGTCGCTATCCCGAGGCCGTTCTGTTTTCGGCCCAAACGGGCGAGGGGCTCGACGATCTCGTCGATCGCATTGCTCGCGAGGCGGCCGCCACCGATGTGCTGATTTCCGCCGACATTCCCTATCGCGAAGGCGCCCTCATCACGCTGGTGCATGAGCAGGGGACCCTTTTGCATGAGGAATATCTTGAGGATGGCGTTCGTATTGTGGCGAAACTGCCGGCTCGTATTGCACCGCGGCTCGAGCGTTATCGTACGGAATAAACGAGTTCTAGTACGCCTAGAATGACAGGCTGATGGAGCAGGTAGAACGGTAAGGCATGCCGACCAAGGACTGTGAGCGCCGGGATGGGATTCGCGTATGCCCATTCTGGCGCTTCGAGGCTTGATGCTTGTGCTGCCTGGGCAGCAAAAAAGCCGGTAAGGTACATAAAGACAAACGGAATGAGTGGATAGTAGTCTCCCGATACAAAACCCGGGCCCGGAAATCCTAGCCATGCCAGGTAGGGGAGTGGGTAGACCGCTTTTGGAATGCCCCAAGTTAGGGCAAAAAGAACAAGGCACGCCGCGATTCCCCACGAGCCCGGTATTTTTTGGAGTAGCGGACGGGTTAGTGCAACCACAGCGGTACACGCCGCCATGCAATAAATGATGCCAAAGTTCACTGAATCGTCGACCGATACGAGCGTTGTTGCGATCCAGACGACCAAAGCTGCGGCAGCGTACTTGGCCGCTCGTTTAGCATTGTTGCGCGAAAGGGTGCACATCCAACCCGCGATAAACAAAAATACCCAGCTGATGCTGGCGCGCCAGATGTCTTGAAAGACAGTCTGGGTAAACCAGGGCATATCCCAGTCGTACAGATACGCGAGATCGTAGCAAGCGTGAAAACCTGCCATTGAAATCATCGTAAACCCGCGGACGGTGTCAAAGATGGTGATGCGTTTCTGCATTACGAGAACCGGCGCATCAAGCCGACGACTTTGCCCAGGATAACGGGATTCGTTGCATAGATAGGCTCCATGGTGTCATTCTCAGGCTGCAGGCGTACGCGTCCCTGCTCCTTGTAGAACGTCTTGACGGTCGCTGAACCATCAATCATGGCCACGACAATTTCGCCGTTCATGGCACTCTTTTGTTCACGGACGATGATGTAATCGCCATTGAAGATGCCGACATTGATCATTGAGCTCCCATGCACCTCAAGGATAAAGGACCCCTGATCACTGGCGATTTCGGTCGGGATAGTAAAAGTGTCTTCGATATTCTGCTCGGCCAGAATGGGGATCCCAGCCGCGACGCGACCAACGAGCGGTAGCGAGACAGTCCCGCGAGGTGCGGAGGGCTCGTCAGATTTAGAAATAGAGACAGAGGAACCGTCTTCGTTAAAGAGTTCCAGGGCGCGCGGTTTGGTGGCATCGCGCTTGAGTAGCCCGCGCGCCTCCAGGGCAGAGAGATGAGCGTGCACGGTGCTGGGGGAGGAAAGGCCCACGGCAGAAGCCATCTCGCGCACGCTGGGCGGATAACCCTTCTCCTGCTGATATTCCTTGATGAAGTCGTAAATTTGCTGCTGGCGCTTGGTAATTTTGCGAGCCATCAGGGCATCCTCTCTACCCATGTCAAACAAATGTTCGAATTTTGCTTGACAGGAACAACTGTTCGGAGATAATAATAACCGAACATTCGTTCCCGCGCCAGACATTTTTGTCCGCGCGGCTTGATAAAACTGTTCTCAGCAAAACACGCGAGAGGAGAACATGATGAATGTAACGAATATGGTCCAGGGAAACCTCGCCCTTAAGCTCGAGACGCCTGCAGAACCCACTTTTACGGTTGTTCAGGGTGGCCGCTCCGGCTTTCAGCCTCTGACCGTGCAGCCTGCTCGCAATCAGCAGACTGTAGCCGCGCCTACCCGCGCCGCCCTGAAGGTTTCGACGATTGTCGCCGTTGCCGTTGCGCTTACGCTCTTCTTTGTCCTCGCTACGTCTGTCTTTAGTGCTCGTCACGCTGCGTATGCCGAGTCCGTTTCCAACGTTACCTACGAGACCATTCGCGTTCAGCCTGGTGATTCTCTTTGGTCGCTTGCCGAGGAATATCCAATCGAATGCCTTTCCACGCAAGAGACTTCCGACATGATCCGTAACGTCAATCATCTGGAGCATGGTTCGCTCGCCGCCGGTGCGCATCTTAAGGTTCCTGCTCGTTCGTAATCATTATCGCGCTGCGCATGGTACCCTTGTTATCGTTTAAGAGGAGGTACCATGCGCTGTCCCAAATGCGGCAAGGCACATACCCGCGTCGTTGATTCCCGTATGCAGGAGTCAAATAACACCATTAAGCGCCGTCGCGAATGTTGCTCGTGTAACTACCGCTTTACAACGTTCGAGCGATGTGAAGACCCAATTGAGGTCATTAAGTCGGACGGAACTAAGCAGCGGTTCGATCGCAATAAGCTGCTCGTCGGCTTGATGCGCGCCACCATCAAGCGTGATATCGACACTAAGAAGCTCAATGAGCTTATCGACGATATCGAGGTCGAGCTGCGCTCTCGCACGCTTACGGCCGTCACGTCGCATGAGTTGGGTGATATGGTGCTCAAACGCTTGGCCAAGATCGACAAGGTGGCGTACATCCGCTTTGCCTCGGTCTACCGTGATTTCAAAGACGTCGATGAGTTTCTGCAAGAGCTCGATAAGTTAAGGTGATTCCATGTCCAACATTACCGTCAACATAAAGCGTCTCGACCCCACCGTCGAGCTTCCCAAATACGCCCATCCCACCGATGCCGGCTTGGATTTGCGCTCCAACGAGGACTGCGTCCTGAAGCCCTTCGAACGCCGTCTGGTCTCTACTGGGCTGGCTATCGCCCTGCCCGATGGCTACGCCGGCTTCGTGCAGCCCCGCAGCGGCTTGGCCATCAAGCAGGGCCTGTCTATAGTTAACACGCCGGGCCTCATCGACGCCCACTACCGAGGAGAACTCAAGGTTATCCTCATCAACCTGGATCCCACCAACGACATCCAAATCAACAAAGGCGACCGCATAGCCCAACTCGTCATCCAAGAAGTCCCCACGGTCAACCTCGTAGAAGTAGAAGAACTAGACAAAACCGACCGAGGAGCCGGCGGTTTCGGTTCTAGCGGCGTATTGTAATGTCCGCTCGCCCATGGGAGGCCCCTATATATCATCCCGTGCTCAAACATTCTCGCGGGGCGCTCGTATCCCTCCCGCCCGCCTCTCACACATATCATTCCATGCTCAAACATTCTCGCTTCGCTTCGCTCGCTGCGAAACTGCGCGTGGAACGATATGTGTGAGAGGCAGGCGGGCGGCTACTCGCTTGAAAAAATATTTACATTCTAGTAAGCCAATGCGACAAAGGAACAATCCCTTTGTCGCATTGGCTTACTGTATTTAGATTTTCCGGTTTCGCCTTTGAAGGTTCTAGTGGTGGGGAATCTGGTATAGCTGCTAGAACGTAAACGCAGCTTACCTGCGGGAGGCCCCTATATATCGTCCCACGCGCAGTTTCGCAGCGAAGCGAGAATGTTTGAGCATGGGATGATATATAGGGGCCTCCCGCAGGTAAGCGGACATAAAGACGCTAGCGGATATGCGCAGGTTTTCCGCCCCAGTAGAAGCGGCAGAAGGCTCGTTTGCGCTTTTGGGGTTTGCCTACAAGCTCCATGGTTGCGATGGCTATGTCTTCGGCTGCATGGGGGCGGCGTAGTACTTCGCCGTTGATGAGTAGGGCTTTGAGTGATTCGGGATGGTCGTGCAGGTGGCGCAGGGTTACGATGAGTTCTCGTGCGGTGGTGACATGCATGCTGGCGCCCATGCCGGTGAGCATCGTGGTGTTGGCCTTTTCCTGACCGTATGATTTGCCCAGCAGGATCATCGGCAGATGAGCGCACAGGCACTCGGTGACGGTGAGCCCGCCCGACTTGAGGATTGCCAGGTCGCAGCCGTGCATGAGGGCAGCCATGTCGTCCACGTAGTCCAGAACCGTGACGTTTTCGAGCTTCATGGCGTCGAAGAGCTTCTTGAGTCGGGAGGCGTATTCCTCATCCTTGCCCGGCAAAAAGACAAAATGCATGTCCTCAAAGCTGCGTAGGAAGGGGAGCGTATGGTCCATCGCTGCTCGGAAACGTACGTAAGGCTGCGGCAGACTGGCGCCGGCCATAACCAGCACGACGGTCTTGTCGGTGGGGAGGTTGAACTTGGCTAGCTCTTCCTCGCGATCGTAATCCGTGTCGAATCCGGTGCGAATAGGAATGCCGGTAATGCGAATCTTTGCCTCGGGCACCTTGCGCGGACGCAGCGTTTCGGACATAAATTCGTTGGCAACACAGAATAGATCGGTGTCCTTGTGGGGCCACCAGCCCTCGACTTCGTAGTCGGTCGGTACGCAGATGACCGGATAATCGATACCCGTAATTACGCGGGCACCCACGGCAACATTGGCTGCTGTGATGTGCGTTGCGACCACGGCTATGGGCCTGCGGCTACGAATATATTCGTTGAAGGCGGGGAACATGATTCGTGACCATGCCGTGCCGCCACCCCAGAGAAGATGTCCCGTAAGTGTATATCTCCAGGTCAGGTCGTAAATGGGGCGTGTGGCTCCCGTAAACGAAGCCGCGGTCTTATTGCCGTCGAATTTAATACGTCCAAAATCAAGGATATCGAGCACTTCAATCTCAACATCCTCGGGGATGCCATTGGTGCCGCGGATGAGGTCGAATGCCTGCGCAATCGCATTTGCGGCGGCCTTATGGCCTGAGCCGACCGAGGCGTGCACGATGGTCACGAGAGGTTTTTGCTGAGCCAAGAGCGCTGTTTGCTCCGATTGGGGAGTGCTGTGTGTGAGCAGGGGAGCGTCGTCGCTCGTCTGCGTTTGATCCATCGATAACTCCCCTTCGACGTTGTGACACGGATTTATCATTGTAGTGCATGAGTGTCATGTTCACGTAAATTTGGGTATGAGCGCAAAGAACGTCAATGTTTCGACGAGAGGATATTCCATGACTACCGATCAGCCGATCGATGTTGCGATTATCGGTGGCGGCCCCGCGGGCTATGCTGCCGCTATTTACGCTGCGCGTGCCAACCTGACGACGACCGTGATTGAGCAGGGCATGTCGGGAGGGCAGATCGCCACAACCAATGAGATCGAGAACTATCCGGGCATTCCGCTCTTGAGTGGCGCCGAACTCGGCGAGCGTTTTCAGCAGCATGCAGAGGGCCTGGGAGCACAGGTTGCATGGAGCATGGTTACGGGTATCGATTACGATGCCGATGCAGCGCTGTTTACGGTGCATCACGATACGGGCGATACGCTGGCCTCGAGTGTTATCGCTTGCATGGGTGCCACGCCGCGACCGGCAGGTTTCGCTGGCGAGGATACGTATCGCGGTCGTGGCGTTTCATATTGCGCAACATGTGACGGCATGTTCTTCCGCGGCAAACAGGTCTTTGTAATCGGTGGTGGCAATTCGGCATGCGAAGAGGCGCTGTTCCTGTCCGACATTGCCAGCAGCGTGACCATCGTGCTGCGCCGCGACCAGTTCCGTGCGCCCGAGGGTGTCGTGAAAAAAGTTCTTGCTAAGGATAATATTTCAGTTAGGTACCAAGCTAGTATTGTTGAACTTTCAGGTGAAGCGATGCCCACGACGATTACGTTCAAGGACAATGCGAGCGGCAAGACGCATGCTGAGACCTTTGAACCTGGCTCGTTTGGCATCTTTGTCTTTACGGGGACGCAGCCACATACTGAGCTTGTTGAGCACCTAGTCGATCTGGCTCCTGACGGCGGCATTGTCACCGACGATTCGATGGCCACCCGTACGTCCGGCTTATTCGCAGCCGGCGATATCCGTTCCAAGCGTTTACGCCAGGTTGTGACCGCCGTTTCTGACGGAGCCATAGCAGCAACGAGTGCATACGCGTTTCTCCGTGGATAAGTACGATAATATATCTTATGTAAGGTTGTTATCTTTATACAAAGTGGTTGGACGGTGCATCAATGTGCTGTCCAACCACTTTTACTTAGCGGCTATGTGGTATGCAAAACTAGATTTTCTAGAATACAATATAGAAAAGGAACGGAGGACCTTTATGAACCACGTTAACCACGTTATTCCGATGTCCGATTCGTCTGTCAGCATTAAGCCCGAGGATATTCAGCCCACCGTGCTGCCCGATGCATTTATTCAGTCCGATATCGTGCGCAAACTTAATACGTTGAGTCTGCCTCGCTATGACCAGTTGCCCAACGTGACGCTCTACCGCGATCAGGTCATTGAATATGTCGCGCTGTGGATGGAGCCGCTGTCCATTTGTGTGGAGCAGCCTGTCATTACGCCATCGATGATCAATAACTACGTGAAGGTCGGCCTGGTACCTGCTCCGGTCAAAAAGCAATATGGCCGAGAACAGATTGCGCGTCTCATCGCCATTTGTATCTTTAAGCAGGTGCTGCCCATCTCCGCGGTTCAGGCGCTCTTTAATATTCAGCGCTTGAGCTATGACGCTCCGACGGCATTCGATTATGTGGTCGATCAACTTGAGGCATCGATTCGTGCGGCGTTTTCCGTCGAGCAGACTCCCGTGCCCGATGGCGCACACCAGGTTACGCGCGAATCGCTGCTCGTACGCAGTGCGGTATCGTCCTTCGTTTCGAAGTCGTACCTGATGAGCTATCTCAAGTTCAACGGGTTTAATAGCTAGCCCACGTTTAAAACGGGCGGGACAAAGAGCCATCTGTCACTTTGTCTCGCCCGTAATTTTGTTTGGTTGGACTTTACTTGCCCGAAGCTACGCCCATGCCGTAGCCGATAATGAGCCCATGCATTTCGGCATAGTATGAATCTAGCCCGTTACAGGGCATGATGACAGTCTTGGAGCCTGGCCAGCGCTCCACAATTCGGCTGGCAAGTGCTTGGGCGCCTGCCTCATTCTCGACATGGTCGATGACGACCTCGCCGCCCGTAAAACCCTCGGCTTCCATGGTGTCGATGATCTTGTTGAACATCTTCTTTTCGCCACGCGTGTGTCCGACGAGTTCGATTTTACCGGCCTCACTCGCCGTGCCCAAAATGCGAATATTGAGCTTGTTGGCAATGACGCCGGCTGCCTTAGGGATACGTCCGGCCTTGGCGAGGTTTTCGTAATTGCACAAGCTGAAGAGGATTTTACTGTTCTGCTCAAGGCTATCGAAGTATGCGCAAGCATCCTCGAATGAGACGTCCGGATTGCTTGCGAGATAACGGTCGAACAGCAGGAAGATCAGGTCCATTTTGCCGCCTGCTGCGCGTGAATTGACAAGATGAATATTGCGGTCCGGTTCCTCGGCAAGAACCATATCGCGAGCCGTTGCGGCGGCGTTGTAGCTGCCCGACACGCCTTCAGAGATCGGCATGCAGATGGTCTTGTCTGCCAATTTGAAGAGCTCGACCCACTCCCCTACGCTGGGACAAGCGCTCGAAGAAGCGCTCGTCTCCGCCTGAACAGCGCAGTTGAGCTCATGAACGTCGAGCGAAAGATCATCGACGAATTCACGCTCCCCCACTCGAATTTTGAGGGGCGCAAATGCAAAGGTGGTATGGGGTGCGGTCGGTTGCCAATCGCGGAGGTTGCAGCTTGAATCTGAGATAAGTGCCCAGCTCATAGAGGGTCCTTTCTAATTGCTCCCATATAATTATAGCCTTCTTGCTAACCGATTGGGCCGCTATCTAGTATTCAAAACTAGATAGCGGCCTGCACTAAAGGCAAAAGAATGGACCCCATGACTCAAAGCCACGAGGTCCATATCCGTTTGCTTTATCTGAATACTTAGTAGCGTACGAAGATATAGTTGTTGTTCATGCCGGCGGCAACGGAGCTGATGATAACACCCGTGTTGTAGTCGGAAGCATGAATCATCTGACCGCCACCGATGTAAATGCCGGTGTGGTACGAGTTGACCACAACGTCACCGGGCTGCGGATCGGACACACGCGTCCAGCCCATAAAGGTGCCCGTGGTGCCCAGGCGACAATAGCGACCAGTGAGGCAGTAGCTAACAAAACCAGAGCAGTCGAAGCTGTTCGGGCCAATTCCGCCCCAGGAATAAGCACAACCAAGCTTACTGTATGCACGCAAGACAACAGAACCGCCATCGACGGACTGGCTCGGAACGGAAGGCGCCGGAGCCGGAGCCGGAGCGGGCGTCGGGGGCTGCGGCGTCGGAGCAGGTGCCGGCGTAGGAGCCGGAGTGTTGCCGCCCTGGTTGCTGTTATTGCTGGTCTGGCCACCGTTGTTGGTGTTCTCGGTCGTACCGGCAGTCTCGTTGCTCACCGTGGCCTTCTCGGCGGTACTGGCGTTGATGCCGGCCTGCAGCGCGGCGTTGGCCTCGGCCTCGGCGGCAAGCTCAGCCTGCAGCTGAGAATCCAGAGAGTTTACGACGTTCTGGGCTTCAGCCTGCTGGGCGTTAAGCTCGTCGACCTTCTTTTGCGTGGTGGCGACGTTCTTCTCCTGCTCGGCCTGCTTATCGGTGAGCTGCTGCTTAAGCTCCTTAACCTCTTGAATGGTCTGAGCTTGCTTATCGGAAACTTTGCCGTAGTAGAACAGACGGTTGAGCATATCGCTCAGGTCATCGACGCCGGTCAGAACCTGAAGCAGGCTCAGACCGCCGGTTTTGTACTCGCCGGCGACATAGGTCGAGAGCTTGGCCTGACCATCGGCGATCTCCTGCTGCTTTTGAGTGATCTCGCCAGCAGTCTGGTCGAGCGCCTGCGTCTGCGTGGCGAGCTCATCGTAAATCTGCTGGGTTTGGGTACCGATCTGCTCGAGCTTCGTACGAGCAGCGGCAAGGTCGGATGCGGTATCGGCGTAGGCAGGAGCCGCGAGGCCCAAGCCCAAAACACAAGCGAGGGTTGCCGTAGCAGCGCAGCGTGCCATGTTTTTGTGCGTGTTTGCTGTGCGCATGTAGCTTCCTTTCCAGTAACTAAGGGTAACGGCTAGTTCACCGTCACCAGGCTAAAGAGCTCCACATCGTCATCAGACGGCGTGAGCTTCTCGCGCGGGTTGAGAAACGCAAGCTCAAGGATACAACCGTAACCGACAAGCTTTGCGCCCATATCTCGCACCAGTTTACCTGTTGCCTCGACGGTTCCGCCCGTCGCGACCAAGTCGTCCAGAATCAACACGGTATCTTTAGAGCTGATAGCGTCGGCATGGATCTCAATGGAATCCGTTCCGTATTCGAGCTCATAGCTCTGGCTCACGGTCTCGCGCGGTAGCTTGCCCGGTTTACGTGCGGGAACAAAGCCGGCGCCAAGGGCTACAGCCACCGGTACGCCAACCATAAAGCCACGGGCCTCGGGGCCAACGACCTTAGTAATGCCCATGTCGGCAAAATGCTCGGCCAGCGCATCTACCATGGCCTTCAGTGCCTCGGGATTGCCAAAGAGCGGCGTGATGTCTTTAAAGATGACTCCGGGCTCGGGATAGTCGGGGATGTCGACGATTTGAGATTCGAAGTCGTACATGGCGTGACCTTTCATGGATTGCCGGGTGGACGGCGGCTATTTACCCGTGTTAGTAGACGAGCTATGCGAGGTGACGATGACCTTGGACGGCTGTACGAGCGACTCGTCGTGTGCGGCAACCGCGGAGACACTTGCCCCATCGCTTTTAGCCTTGGTGGACTCGGAGCGAGCGATCTCCTCATCGAGCGCATCGATGTCGGCGTCCTCGACCACGGCGTTGAGCGACTCAAAAACGCGGTTCTTGAGCAACGCGGTGTGCACGCCTTCCGTCAGGTCGTGAAGCTTCTTAAACGCACGCTCGAGCTTGGCGTCGCGCTCGTCATCGGAGGTATCCATGCCGAGCATGCTTACGAGCACTTGCTCAAACATCGAGGATTCGCGGTTGGCGGAAGACACGTACTGACGCAGGTTGCGCGGCTCGATATGGAAGCGTGACAGCTCGGAGCAGTAGCGGATGATCGGAAAATCGCGACCATCGACGAGCTCACGGTTCTGCGGACTTTTGATGATGCGAATGAGGTCGTTCTCGGCGAGCGAGCGGATAAACGAGATCTCGACGCCCAGCATATCGGGAATGGTCTCGATGGGATGCAGCTTTTGTTTGGTCTCCTTGGGCTCCGTCTTAAGCGGAACATCGGACAGCAAGCCCACCTCGTAGGCGAGCGTTGACAGGTCCGTGGCGTTTTCCAAGCGCTGCTTAATCACGTTGAGCGGCATATAGCGGGTCTTCTGCAGGTGCAGGATGACCTCCAGGCGGTCAACGTCCTCCTTGGAGTACTGACGGTATCCCTTAGGCGTACGATGAGGGGTAATGAGCCCCTCATCTTCTAGAAATCTAATTTTTGAGTTCGAAAGATCGGGGTATGCGCCTCGAAGTAGGTTGACGACTTGGCCGATACTCAGATAGTTGCGTTCGGCCATGCCCTACTCACCGGTTTCGATGCGCTCCGGCGTGCTCTCGTGGTAGATGAGCGTAAACGTACCGATCTGAACGGAAGAGCCGTCGTGCAGCGGAGCCGCGTTGACAATGGCACCGTCGACCCAGGTGCCGTTGAGCGAGCCCAGATCCTCAATACGGGCGCCCAGGCCCTCACGAATAATGCGTGCGTGGCTGCGCGAGACAGTCATGTCGTTGAGGAAGATGCCATTCGCGGGATCGCGACCGATGGTGGTCACGTCGTCCTCGAGCTCAAAGGCGGCACCAGTCTGCGGACCCTTGACGATGGACAGAACGGGGGCGGTGATGCGCACGTTGGCCATGAGGTCGGGAACGGTGACGTCGCTTGAAGGCACGCGGAATACGCAGGTAGCGTCAGCAGTCTTATCATTCT
This sequence comes from Collinsella sp. AF31-11, assembly GCF_003475605.1. Classification (NCBI taxonomy): domain Bacteria; kingdom Bacillati; phylum Actinomycetota; class Coriobacteriia; order Coriobacteriales; family Coriobacteriaceae; genus Collinsella; species Collinsella sp. AF31-11. The sequence continues at coordinate 132,099 of NZ_QRQS01000005.1, forward strand.
GAGGCATATTGTTAACCATGTTGTCCATGACAACCCCTAACTTATCGCGGACGTGCCGCAAATAATGAACCGTACGTAATCATACCCCAACGAATCAGTCTTCGATTTCGGGGTTAAGAAAGTCGATGTCCTCGTCCTCGGGATGCGCGAGAGCCTGTTTAATGGCCACACCGCCCTTAATGGAGTAGATGACAGCGGTGAGCATGGAGAAGATCACACCACCATACACAAAGAAGATGCCGAGGGGCACCGAGCTTCCGTTGAGGCCCGGGAAGGCCGTGAGGGTTGAAGGTAAAAGGTGCATGCCGTCAACAACGGGGAACCCGAGCAGCATGAGCGAGAAGCCAGTCATGAGCAGCGCAGTGGCAATCTTTCCGGGAAAGACGACATCGATGGGGCGACGGTGATAATGACGCACGATAAGCGTGCCGATGCCCAGATAGATGTCGCGGCCTATAATGAGCACGCAGACCCAGATGGGCAGCTCTCCGCGGACCACCAGTCCAAGTACGCCGGTGAACAGCAGCGCGCGGTCGCAAATGGGATCCATGACCTTGCCGAGCCACGAGACCGTCTTAGTCATGCGGGCGATCTGACCGTCCATCCAGTCGGTGGAGGCGGCAACGGCGTAGATAACGATGGCGATGACGCGGTTGTTATCCGTCACAAACAGGTACAGAAATACCAGGGTGAGGATCAGGCGCGTAAAGGTGATGAAATTGGAGATCGTAAAGATCTTATTCGACGGGTAATCGGAAGTGCCGATAAGCTCCTTTTTGATCTTCTTTTTGATGCCCACAGGACTCCCCCGCTGGTTAACGATAAAACTTTCGATACTATACCCGTTCTGGCGATGTCTATCCAGCGTAAGCATAGAGAGTCCAGACATGAGGAAGGCGCTGTCGCAACGTGAATGTACCGTTTTGTGTACGTCAGCCTCCAAACATGTCATTAATTGTCATTTTTGGAGGGTGACGTACAAGTTTTTGTTGAGCGAAAGTATCGATCAAGAAAGCCGTTGATTCTATGTTGCTTACGCCGTTGATTCTTAATAAAAAAGGTCAGGCACTAGGTGCCTGACCTGCAAACTTCTGGTCGGGACGACTGGATTCGAACCAGCGACCCCTTGACCCCCAGTCAAGTGCGCTACCAAGCTGCGCCACGTCCCGAAGCTTATGTTTGTTGCTCTGCTCTCGCTCGCAACAGGGAGTATATTAACCCGAAACTTTAGACTAGTGCAAGAACTTTTTTACAAATTTTGAAGCAAGTCCAAAATTGTATCTGCGAGCTGGGGTTTTGTTAGCACGGGAAGTTCTTGCGTGCCCGTTGTGCTCACAATCCAGGCCTTGTTCGTGTCGGTTCCAAAGCCCGAATCGGCGCGCGAGACATCGTTGGCGACAATCGCATCGCATCCCTTGCGGACCAATTTGCGCTCAGCGTACTCGACAACGTTATCGGTCTCGGCCGCAAAGCCGATCACGCACCGCTCTCCCTTTTGGCGCGAGAGTTCGGCCAAGATATCGACCGTCTCGACCAGTTCGATTCGATCCAGGCGCTCGTTGGCCTTTTTGAGCTTATGGTCGGCAGGGGCAGCGGGGGTGTAGTCGGCGACGGCGGCCGCACAAATTGCCGCATCGGCCGTTTGGAAGGCGTTCAGGGCAGCTTGGAGCATCTCTGCGGCGGTCTGCACGCGCACGCACTCCACGCCGTGGGGCACATCGAGCGATGTCGGTCCCAACACGAGCGTGACCGCAGCACCGCGGCGAGCAGCCTCCCCTGCCAGGGCGATACCCATCTTGCCCGAAGAGCGGTTGCCAATGAAGCGCACGGGGTCGATCGGCTCGTGCGTGGGGCCGGCGGTAATCACGATGCGCTTACCTGCCAGATCCTGAGGCGCGGGGTTGAGCACCTCACAGACAGCCTCGACGATGTCCTCGGGCTCGCTCATGCGGCCCGTGTCCACGTCGCCGCAGGCAAGGTAGCCGCTGCCCGGACCCACCACGTGCACGCCGCGGTCGCGCAGCGTGGCCATATTGGCCTGTGTAGCCGGTGCCTTCCACATGCCGTTGTTCATGGCCGGCGCGATCACGACGGGTCGCGGCGTTGCCAGCAGCGTGGTGGAGATGAGGTCGTCGGCGATGCCGTTGGCCATCTTGGCGATGATATTGGCCGTCGCGGGCGCCACGACCACCAGATCGGGCTCCTGCGCCAGCGAAATATGGTGGATGGGGTCAGACGGGTCGTCGAATAGTCCAACCGCGACCGGCTCATTGGTGAGCGCGCGGAAGGTGAGCGGCCCCACGAACTCCGTGGCATGCTCGCTCATAACGACCTTGACGCGTGCGCCGCGCTTTTGCAGCAGACGCACGATATTGCACGACTTATAGGCGGCGATCCCGCCGGTACTGCCCAGCAGGATCGTTTTTCCCTCAAGTTGCATTGAATTGTTGGGTGCCGATGTCATCGCTAGGCTTCCTTGCTCGGGAGTACCAGGAGGCGGTGGCAGTACGGGCAGTGCGTAATCTCGCTACCGTCGTGGTTGAGGTCGCTCATGGACGATGCCTGCAGCGCGGTGTGGCAGACCGTGGGGATGTTGCCCTGGATGGTCTCGACGGCCAGCCCGCGGAACTGCTTGAGCAGGCGCTCGTAGTCGGTGAGCACGTCGGCCGGTAGCGTAGCGGCAAGCGCGGTGCGCTCCTTCGTGGCGGCGTCGATCTGAGCCTGCAGGTCGGCAGCCTTGGCGCGGGCGGCCTTGGTATCGGCCTTCACGCCCTCCTCGAACTTGGCGATGATCGCCTGCGCGCGGACCTCGCGGTCGAGCGCCTCCTTATGGGCGACAACGACGTCCTTGCGGGTGTGCTCGATCTTGTCCAGACGCTTGGCCAGGGTGGCGAGCTCATTCTCCAGGTCCTGAACCTCGCGGTAGTCGGAGCCGTCGACGTGACGCTTCTTGGCGGCCTCGATGGCGTTGTTGGTCTGAATCTCGGTGGTGTTGAGATCGTCGAGCTCAATGTCCAGGTCTTTGCGCTGGGCGTAGAGCTTGGTCATCTCGGCCTTGAGCTTCACATAGGTCTTGCGCTTGGAAGCGAGCTCCTTGAGCTCCGGCATATTGGAAAGTTCGCTCTTGTTGCGGGCGAGCTCCAAATCGATCTGTTGCAGCTTGAGTAGCGTAGCGCCGGCGCTCATAAGTTCTCTCCTTTTGTCACAGTCCACCATTGGCAAGGGTTCAGTATTTTAATCGCATGACTGGGGTCGACCCCGGCGTCAACTTCAGAGTTCATCAATATATCAACGAACGGCTCCTCGGAGCGGTCGTGGCCGAGCAGGATCACCGGCAACCCGCGCAAGGCAAGGTCTTGTACCACGTGGTAGCCCGCCTCGCCCGTCACGACAACATCTGCGCCTGCGACGATGGCGAGCTCTCCAAAGTCGCCCAGGGAGCCGCCCAAAATGGCGACGGTTCGACACGGGCTATCGGCCTCGCCCCACACGCGTGGGTCGCTGCCAAACACCGTGGCGGCGCGAGTGGCAAGGTCGCCCAGACTGCAGGGGTCGTTGAGCGTCGCAAGGGCTCCCAGGCCGCAGGCCTCGGGGTCGCCTACGTGCTCCAGCGAGCTTGCGGGCACGGCGTCTAACAGCGTACTTAGGCAGGCGCGCGCCTCGCGCGAGCGGTCCAAGTTGGTGTGGAGCGAGATAATGCTCACCCCGCAGCGGGCAGCCTCGTAGAGGGCTGCGCTGCACTGGGAGCGCGTCGCGCTGGGCGGGCAAAACGCCTCGGGCGCCTTGATGTAGATGGGATGGTGCGTCAGTAACACGTTGGCGCCGGCTTCCAAGGCGCGATGCACGTTTTCCCTGGTTGCGTCAAGCGCGCAAGCAACGCCGCGGATCTCGTCGTCGGGGTTGCCAACGGATAAGCCTACGTGGTCCCAGGGTTCGGCATCAGTCTTGGGATAGCGTGTAAGCAGCGCGCGCTCAAGCTCGGCGACGATCATGCGGCACCTACGATCGAGAGGAGCGTCTGGGCAAAGTCGTCCAGGTCAGCCGGGTTCACGCGGTCATCGAAGGAGATGCGCAGTGCACCCAGCGCCTGCTCGCGACCAATGCCCATGGCGCTGAGCACGTGGCTCGGGTCCATGCTGCCGCTCGAGCAAGCCGATCCGGCCGAAACCTCAAAGCCGGCGGCATCGAGCTTGACGATGAGCTCCTCGGAGTCCATGCCGTCGACGTAGATCGATACCATACCCGGCAGGCGATCGGCCTGCGCGTAGTCGCCCATCGTGGCGTGAATGCGAGGATGGGCCGTAAGCGTGGCGTAGAGCTTATCGGATAAGGCCTGCAGCGTTGTGCGCTCCTGGGCAACATTCGGCAACAGTGCGGAAGCGGCAGCGGCAAAAGCCAACTGTGTACGCAGGTCCTGCGTGCCGGCACGACGACCGGCCTCCTGTCCGCCGCCAAAGATGCGCGGGCGCAGCGGCGTGCGGCTCTTAAGGTAGAGCGCGCCAGATGCCACGGGGCCGCCAATCTTGTGCGCGGCAACGGTCATAGCGTCAACTCCCAGCTCGGTGACATCGACCGGAATATGCAAGTAGCCCTGGATGGCATCGGTATGAAACAAGGCGCCGGCAGCATGTGCGGCAGCGGTAAGCTCGCGGATGGGCTGCACCACGCCGGTCTCGTTGTTGGCGACCATAATGCTCACGAGCGCCACGTCGTCACCCAGCAAGTCGATCAGCGCGGGAGGCTCAATGAAGCCCGCGCGGCAGGGCTGCACCAGGTCGACGGAAAAGCCGGCGGCGCGCAGCAGCGGCAGGTTGTCCAGAATCGAATCGTGCTCGATGGCAGATACGATCACGCGGTTACGCTTACGGTCGCGCTGACGGGCGCCTTCGGCAAGACCGAGCAGTGCCAACTGGTTGGCTTCGGTGCCGCCGTTGGTCAGGATGATCTCGGACGGGCGAACGCGTGCACCAAAGCTGCGAGCGATCTCGCGACGGGCGGCTTCCAGGCGTGCGGCGGCCTTGCGGCCGAGCGAGTGCAGCGAGTTGGGGTTAACGCCGGCAAGCTCGCTGTCGTCATATTCGCGCTGCGCAAGGCGCGCCTCGGCGCGCATGGGCGTCGAGGCGGCATAGTCAAGATTCACGGGTATGCGGTTTTGACCTGCGGTCATAAGGGTTTATGCCTCCTGTGCGGCCTCGTTGCCCAGCTTCTGCAGCAGCGCAACCTCGGCAGCGGGATCTTCGGACTTAAATACGGCGGAGCCGGCTACGAGCACGTTGGCGCCGGCCTTGACGACCTCGGCGATGTTTTTGGAAGAGATACCGCCATCGACCTCGATCAGGGGCGACACGCTGTGGCGCTCACACATGGCCTTGAGTTCGTGGAGCTTAGGCAGAGTGCCCGGGATAAAGCTCTGGCCGCCAAAGCCAGGGTTCACGCTCATCAGCAGCACCATGTCGACGACGTCGATGATGCTCTCGAGTACGCAGACGGGCGTGGCGGGGTTGAGCACCACGCCGGCCTTGACGCCGCGCTGCTGCAGGTGCGTGAGCGTGCGGTGCAGGTGCGTGGAGGCCTCGTAGTGCACGGTGATCATGTCGGCACCGGCGTCGGCGTACCAATCGACCGTCTCGTCGGGGTTCGACACCATGAGGTGCGCGTCTACCGGTACATCGGTGGAGCGCTTGACGGCTTTGAGGATGTCAACGCCAAAGGTAAGGTTACCGGTAAAGTGACCGTCCATAACGTCAAAGTGCACGTAGTCGGCGCCGGCAATCTTGTCGAGTTCGCCCTTCAGGTTGGCCATGTCGGCCGAAAGGACGGATGGAGCGATTTTGATGGAACCCATGGTAGTAGCCTTTCTGCGCTAGTCGGTGAGTCCGTAGAACTCTTGAGAGGGGACGCGGTCGGTAAGGATCTCGAGCGCCCTATCCAAAGTAACACCGTTGTAGAGCGTTTGCTCCACGGCAAAGGTAAGCGGAATGTCTACGCCCAGTGAACGGGCAAGTTCGCTGACGCTGCGGGCCGCGACGGCGCCCTCAACCACCATATGCGTGCGCTCCTGATACTCGTCGAGTGACACGCCGTGGGCAAACTCGTAGCCAAAGGTGCGATTGCGCGAATGCTCCGAGGTGCAGGTGGCAATGAGGTCACCCATTCCAGCGAGTCCCATGCAGGTCATAGCTTGACCGCCGCGGGCGTGCACTAGACGGCTGATCTCGGCCAGGCCGCGCGTCATGATAAGGGCGAGCGTGTTGTCGCCTGCACCGGTGCCGGCGGAGATGCCGCACACGATGGCGATGACGTTTTTCATAGCGCCGCAGACCTCGACACCGGTCATGTCTTGCGACAGATAGATACGGAAGGCAGTGGACAGGAGCAGGTTCTTAAAGGTCTCCCCCACCTGCTGGTCCTCGCTGGCGATGACGGCGGCCGAAAGCCCGCCGCGGCAGATTTCCTCAGCATGGTTGGGGCCCGAAAGCGCCGCGACACGCGCCTCGTTGCCGGTCTCGCTTGCGATGACCTCGCTCATGAGCAGGCCGGACTCGGGCTCAATGCCCTTGGTGAGGCAGAGCACCGGGGTATCGGCGGCGATAAAGGGCGCGGCCTGGTGGCACACGCTGCGAAGGTGCGTCGAAGGGACGGCAAAGATGATGGCCTCGGCGCCGTCGAGCGCCTGGGCGAGCTCGGTCGAGGCGACGACGTTGCAGGGCAGCTCGTATCCCACCAGATAGCGCGGATTACGGTGCTCGCCATTGATGCCGGCGGCCGTCTGCTCGCTGTGGGCCCACATGGTCACGCGCTCGGCTCGCGCGGCAGCAAGGCCGGCGACGGCGGTTCCCCAGGAGCCAGAGCCAATCAGCGCAACATTCATGACTCTCTCCTACTTATCGTCGGGCTCGGTGACGCGCTTGGTAAACGAGAGCTTGGACTCCTTACCGGCCATGAGCTTTTGGATATTCGAACGATGGGCCCACACCACGGTGATACCGATCATCGCCATGCAGAACTTGAGACCCAGGCTGCTGTACGGAAAGATCGCGCAAGCGGCGATGGGAAGACCGATGGCAGCGGCGAGTGAGCCCACCGACACATACTTGGTAATAGCGACGGCCACGATAAACATGCCTAGCAGCGACAGGCCAATAGGCCAGTACCAGGCGAGGATGACGCCCAGACCAACTGCGATACCCTTGCCGCCATGGAAGTTGAGGTAGGGCGAGAAGATATGGCCCCATACAGCTGCCAGGCAAATGACGCCGAGCATCCAGTCGCCGGGGGCACCGGGCGCCATAATGTTCGGCGGAAAGCCATAGCCCACGCTCGCGATGAGCGGACGCGCGATAAGGACGCAGATGGCGCCCTTAAGGCAGTCGAGCAGCAGGGTGAGCGCGGCCACCTTGGGACCGGCCACGCGCAGGGCGTTGGTGGTGCCGATGTTGCCGGAGCCCGCCTTACGGATGTCCGTGTGGTTGAACACGCGGCCCAGGATCAGGCCAAACGGAATCGCTCCGATAAAGAACGAGACCACGGCGCAGATGGCGGTCAGCAGAATCGGATTAAGCATCCTTTTGCTCCTTCTTCCTAAAGAAGAGTCGAATGGGCGTGCCGGCAAAGTCGAAGGTCGAGCGCATGCGGTTCTCCACGTAGCGCTGGTAGGTGTCGTTGACCAGGTCGCTGTGGTTAACGAAAAACGTGAACGTCGGCGGGTTGACGCCCGTCTGGGTCACGTAGTGCATGCGCAGGCGGCGCTTGCCGTCCACCACGGTATGGCCGAACTCGCGCAGGTCGGTGAGGAACGTGTTGAGGCGCGAGGTGCTTATCTTCTGCGAGCGCGTCTTTTCGGCTGCGTCGACCATTGCCCAGATCTTCTCCACGCTGCGGCCGGTCAGGGCAGAGATGCGCAGGTACTGGGCCCAGGGAGCCATGACGCCCAGACGGCGGTCGACGGTCTCCATACAGGCTTCTCTCTTGCGGTCGTCGTCGAGCAGGTCCCACTTGTTGAGCAGCACCACGATGGCGCAGCCGCGCTCGATGGCCAAGCCCATGACCTTCTGGTCCTGCTCGGTGACGCCCACGGAGGCGTCGACGACGAGTAGCGCCACGTCGGCGCGGTCGATGGCGCGTAGGCCGCGAACCATGGAGTAGTACTCGATGTTTTCGTACACGGTGCTCTTCTTACGGATGCCCGCGGTATCGACCATGCGATAGTGCTTGCCGTTGCGCTCGACGACCGTGTCGATGGCGTCGCGCGTGGTGCCGGCGATGTTCGAGACGATGGAGCGGTCGGCGCCCAGAATGCGGTTGAACAGCGAGGACTTACCGGCGTTGGGGCGGCCGATGATGGCCACGTTCAGCGCATCGGGGAACTCGTCGGCGACCTCGTCCTCTTCTTCCGGAAGCAAGGCCACGATATCGTCGAGCAGGTCGCCCGTGCCATGGCCATGCAGGGCCGAGAGCGGCGTGGGCTCGCCGATGCCGAGCGAATAGAACTCCCAGATGCTGTCGTTCTCGCGATCGGGGTTGTCGAGCTTGTTCACCAGCAGAAAGACCGGCTTGTCGCAGCGCTTGAGCATGCGGGCGACCGACTCGTCCTCCTCGGTGACACCGGTGCGGCCGTCGACCACAAACAGGATGACGGCGGCTTCCTCGGCGGCGGCGAGGGCCTGGTCGCGGATGGATGTGGCAAAGACGTCATCGCTCTTGAGCGGCTCGATGCCGCCCGTGTCGACGATGGTGAACTCGCGACCGTTCCAATCGGCCGTGTGGTATGAGCGGTCGCGCGTGACGCCTCGGGACTCGTGGACGATGGCGTCCGAAGTCTGGGCCAGGCGGTTAACGAGCGTGGACTTGCCCACGTTGGGGCGTCCGACGACGGCGACGATAGGTTTCATCTGCTCTCCTTTAATGGGTAGGGTCAGCGGAATTAGTAGAGTCGGCAGGCACAATGCCAAGGATGTGCTCCAGGGTATCGAGCAGCTCATGCGGCATGGTCGACACCACATGAACCTCGGCGCCGCGACTGGTAAGACTTGCGAGTAAATCGTCACGATGATACTCGTCAAGCGTCATGCCGTCAGCGTTGAACATGAGCTTAGGCACAAAGAGCATAACCCCCGAGAGGCCCTGTGGCAGCTGCTCCAAGATGTCGCAGGCGACAATAAGCCCGGTCACGTCCACGTTGCCGCCAAAGTAGCGGTTCTTGATAGCCGTGACAGTGCCGGCGAGTCCCTGGGGCGACTCCACAAAGCGGGCCACCGTATCGCGTGCGCTGGCGCCCGAGAGGCACAGCAGACGCTGGCCACGGGCGGCGATGCCAGCGCGGACGCGGGCCAGTCGCTCGGCATCGGTAGCCATCACGTCGTCGGTCTCGTCCAGATACGAGCGGATCATGCCGATGCCGTCGTAGTACTGCGGGTAGCCGTCGTAAAAGTCTGCCTCGGGAGGATCGATGCCGGCGTCCAGATAGAACTCGTCGCTCATCTGGAAGGTGTGGCGGCCAAAGCGCTCGAAGGCACGGTCCTGGAAGGGCCGGATCATGTCGATGGTCTCGCGCGCCAGCTCGGGCTTGTCGCTGTAGGACCAGCTAAAGCGATTCTGGTGTTTGGTAAATCCAAGGGGCACAATGCCCAGGCTGGTGATTTGCTCGTGCTCCTCGCAAAAGCGCAGGGTCTTCTGCAGCTCCTCGCCGTCATTCATGCCGGGGCACAGCACGATCTGCGCGTGGATTTCGATGCCGGCGGCCATGATGGCCTCGAGCACGTCCATGCCACGTTGGGCGTTTCGGCCCATCATGCGGCGGCGGATATCTGGGCCCACGGCGTGGACTGACACGTTCATGGGGCTCATGTTGCGCTCGATGACGTATTGCACGTCCTCGTCGGAGAGGTTCGTGAGCGTGACAAAGTTGCCCTGCAAAAAGCTCAGGCGGTAGTCGTCGTCGCGGATGTAGAGCGTGGAGCGACCGCCCTTGGGCAGCATGGTCATAAAGCAGAACACGCAGGCGTTAACGCAGGTACGCATGCCATCAAAGATGGGGCCATCGAACTCCAGGCCCCAGTCCTCGCCGGGAAAGCGGTCGAGCTCCACGGGCGTGACGGTGCCGTCGCGTGGATCGAATACCTCCAGCTCGACGGTGTCGTCGTCGGCCTCCCAGAGCCACACGATCATGTCGGTGAGCTGCTCGCCGTTGACCGTGAGCACGCGCATGCCCGGCTCGATACCCACATCCCATGCGGGTGACTCGGGACGTACGTTCTTTACGAGCGCGCCCTCACCCGGCTCGGGGTCGCGGCTGCGCCCGTAATCAGCCACCTCGGCGGCGTATGCGGGTACGGTCTGGTCCATGGTTAGCGGCAAAGCTCCTTGATGCGCGTGACGGCGCGTTCGATGTGTTCTTGCGGGGTGGAGGCTCCGGCGGTGATGCCGATGTGGCGAGCGTCGGTAAACCACGCGGCCTGGAGCTCGGAAGCTTCCTCGATGTGATACGTGCGCTCGCAGGCGTCCGCGCAAATCTGTGCCAGGCGGCGGGTGTTGCCCGAGTTCTTGCCGCCCACCACGACCATGCAGTCGCAGCGGTTGGCAAGCGTGGCTGCTGCCTGTTGACGCTCACTCGTGGCGGCGCAGATGGTGTTGATCACACGAAGCTCCTGCACGCGCGGGGTGATAGCGGCCACGACCTCGGCGAGGTTCTGCGCGGTCTGGGTGGTCTGCACGACGAGGCCTACCTTGCCCTTGAGCGACAGGGCATCGGCGTCGGCGGTACAGCTCACGACCTGCGCGTCATCGCCGGCGTGGCCCAGGATGCCCTCGACTTCGGGGTGGCCCGGCTCGCCCACGACTACCACGTGGTAGCCCTCGCGTACCAGGCGCTCGGCTGCCACATGGACCTTCTTCACGTAGGGGCAGGTGGCGTCGACGACGTTAAGGCCACGCTCGCGAGCGGCATCGATGACCTGCGGCACCACGCCGTGGGCGCGGATGATCACGGTGCCCGATGTGGCATCGTCCAAGGTGTCGGCCAGACCAACGCCTGCCTCGGCGAGCTCGCGTACCACGATGGGGTTATGGATGAGCGGACCCAAGGTATGGACCTGAGTGCTCTCCCCTGCCTGCGGCGCGGCGGCTAGCGCCATATCGAGCGCACGCTGTACGCCGTAGCAAGTGCCGGCGTGGGCTGCGATCTCGATAGTGGGCGCGTTGTCCTGGTCGGACGTAGTCGCGGCAGTGTTTGTCACGTTGTCGCTCATGGCTAGAACCTGCCCGGATGCTCAGCGCACAGCTCGTCGCGCATCTTATAGACACGGTTCATGGCTTCGGATTCAAACCAGGCCAAGCGCTCCGTGCGTTTAAGCCCGGCCGGCGCGTCGGAAAGCGAGACGGCCTTGCCGGCGCGGATCCAGCACTTTTTGGGATGCATGAGCTTTTTGCCTTTGGGCGTGATGTCGGACCAGCCACAGATGGCGAGCGGGTTGATGGGCGCCTTGCCCATCTGAGCGATGAGCGCAAAACCGCCGTGGACCTCGGGCTTGATCTCGCGCGAGCGGATGCGCGTGCCCTCGGGGAAGATCAGGACGTCCTCGCCGCGCTGCAGCGCATGCTGGGCGGCACGCAGGCACTTCATGTCGGCCGTGCCGCGCTCCACGGGAATGCCGCCCACGCGGCTAAAGGCCCAGCGCACAATCTTGCTCTTGGCAAACTCGGATTTAAAGATGGGACGAATGCGGCGGCCCCCAAAGAACAGCGCCGTCTCCACGGCCAAGAGCTCGGCCATCGAGGTGTGGTTGCAGATGACCACGCTGCCGCGGTCGTCCTGGCGCTCAAACAGCAGATCGGCATCCTCGACCTTCCAACGCCACATGAGCTTGGAGAAGGCCCACAGGATGGCCATGACCACGACGACGGTGCCGCGGATGAGCACCGGGAACTCGGCGTAGGGGGCGTTGTAATAGTCCTCGGGCGTCTGCTTAAACAGGCGCATGGGCTACCTCCTTTGGTTGATGAGGTCCTCTATTATCGAGACGACCTCGTCGATGGTGTGGGCGGTGGAGTCGACGTGCACGGCGTCCTCGGCGGGCACGAGCGGGGCGACCTCGCGGCTGCTGTCGAGCTTGTCGCGCTGCTTAAGGGCGTCGAGGGTCTCGTCGACCTCGGCCTCGAGCTGCTCGGACGTGAGCGGCTGGGCATCGTTTTGGTGACGCTGAAGCACGCGGCGGCGGGCGCGCTCGCGCGGGTCGGCTGTCAGGAAGACCTTGACCTGCGCGTTGGGGAACACGACGGTTCCGATGTCGCGACCCTCGGCGACGATATCGCGGTCCTCGGCGGCACGGCGCTGATGGATGAGCATGGCGGCGCGCACGCCCGGATAGGCCGAGACCTTGGAAACGTTGGCGTCGACCTGCGGGGTGCGGATGGCGGTCGAAGCGTCCTGGCCGTCAACGGTCAGGCGCGTGTCCTCTCCGGTGCCGTTGGTAAAGCGGATCTCGATCTGCTCGGCGAGGGCGTCGATTGCCGCCTCGTCGTCCAGGTCGATGCCGCGGTCGAGCGCGGCGAAGGTGACGGCGCGATACATGGCGCCCGTGTCGAGCTTGTTAAAGCCCAGCTGGCGGGCGATCTCCTTGGCGATGGTGGACTTGCCGGAACCGGCGGGGCCGTCTATGGCGACGATCATGCAATGCTTCCTTTCGGTGGTTTACGTTCTGGTATGATTCGCGGGCGTTGGGGCGCGGCGGGTTGCCTAGCCTGTGTAGCGCTCGCGGTAAGTGTTGCGCTTGGGTGCGGAGCCGTGGCTGCCGTGGTGACGCGTGCGGCTGGCGGTGTTGGTCGCCGGCGCGGCACCGCGCTTGCCGACGGCCTGCTTAGGCGGGATGCCGCCGGACTTGAGGATCTGCACCTCGCAGTCGGTGAGCTCGCGCCACGAGCCCTTGGCCACACCCTCGAGCTCAAGGCCGGCAAAGTTGCAGCGATGCAGACGGATTACCGGATGGTGGATCTTGCTCAACATACGCTTAACTTGATTCTTGCGGCCCTCGCGGATGATGACCTCCACGGCGGTGGTGCCGGGCTTGATGCCTTGCGGAGCCACGGCCTCGGCCTCGCGCGCGTTGATGATGCGGCAGATTGCCGGCTGGCACAGGCCGTCGTCGAGCTCTATGCCGCGACGCAGCGGCGTGAGATCGCGGTCGGTCAGCTGCCCGTCCACGAGTGCCTGGTAGGTCTTGTAGACGTGCTTGCTGGGGTGCAGCAGATCCTGCGACAGGTCGCCGTCGGTGGTAAAGAGCAAAAGGCCCGTGGTGTCGCGGTCCAGGCGGCCCACCGGGAAAAGTCCCGGAAAGCGGTCGCGGGGGACCAGGTCCGCCACACAGGGACGCTCCTGCGGGTCGCTCATGGTGGTGAGGTAGCCGGTCGGCTTGTAGAGCATCAGGTACACGGCGCCCTGGTTGAGCTTGACGGGCATGCCGTCGACCTCGATGTGATCGCGGTCGACATCGACCTTGGTACCTAGTTCGGTCGCGACCTGGCCGTTGACGGTCACGCGGCCGGCGGTCATCAGGTCCTCTGAGCCACGGCGGCTCGCCACGCCCGCACGCGCCAAAAAGCGCTGCAGGCGCATGGTGTGCGGATAGACGGGCTGGGCGTCGGTTGTGGATACTGCGTTGCCCATGGCGCGCGTCTCCCCTATTTCGTTAGTCCTCGTCATGCATATCCTCCGAGGTATCACCGGCTGCCAGAAGCTCCTCGACATCGGTGTCCTCAACATCGGTATCGAGCAGTTCGCGCTCTTCGTCTAGGTCCTCGGCCTGCTCCTCGAGCGTGGACTGAATACTGCGGCCGCTCAGGCGCTCGCGGATAAACTGGCGCGACTGCTCGTCGGGGGCAAACTGCTCCAGGTCGGGCAGGTCGCGGGTGGAGCGCAGACCGAACTTTTCCAAGAAGGCGTTGGTCGTGCCGTAGATGATGGCCTGACCGCGCTGGGGGTCGCGGCCGAGCTCACGCACCAGGCCCTTGTCGACGAGCGACGCGATGACGCCGTCGGAATTGACGCCGCGGATGCCCTTGACCACCTCGCGCGTCACGGGCTGGTGGTATGCGATGACGGCCAGGGTTTCGAGCGCCGCTTGCGACAGCTTTTGCGTGTCCCAGCTCAACACATAGGCCTCGACTACGTCGTGGTAGGCGGGGTGCGTAAACAGGCGCCAACCGCCGGCGACCTCGCGCAGCTGAAAGCCGCGGTTGGCCTCCTCATACTCTACCTTGAGCTCGGCCAACAGCGACACGCATTCGCCGGGGGCGATATCCAGCGCGCCTGCCAGCGCGGGCGCGCTCACGGGGTCGCTCGAGACCAGCAGCAGCGCCTCGAGAGCGCCTTTGAGGCTGTTTGCCTCTAGCGTGGAAAGGGTTGACATGGTTGCCGCTCCTATTCGGTGAGCTCGGGGCCCTCGCCGGGCACGTATGCCTCGGCTCCCTCGACTCGGTTGATTTGAATGGTTCCAAAGATTTCATCCTGACTCAGCGTAAGCGAGCCGCGCTTGGCGAGCTCGAGCATGGCCAGGAAGGTGACAACGAGCTGCTCGGTGGTGGCGTCGCCGTCCAACAGCTCGCGGAAGGTGCAGGTTTGGTGCGCCATCGTAAAGCGGTCGACTGAGGCCACCGTCAGGTCGAGCGGCACGCGATGCGGCGCCACATGCTCGGCCTCCAGCAGGAAGGTCTGGCGCTTGCCGTCCAGGTCGGCACAGATGACGGCGAGACCGCGCAGCGTGATGCCGGCAAGGTAGTCGGGCATAAGGCCTAGGAACTCGGGGTCGGGGCCGGCCACGCGCGGATGCATGCGGCTTTCGGCCTGCATCCGCGCACCGAGGGCCGCAGCCGCGCCTTTAAACTGCTTGTAGGCAATCAGGCGCTGGATCAGGACCTCACGCAGCGCGTCGCCGTCAAGCGTGCTGAGCTCCTCGAGGTCTTCGTCGAACTCGTCATCGTCGTCATCGGCTTTGCGCGGGGCCTCCTGCGGCACCAGAGAGGCAGCCTTGATGTCCAAAAGGGTTGCCGCGACCAGCAAAAAGTCGCTCGCCACGTCCAGGTCCAGCGCCTCGATGCGCTCGGCCTCGGCAAGGTACTGCTCGGCCACCTCGCTGATTGAGATGGCGCCGATATCTACTTTTTGGCGGGTTACCAGCTGCAGCAGCAGGTCGAACGGTCCGCTGTAGACCTGCGTCGACACGCGATACGACATCTTCGACCTCCTTTGACGGCGCCTTCGCGGCGCGGTTTGGGTGCATGTTACGACCGTTTTGCACGGTCGACCTGTAAGTTTACCTTAGATGCCGGCGATTGCGAAGTTGAGCAGCCACTCGGCTAGCGGATACACGGTAACGTCGAAATAGCGGCCGATCACGTCGATGCCGGTCCACATGGGCAGCAGGTACAGCACAATGATGAGGATGGGCATTGCGTATTGCTGCAGACGATAATAGTTGTTAAGAGCCTTGCCTTTAAGGAACGGCACAATGATCGACGAGCCGTCGAGCGGCGGGATCGGGATGAGGTTGAAGAACGCGAGTGACAGGTTGACCACGATAAACGTGGCGCCGAAGTTCATGATCTGTGATGCAACGGCAAAGGACATGCTGGTGTATAGGTTGCCGTATGCCGCGTGCATGAGGACCGCGGCAAGGCACGCGAGGGCGATGTTCGATGCGGGGCCGGCCGCACTCACCAGGACCTCGTCGCGCTTGGGGTGCTTGAGGTTGTTGAGGTAGACGGGCACGGGCTTGGCGAAGGCGAACACCGGGCCACCGGCGGCGAGCATGAGCAGCGGCAAGATGATGGTGCCAAATGGGTCGATGTGGTTGAGCGGATTGAGCGACACGCGACCGCGCGAACGGGCCGTCTTATCGCCGAGTGCCCAGGCCGCGGCGGCGTGAGCACTCTCGTGGATGACGATGCCCACGATGACGGCGACGGCGCTCGCGAGCAGGTTCATGAGGTAGCTGCTGGACATGGCTATCCCCTAGCGGACTCGGCGCGAGGCGCGCGTGAGCAGGTAATCGGCTACAAATAGAATCACAGCGACGATAGCGTAATCCATGCGGAACACGCCGCCGAATGGCGATGTGATGACGCCGTAGCCGGCGATGGCGCTTGGCAGCGCGCGCGAAAGCTCAACGACAAAGCCAACGATCTGCAGCTTGGCGGTGAGGCCGCTAAAGCACAGCAGCACGGTCATCGCACTCATGAAGATGCCGCAGATGCGACAGGCGATGGCGATGATGCTCATCGCCACGGCAGCGGCCTTACGAGAGTTCACGCGCGGTCTCCTCTTCGATCTGGGTGGAAAGTTCCAGCCATTCGTCCTCCAGCTTGGGTAGCTCTTGCTTAAGGCCGTTATATTCTCCCAGCGCGGCATTGAACTTGACCTGATCGGCATAAAGCTCTTCGCTTGCCATCAATTCCATAAGCTCGTCATAGCGGGCACGCTTTTTGTCGAGCTCCGTTTCGATCTTCTTGAGCTGGTTGCGCACGCCCTTGAGCTTTTTGTTGAGCGCGGCGCGGGCCTGGGCCTCGGCGCGCTTTTGCTCCTTGGTCTTTTTGCCCTCGGCAGGCTTGGAAGCGGCGGCGGGCGCATCGGGCTGGGCCGCGGTGACCTTAGTGGACTTGATCGCGCCCGGCGCGCTCTCCCCTGCTGCCTCGGCAGCGGCGCGGGCCGCGAGGTCCTCGCGTTTGTAGAGGTAGTAGTCGTAGTCGCCGTCGTAGACCGTGACCTTGCCATCGCGGATGTCGATGACGCGGTTGGCCACGGCGCGTACCAGGTGCTCGTCGTGGCTGATCAGCACGATGGTGCCGGGGAAGTTTTGCAGGGCGTTCTCGAGCATGTCCACCGAGTCGATGTCCAGGTGGTTGGTGGGCTCGTCCAGGCACAGGAGCGCCTCGGGGGCCACAAGCATCTTTGCCAGGGCCAGACGCGCCTTTTCACCTCCAGAGAGGACGCGGACCTGCTTCTCGATGGAATCGTTATCGCTAAACAGGAAGGCACCCAGCAGGCTGCGCTGCTGCGGCACGGTCCACTTGGGCGTGACGGTGTCGATCTCTTGCAGGACGGTATTGGACTCGGTCATGCCCTCGAGCGCGTGCTGGGCGTAGTAGGCGACGCCCACGTTGGTGCCTAGGTCGCGGGTGCCGGTGGTGGGCGGCTCCAGGCCGGCGAGGATCTTCATGAGCGTGGACTTGCCGGCGCCGTTGGGGCCGACGAGCGCCACATGCTCGCCGCGGTAGAGCTTGAGGTCGATGTCGCTGTAGATGTGCTTGTCGCCGTAGGACTTGGACACACCCTCCAGGCCCACGACCATGTCGCCCGAGCGCGGCGGGTCGGGGAACTTAAAGTCGATGTGCTTGTGGCCCTCGGGCAGGATGACGAGCTCCTTTTTGATCTGCTCGATCTTGCGGATGCGCTCCTGAGCTTGGGCGGCCTTGGTGGGCTTGTAGCGGAACTTGTCAACGAAGACCTGCATGTGGGCGATGTCTCGCTCTTGGGCGGCGCGCTTGGCGCGCATCTGCTCCAGGTTGTCCTCGCGCTGCTTGAGGTAGCTACTGTAGTTGCCGGTATAGGTGGTCACGCGGCGGTTCTCGAGCGCGGCGACGTGGTCGACGCAGGAGTCCATAAAGGCACGGTCGTGGCTGATGATGAGCACGGCGCCGTCGTAGTTGGCGATAAAGCCGCGCAGCCACTGGACGCTTTCGAGGTCCAAGTGGTTGGTGGGCTCGTCCAGGAGCAGCAGGTCTGGGTGGCGCAGGAAGAGCTTGGCAAGCGCGATGCGCATCTGCCAGCCGCCCGAGAACTCGGAGCACGGGCGCTCAAAGTCGGTGACCTTAAAGCCCAGGCCGGACAGAATCTTGCGGGCGTTGCTTTCGAGCTCGTAGCCGCCCAGGTGCTCAAAGCGGTCCTGGACCTGGCCGTACTCATTAAGGAGTGCGTCGACGTCCTTGCCTTGCTCGGAGAGCTCGGTGATCTGGGCCTGCAGCTCGTTGGCGCGCTCGCCCATGCGGCGGATTTCTTTAGCGGCTGCCATGACCTCGGCGAGGATGGTGGTTTCCTTGTGCTCCAGGTTGGTTTCCTGCTCTAGGTAGCCCACCTGGCAGTCCTTGGCGTACTGGACCTGGCCGGCGTCGGGGCTGTCGATTCCCATGATGATCTTGAGCATGGTGGTTTTGCCGGCGCCGTTTGGGCCCACGAGCGCGAAGCGCTCGCCGGGGTTGATCTGGAAGGACGCGCCGCTAAAGAGGACGCGCGCGCCGAAGCTTTTTTCGATCTTGTCTACCAGGAGGATCATGGTGCCGCCTTTGACCTTGTGTGCCTATATGAAAAAAGGCCCCAACTTGCGTTGGAGCCTCATTCAATGCTCGGGTGGAGACGAGGGGGATCGAACCCCTGCCCTCTTGACTGCCAGTCAAGCGCTCTCCCAGCTGAGCTACGCCCCCGTGCGAAGAAGTACTATACGGGAACTCGGACGGCGTTGCAAGGACAATTTTGGAAAAACTTTCCTGGGGCGGCGGCGCGGATGCGGGACGGACTCGAGAGCGATGGGCCCGCGATGCCCGACTAAGCCCGCGGGGCGCGCCCCGCGGGAGGGCGGCGCTGCCGCCGCCCTCCCATCAGGCTCCCCCCCGGCCCCCCCCGGGGCCTCCCGCCACGAAACCGGCCCATCTACTACGTTTGGCCGGCATCCCCCGACCATGGCGCCTCGGGCAAAAATAAAACCGCAGGTAGACGGCCTGCGGTTTTCGCGAAATACGGGGTATGGTCGAGGGGTCGGGCTTAAACGTAGTAGATGGGCCGGTTTCGTGGCGGCGGCATCGCAGGCAGCCGACCGAGGGCGCCCGGAAGTGAGCAAGCAGGCTATTTGCAAGTGGAAACTACTGCCATGAAAAAGAGAACAGGCCAGACATATTGCCTGACCTGTTGAAAAACCTGGTGGGCCCTCCGGGATTCGAACCCAGAACCCAGGGATTATGAGTCCCCTGCGCTAACCGTTGCGCCAAGAGCCCTTATAAAGTGGCACTTACAGTTGGGGTGGCAGAACAGCCTCCAACGCTTTGAACCACGTCGTGAAATACTACCATGCACGCGACGCCCGTTCAACGCACGATCTTGTCGACCAGGAGGATTATGGTGCCGCCTTTGACCTTGTTTTCCTATATGAAAAAGGCCCCAACTTGCGTTGGAGCCTCGTTCAATGCTCGGGTGGAGACGAGGGGGATCGAACCCCTGACCTCTTGACTGCCAGTCAAGCGCTCTCCCAGCTGAGCTACGCCCCCGTGCGATGAAGTACTATACGGGAACTCGGACGCTGATGCAAGGACAATTTTGGAAAATATTTTGCGGCACGTGGATTGGGCATGGGGCCGAGAGGACCCACGATGCCCGACATAGCCCGCGGGGCGAGCCCCGCGGACGGCGGTAAGCCCGCCGCCTTCCTTCCCGGGGCTCGGCATGTTGCCCCAGGTGCCGCCGGCCAGACCAAAGCGATCCGCGGTGCTTCCTGGGGCTGAGCCCCTCCGAACGCCTTCGGGCCTATTTACGGAACCGTACGTAGCTCGCCCCAGCTGGTCGCTTCATGAACAGACCGGTTTACTACGCTGATTCCCGGATCACCGACCTCATGCCTTTTTTCGCAAAACGGACAGGAGATCTACCTGCGGTTTTACGAGCGCGAAATCAGTGTGCTCAGCCACCCTCAATCCGACGTAGTAAACCGGCATGGTTTTAAAATGGCACTTAATTACTGGCGCATATAAAGTATTAAAAATGCTCACTGGGCATTATTACTTACCAATATCAAGCCAATTACACAGAACGTTGGCCCGCAATCTGGTCTCAGCACATCTCATCGCCCCGGTTTTTGGTTTGTAGCGCAACTCTAATCGCTCACACACACTGTGAATGATGGCATCAAGCTGATCGTGATCATTGAGCATGTCATGAGTCACAAGAAATACGTCGTACCCCATGCTTTGTAATGCTGTCATTCGGGTGGCATCGTGGTCAAGCACAGCGCCCGATCCATGGATAACCTCTCCTTGAAGTTCGATAATCACAGCCTTCATTGTAATTGGGTTTACGATGACGATATCGCCGTAACAGATTTTCTGACCTGCGATTTTACGAGCTGAATTCGACAGCGGTGTTAGGTCGTTGACGAATATGTTTTTAAACTCTGCTCCGCCGGCACGCCTCGGATGACTTAGCAACATGATTCCAGCAACTTCTAGCGGGGATGCAGCAATACCCAATACCTGCTGTGCGGCTTCGTAGAATTGCTTTCCCCACATTTCGCCCTTAACCTTCGCCGCAAATCTGTGCAGTTCTTCTATTTCAATAAGAGGTTTTCTCATCCAGAGTGATGTGCCCTTTCCGTCAGCTTTATTTCCGGATCCGTCATCCTGCTGCCCACTTTGATTATTCTCGCTGTCCTTCTGGTGCGTCCGAGGACAGACTCGCTTCCATGGGGCCTCGTCTTGTGTTTCGTCTAGTTCAAACAGACTTTCTGTGGTGTATTGCTCTTCTTCTGTTTTTGCCTGCTCAAGTGCCATGTCGACCGCGGGCGTTGGTTTAAAAACCGAGAACCATCCGCAAAATTCGTACATAGCCAGAACCAGGTCACATGAAGAAACACTTCTAGTCATGGTGAATAGCGTATGAAGAGGATCTGTGACGCTAAAGCCCATGCCCGTGTCGATGGAAACCTTCTCTGTATAGGCGCTGTTCCATCGGATGGTCCGTCTTGTCTTGGAATGCAGGTTGCTTCGTGTTGATGCTGCTGTGATGACTGGCGTCTTAAGGACGTCGGTTACGAAAGGGGCTTGGGATAGAGCTCGCCAGCCTTCTTCTGGACTAGGTAGGCGCGGGTAGAGATCGCGCACTTGTGGTGGGCAGCGCCAGTAGCGGAATGCGGTGTTTGCGCAGACGATTTCGTCCATGAGGGCCTCCCCTGGTATCGGTCCCAGGCCGTGTGGATTGCGGACATGGCCGATTATCTACCGGGGCATCATGCGGGTAAGTACCGGAAGCAAACCAAAAGCTTGACGAGTTCCGCCGAAAAACCGTCGTGTGATAGAAATCCGCTGGAAGGCGCTCTGGGCATGTGGTCCATGTCTCCATATTTGCGCTCGCATCACATGGGGAATTCAATGAAAATACGCATGCGTTTTATACAAAACGAGCAATGGCGTCAGCAAAAAGGGTTCGATAAAAAAAGACGCCTTAGACGACTACGAGTAATTTTTGGTGTCAGTTTTGGTGTCAAAAAGAAAAAGGCCAGAGGCTCAACACCTCTGACCAGCGCTTTTGATGGTGGGCGATACAAGATTCGAACTTGTGACCCCATCCGTGTGAAGGATATGCTCTACCCCTGAGCCAATCGCCCGTCGCCTTTCGGCAAAAGAGATACTATCATAGCCGCGCGTGGTTTACCAAGAACTTTTTGCCCTCGATTTTAAATTCGTGGGCGCAAACCGCGCCACCGCAATCAGGGCAGCCGACAAACCACTAGATAAACAGCCCTCTATCGCTTAATCCACGAAGTCTCAGGTCGGCAGATAAGTCGCGCGTTGTTGTAGGCCATGTCGAGCGTGAGGCAGGTGCGCGCGGCGTAGAAACCGTCCTCGCGTTGGATGGTCAGCGCCAGCTCGGGCTTGTCGCCGGTCAGGCACAGCGGTAGGAGTAGCTGGATCCGGCCGCCGTAGAACTGCGGCACCGCGAGCGTATAGTTGGCTGCGGCGCGGCGGGCGGCCTCGACGACGGCTCCCTCAAAGGCACGGCGCAGCAGCAGCGAGTTGCCCTCCCCCATCAGGCTGGCGGGAATGCGCGTAAGGTTTTCCTCGTCGCCCAGAATGTGGTCGATGTTGGAGCGGATGGGAAGGCGGTAGTCAAAGACCAGCTCGGAGGGGTCCTCGGCAAAGCGCACGCGGCACGGCAGGTACTCAAATGAGACCAGCATGGGGTCGCTCTCCTTAAAGAAGCCCTTCAAAAACCAGTGCTGGCGCGCGTCGGGCTTGGTGTTGGGCTCAAACAGGCCGTAGATGGTCTCGTAGCGGCGCGTGTACAGGCCGGTGTTGAATAGGCAACGGTCGTCGTCGAACACCAGCGGTAAGTTGGACGGGGTGGTCTGGTCCACGTCACGCTCGGTCAAGAACACCGCGCGGCTAAATGAGAACGACAGGTAGTTTTTGAGGATGCGGTTGCCGGGACCCCAGTCCTCGGGGTCGGCGAGGTCGACCAGGCGGTCGTAGCAGGGCTCGGGGCAAAACGCGAAGTCGTACACATTGCTGCACAGGGTGCTTGGGATCTCCATGTGGCGTCCATTCCATTTCATAGTTAGAGTTTGGATGCTTAGATTTTATACGTGCGACGCACCGTCGAGACACACAACGCAATTGCGGCGCAGCTCGTCGGCGAGTTCTGCTCGCGTGCGGTTTCCGGAAACAAGGTCCTGGATCCAGGCGTAGTGCTGGTTGTCTTTGGGTTCCGGGCTATCGGAAAGTACGATTGGAGCACTAGCGGCGTAACAGGAAGGTCCCGCCCGTCAACATCGGCAATCATGAGTTGACAAGCGTAATCATGGCTCAATTGCGGTTTAGCAATAGAATGTCAGGGAATCATCACCAAAGGTTTCGCGCCACTTGTCACAAATGTATCGATGGTTCATGGTGATTAGTTTTGAAAGATCCCTGAGATCCTTAGCCGGAATCTTGCTCTCGTTGTTCGCAAGTGTGCATCCGCCATTTTTAGTGAGCCAAAACTTAGTCGAGTTAGCAGCCGCCCTCTTTACCCCTACATGGATGTGAACGGGTTCTCCGTTTACCGCGATCCAAAAGAACAGAACATACTGTCCAAAAACAAGAATTCGAGGCATTATGCCACCGCCGGTCCAGCTTTTTGCCGTTCTGCAAGCTCGAAGATAAACGGAGCGTTTGATCTAACGAACTCGGTCAAAAAATCCAGATCGTCAGTAGAAAATCCTTCGACGTTAAACCATTTGACCGCAGGTAGAAAGCATTCTGCATGGTCAAAACCAAAATCAACCGGGCGCTCGACGGCTACGCGAACGGTCCCATCGTCTCGTGTTTCTGAGTAGGCAAACTGAGTGCCGTCATCTAGCTGAACATAGCTCCAAAGCATTGCTGCCTCCTTAGTGTTTATATCCAAGTATAAACAGCCGCTTAGATGCAACGTGATGCGAATTGAATTATTCCCATAAGACCTGAACTGCTGATTATTTGATTTGTTGAGTTTTGAGCTATCTCACACTTCAGTGTCTTTTTGGCATGAAAAACTGTCATTGTGCGATGGTCGGGCTTTATGTCAAGGATCGTACTCAGATTCAAGTGCTTGCCTGCTACTCAGATTCAAGCGCCCGCATGCTTAACTACTTGCAGGCGCTTGAATCCTATAGATTACCCAAATGCTGCTCAACAGCCTCCATGCCAACCTCCGCATATTTTAGGAGGCCTTGTATATCGTTGTAGTTCTTGGGCAATCGATCTTTTTCAATACCAGTAATTTTGGCAAATAATTCGATTGTCAGATCGAGTGCGAAGTCGATTAGTTTTTGAATTTCGCCGTAAGTTAAAGGAAGTCGCCTAACAAGCTCATCATATTTCAGTGCTTCCATGTCGCTATGGGCGAAAACCTTATTTCGCTGATCGCGAAGCATGTCAGTTAGTTTACGGAGACTGTTGAGTCGTTTTTTCCATAAATTGGAAAGGTCATGAGTGGTTATACACACAGTAACCATCCTGTAATGGTTTCCGAACAGTTTTTCATATGAGCGTTGAGACTCAACTTCCTTGGGGTAAAAACGCTCCTCGTCCTCTGCCAATGGGTGAACGATTGGATTAAGCCTGTCAAAGTTTGGTCGATCACCGAATATAGAGATTGCAAGTGCGTCGATTTCAGCAGAATGAGACTTGACGTCTTCTATCAAGTTCCTAATACTGACTTCGCTTTTGGCATCAAATAACCGTGCGCAATTCATGAAACATGATTCGTTTATTGCAAGTTGTGTAAAGCTGAAGAAGCAGCCAGCGCAAATTACTTCATTCTCATAGTCAGAAGATGCTTTAGACAGTTCGCGAAGGATTGCTAGTTCCGTATTGGCATAAAATGCCTCGTTGTACAGATAGCTGCAACGCTCGAACAGCTCAAGAAGGCCGGCGTCTAATTCTTTCTTGGCAGCGTCAACTGTATGGTCCAATTCGTGGTTCATGTTAGAAAAATCCTGAGCAATTGTCGTAATAAACTATTCTACTAATGTGTCGTTAAGAATATAGCCTTCTACATAGCCTATCGAAATGGGTGCTTTAGCAGCGATATGCGGCGACCAGGAGCATTGTTCCCAGCACGAACAGCAATGTGGACACGGCTATCCAATGGCTGTCGCCGGTCTTTGGGAGTGCCGCAGTTGTTGCGGTGGCAGCCTTGGGTTTGGGGACTTTGGCGACCGTGGTCTTGGTTACTGTCGTTGTTGTCTTGGTTGTCGCGGCCGCGGGCTTCGGCGCGGGATTTGCCGTGGGTCCCGTAGTGGGCTCTCCAGCAGCGGGGTTAGCATCACCGGGAGACTTGTCCGTGCTATCGTCAGGCACGTCGCCCCCGTCAGTCTCCCCCGCCGGCGCCGTGGCGTCCTCGGGTTCAACCACCACATGCGGTGCCACCGCACCGGCAGCATCCACCACGCCACTAGCAACAAAGGCCCCGCCAGCAGGCTTCACAAACCGTGCGGACACAAGCGACCCGCCCGTGCATGCAACGCCGCCGTCGGCACCGGTCGCATCGAGCCACGAGGCATCGACAGAAAGCCGACAACCGGCCGCGCCATCGCCAAGGGCCGCATCCTGCAGATACACGCCGTAGGCGCGCACGTCCGCTCCGGACCCGGCGCCCGCGGCAACGACGCGTCCGCCGCCGCGCACGGCCATGTCGCCTGCGATCACGCCGGCGACCGCCTCGTCCGTAATATCGGCGCCGTCTGCCCGGGCATCGACGGTGCAGCCGTCCACCACGAGCGCCTGCGAGACGTGGATCCCGCACTGCGAGCCCATCGCCGTCAGGGTCCCGGTGCCGCGAAGCGTCAGGTTGCCCCACACCTCCATGCCGCACAGCGTGATGTCCGCATCGGGCGCATGCGACTCCGTCACGGAGTTTTGCCCGGCAAGCGTCAGCACCAGGTCGCCCTCGGCGCCGATGGCCTCGCCCGCGTAGCCGTTGAGCTCCAGGTGGTCGGCATCGGTCCAGGCCCAGCCGGGGCCCGACGCGCCCGGCTCGTAGTACGTCGCGCCCGCGATGATGAGGCTCTCCGCGCCCGCGGCATAGGAAGGCCCGCCCAGCAAAACGCATAGGCAGGCCATGGCAACAATCGCAATGTAATGACGGCTGGTGTAGGACTCGGCAGCAAACATACCCGCTCCGATCTTCGCAGGAGCCAATAGAATGTGCACCAGAAAATGCCCTGGTAGCAGCAGCTATTAGTTTAGCGAGATCGAACGAGTGGCAAACGAATTACCTGTAAACGAACCCGGAAATTAGGCGTAAATCGTTTTGCCAGTCGGTGAAAGGAAACTTTTGATATGTTGAACAAGCGCATGGCATAGGCAAGGCGTTGAGCAACTAGGCTTAATCACATATCGATATCAGAATCAGTTGATGCGCGCTGCGCCCTTTCACTCAACATTTCGATTGCCTGCTTGATGTCATTACGAATCCATTTGGTCCTCAGTCCGCCCATGCGAGATTTGGACCCCACTTTGACAAGTTGAGCGTCAATCTTATTTAACCATTCAACGGCTTCATTTTGGCTATGCTTGTCTCCATATCTCTTCATGCTGGTATGAAAAAATGAATGCAGGGAATTTTGTGAGTCGGCGGCTCCTTCATAGATTGCTGTTGCCACAGTTTCAGCTGGTACATCCAGTATTCTATTCTGGTGCTCGGATTTGATGACTTCTTCAAAAAACGCTGAGATTGTTTTACCTGTGTTCTGCTCAACTATAGAAAACTCAAGACTAATGCGATTTAAATCTCGCTCCCTTTCATCTTGTTCAACCTCAGTTATAAGTTTGTCCATTATGAGATTGGCATCTGTGCCATAAAAATCATTCATATTATCTCGTTCTTGTCTCAAAGCGGCAGCGTCGCACTTGGGGTCGTGATTGGCGGCGCGCCGAAGCGAATCGAGAAGCTTCTCGCGAAAAGATTCATCCCAGAATCCAAGATTGATTAGATCTAGCGTAAACCCAATGAACTTATAGAACCAACCTTGAGAATACTGTCCCTTAGCAAGCATGTCTTTAAACTGGTTCGCCAGCAATTCAACCTGACTGTCTTCCAAGCAGCGCAAAGTGCCCCAATGATATTCCATATCTTGGGCCTCGACGTCTGCAGCGGAATTGGGATTTTTCACCCGTACAAATTTGTCGAAAGAACTCTTAACAGTTTCTGGGTCTACATCCTTCCCATCAGTTAAAGGGGCAAGGGCGTTTGATAAAGTTTGATAGTAATCGTATTCCTGGAGTTCAGAATCGTCGAAAATGCTCATTGAGCTGTTTGCGTCCTTTGGCTCCTTAGGAACTATTCCTGCTGATGCCTGAACTGCATATCCAACAAAATCTGAGAATGACTCCACTCTTCCACGAAAATCGATAGATTCATCTAAAAGAATCGGCGTGCTTAATACGTAGTTAATAGACGGGATTGATCTCAATAGAGCTCTTGCATTGACAAAGGAACCCTTAAGTCCGTCAATAACTGCATCTTTGACTTTAAAGCCAATCTGTTCGGGAATGCGCAGCCTGTCCTCTACCATGACTCGGTAAAGTACCTGTAGGTCTGGCTCATACTCGATTTGGCTAATAACCGCCTTTTCTACAGAACAGTCATCCTCAAAAGACAGCGGCTGATTCTAACGAGCATCACATGCCAGCCATGGTTTTCGACCATATTGTTAACGAACCCAAGAAATGAACAGTCATCATGAGCGAAGCTGCTGCGTTCGCAATCGTCAAATATCACGAGAACATTTTTGGCTCTTCGGGGGTTTGTGTGGGTTAGCCGCCCGGTAAAAGTGCCCGCCTAGCAGCGGCGGCGCGCCTCGCGTATCGTTGTTTTCCGACCAAAGAAAAAATGAACGCGCGAAGGAGCGCCGCCATGCTGAACAGTCTACTCAAAAGGGCGCTCGGGCTCGAGCGCACCGTAATCGAGGGAGCGAGAATCGAGGGCGATTCCATAATCGTCTCCGTGAGGCCCAGGAGGGCCGCGCCGAGGTGCCCGGTGTGCGGGCGGCGCTGCGCCGCCTACGACAGGCTCGGGCCCAGGCGCTGGAGGGCGCCCGACCTCGGCGCCGCCCGCTGCTATCTGGAGCACGCCCCCGTCAGGGCCAGCTGCCCTGAGCACGGCGTGCGCACCGCGCCCGTCCCCTGGGCGAGGTGCGCCTCGAGCAGGTTCGCCTCGGCCTTCGAGGACTGGGTCGCGTGGCTCGCGCTGCACATGTGCCGCAGCGCCCTTGCCGAGCTGGCGCGCGTCGACTGGCACACCGTCGGGGGCACCTGCGCGCGCGTCGAGGCGTCGCTGGAGGAGGCCGACGGGCGCGGCAGGCTCGACGGGCTTCGCCGGATCGGCGTCGACGAGACGAGCTACAAGAAGGGCCAGAGGTACATGACCGTCGTGGTGGACCACGACCGCGGGAGGGTCGTGTGGGCCTGCAGGGGCCACGGGAAGGACAGGCTCAACGAGTTCCTCGACCTGCTGACGGATGAGCAGAGGGAGGCGATCGAGGTGGTCACGGCCGACGGGGCGCGCTGGATAGCCGACGCCGTGGCCGAGCGGCTGCCGCGCGCCGAGCTCGCGGTCGACCCGTTCCACGCGGTCTCCTGGGCGACCGAGGCCCTCGACGCCCTCAGGCGCGAGGTGTGGAACGGCCTGCGCTCGGCGCCGCGGCCGAGGCGGCGGGGCGGGCGCCCGAGGGCCGGGGAGGCCGCGCCGCCCGACCCCGCCGCGGCGGTGAAGGGGCTGAGGTTCCCGCTGCTCAAGAACCCCGAGGACCTCACCGGCCGCCAGGCGTCGGCGCTCGAGGGGCTCAGGCGCACCGGCTCGGCGCTGTGGCGGGCCTACCTGCTCAAGGAGGGCCTGCGGGCGGTCTTCCGGGCGGGGCCGGGCGAGGCCGCCGACGAGCTGGACGGCTGGCTCGCGTGGGCATGCCGCAGCCGGATACCCCGCTTCGTGGAGCTGTCCCGCAAGGTCCGCAGGAAGCGCCGGGGCATACTCAGGTCGATAGAGCTCGGCGTCTCCAACGCGAGGGTCGAGGCGGTGAACAACAAGATCAAGGTGGCCATCAGGCAGGGCTACGGCTTCCGCAACATCGACAACCTGATCGCCCTCGTGATGCTCAGGTGCTCGGACCTGAAGCCGGCCCTGCCGGGGCGCGAGGCGTAGGGGCTACCCACACGAACTCACGAAGGCTCCTATTTCCCCTATGAAAGCTTTAAATCTTTTGGAACCCTCAACTCGCTCACTAAGAAAAAGTACGCAATCGGTGGGGCCTGTTTTGTGAGATGGGGATTCTACTTGTTCTCCGACCAGTGCATGCTGACATACAGGAGAGGCCACCACGATCGTGCTTGCTGCTTCTTCGATTTGATTTCGAACGCTATGGTCACCATTGACGATTACGATGCTGCATGTGCCGATTTACTCCAGCAATTAGTCGACCGTCAACTGATAAGTACATGCGAAGAAACGGGCGCCCTCGCCCCAACCCTCCGGTCGATTTATCTGAAGGCCGTTTGGGATAAAGGGGCGATTGCGCTTGGGAGATGCGGGGACGGTGATTTAGCGCTTATTGACGGTCTCGTCTCAGACAAAATGCTGTCGTACTGTGGCAAACTGTTCGCACCCGATGAGGCTGCATATCTCGACTACATGTTTAACGATGCCTCTTTTCCCAACTCACAAGGTCTCAGGAACAGATACGACCATGCTCATACACCGATTGCCGACCCTGGTGCGGCGAGCATTCGAACCGATTACTACCGCATGTTGACCTTGCTCGTCGCGATTACGCTCAAGATAAACGATGAGTTGTCGTCATCAACGGGCCGAGGGTACCTCGAGAACTTCGTAGACTGGCCATATTACGACGAAAGCGTCCTCGGACTATTTAAAACTTATTGCAAAGAGGCGTGAAACAGCCTGTGTTGATGAGTTTGAATAGCGCCGATGACGACAGAGCCAAACCGGCATGGTTATGATTGGAAGCCTCACCCGCATCCCCGTGGTGAACTCCCGTTAGACATCTCGATAGCCCTTGTGACGACCTCGAACGAGCAATCCGACGACCTGTCTGGAGGGGCGGCGCCATCGCTGCCGCAGCGGCGGCAGGAGGCTCACCTCCCTCACCGGCACCGTCCTGGAGCACTGCCGCTCGCCACCTGGGTCTCCTTCATCAGGCTCATGCGCTACCACGTCCCCGTCGAGTGCGCGGCCGAGCTGTGCGGCGACACCCACAAGACGGCCTTCGAGTGGCGGCACCGCGTGCTTGCCACAGTATCCGGCTACCAGGACCGGATCGTGTTGCGCAACACCGTCTGGGTTGACGAGATCTACGTCAACGACACCGGCCTCTCCAAGGGCTACGGGCAGGCCGGGAAGCGCGGCCTGCCCCGCTAGAAGTTGTGCATCTGCGTCGCCATCGACATCCACAAGAACCCCGTCGCGGTCGTCTGCGGCCACGGAAGCCCAGTTCGGCGTGCGTGAGGAAGGCCATGGGCGGCAGGATAGAGCCCGGGCCGCTGCCCATTCACGACCTCGAGCAGGCCCATGGCGCGCTGGTCAGGGAGGGCGGGCTCGAGAGCGAGGCGCACAGGGCCGATGTGAACGACCCGGTCTACCTGGAGCGGATGGAGATGGTGAACGACCTGTGCTCCTGGCTCAAGCGCTATCTTTGGCGCTTCACAGGGATGTTGCCCAGGAACCTGCAGGCCTACCTCGACTGGTATGCCTACCTCTTCCAGACCAATCAGTCACGCTATAGATGGGACCCGACTGCAAGGGTGGTGCGCCATATCCTGATGGCCGACTCGACTTACCGCAGCTTGGGGTAGGTACGGCATCACCCGTTATCTAAACTGTTAGGTTTTTGAATAGATCACTTCTTGACATCGCTTAACGGAACATCTCCATGCTCCTCGATGTACCTCTTGCCAGCCGCGACGGCATCTCCTGCCCTCTTTTCGCACTCCTCCTTGGCTTTTCTAAGCTCGGAGCCTTCTTTCGTCCCGTCGCGAAGTTTCTCGAAGAATCCGGCAAGCGGCATGTCGCCTTCTATTTCGTATTCGACCTTAGATTCGAGTGAGTCGTCCACGAGTTTCTCCAAAAATTCCTGTGTCAGGTCAGCTACCTTCTTTGGCTCGCCGTCGACCCTCAGCTCGCCTCTCGCATCTACAGAAATTATTGTCATCTGTGGGTCATCCCTTCATAAATACCACTTCTGCGTTTGACCGCGTCTGTTCCGCCATCAATCAAACGCGCAACACCTTCTACAAGATCGCGCTTGCCATGAGCGCCCACGAATGACCGATTTTCATAGACCACGTGGTTCGGCTCGTCAACTCGCTTGTCATTCGCCGCCAAGATGATTTCATTCGCATCGGCATTGACAACAAGCAGAGGTTCGTGCGTTGCCACAAAAATCTGATGCACTTTCCTCAGCTCCCTCAGCTTGTCGCCAAGCGTTCGAAGCAAGAACTCCTTCTCCATGTTCGATTCGGGCTGATCGTAGAGAAGAATTGTATTACTTCCCTCGTTCTGAATCGTACGGTCCAGGAAATAAGCGACATAAATCTTACTGAGCATCCCAGCAGAAAACTCCTCGATAGGGCGGTATTTCCCTTTTTCGTCCTTAAGCTCGATTGAGTATGTCGCTGCCTCATCAAGGGGGAATGACATGGAAAGACCGTCTTTTACGCCCGATTGGAAAAAGACTTCAAGCATGGACCCCACAGACTTTTTTGATGTCAAGTCTATCGGATACGAAAACGATGACGATTTGGCCTTGGCCTTACCCTTGCTTGCTCTAGTGCATACGTTATCCTGGAAAAGCCCTTTAATACGAGCCTCGTCACCAATCCCCAAGTCTATTTTTCAATGCTCAATCGGGCGACCTCGCTCTTGCTGGTAAGCTTGACAGAGCCTTCGACTTCCGCGCTTGTAAGGACTGGAATAGCCAAGTCAAGCTCAGATCTCTTGGCAGACAGAAGCTCCGTCGCGAGCTCGGAGAGTTTATCGGTCAGAACCTGCTTCTTCTGATTGAGTTGATGATATTGGCCACTAACCTTCGCGTTATAAGCCTGGACGGCTTCGAAGATGAGTTTAGATTTATCCTTATTAAACTGTTTGGAAAAACGCTTGGACTCCAGGTCAAGCTTCTTAATTGCAAGCGCAGTCAGAAATTCAGCACGCAATCGGGCAATACGCCTCTTAAGCCCCTCGGAAAGACCGTTTTTATCGGCAATTGAGATAAGCCCGTCAAAATGTCTCTTAGCCTCCTCGAATCCATCTGCGCACGCCGCAATTCTCTCATCGAACTCAATAATAGCGGAGCCGGCATTTGGGTTTTGGATATAGGCTATAGTATCGACACCCTGTACCTGGTTCGCAGCAATGAAGCGTGCCGCGCTTTTCGCCTGCGCCAAAGCGCCGGATGCGGCAGTTCTAGATTCATCCGCTTTAGCCCTGCCTCTCAGATAACGGTTCATATCTGTCGTAAAGCGAACAATGAGATCTGTAAACCCCTGCGAATTGATTTCAAGACCCATATCCTTGACGAGCTCGCCCTTTTCACTGCTATAAGCCTTGATGACCTTATTGTAAAGGTTCTCTCCCTCAATTACTTCGAAGCCGTCCGCAACATCAATTTCCTTACCATCGGGCCCATAAAGGTGCACCTGTGAAAGGTCATAAAGGCCGTTGTAGTCTCCAATGTTAGAGACTCCACCAATAAGATGCTTGCCCTTCAGCTTCATATTTAGAATATCAAGCAGCAGAGTCTTGCCGCTACCCGATGGTCCAATCACACAATTGAGCCCCTGGGAACAATTAATATCCGACCGTTGCATGCCGTTGCCCTCGTCGATCACTATACGCGCCACATAGGAGACTCTCTTAACGATATCCTCCCCGCGTACCATACGACTATCACCAGCAAGCACAGAATAGAATAGATCATCGAAAGTGGCACCCGCCCACATATAGGTTGGCGATAAAACGCTATCAAAATGTTGCCTGTCAACGGACGAAATGTCAGCTGCAGCATCGAACCAAGCACTCGTCTCTTCGGAAAGAAATTCCTTAATTTGTTGCTGAAGAGAAAGTTTGTGGAATGACCTGTTGTCCTCAACGGCGACAGGGAAATATCTGTTCATGCTTAGCAGCTCTTGCGCCATCTGAGGATTCCCGGCAAGCCCGCGGTCGTCTTGTTTTAGCCCATGAACGCAAATAACCGCACGCCGATCAGAGAGAACCTCACAGAACTGATCAATCTTAAGCGCGAATCTTCCATTGGCGACGAAGGCTTCCTTCAAAGCCTTCGTGAAAACCAACAGGTTGGAACAGGGGTCGACCACTACGACAACGTGGAGGACGCGCGTTTCATCATCCCAGTTGACAAGGTTTATCTCGATTCCAGGAAGCAGCTCAATCGAATCAAGCGAGGCCATCTTGCGCATAAGCAGATAAGACGCGACATCGAGGTTGTTCGAATTCGTCTGGGCAAGAAGCTGAAAATCCTCTGCCTTTGCTGACCGTAGTTCCTTAAAACCCTTAATAAGGTCGAATTGGGATTGATCCCCAATCGGACGGTTTATGGTTAAATCGGCGGATCTACCGCCGAAATGGTTGTGAATTGATAGCTTAGTATATTCCTCCAATATGTCGTCCTTTCGTCCCAACCTCGCAGCATTTACACTCGAATCTGTATCTACTCGTATTGCAATGCTAAATGACTAAGAATCTTGGCCTCACTAGAACAGTAGTCTATCAAGCAAAACCGTAGTTGCATTTTTCGAACACCTATCAACTCATACTTTTTTGCAAAATCCCACTTAAACCCAAGCAGTAAAGTCGGCGTTTACCGTATTCCGCCCCAATGCCCATAAACAACAAAATAGATTAATAACCGAGGCGAAACCCCATACAATCAGAGTAAGCGATAAGCCCAGACCCCAGTATTATGAATATGACTCGATGTGAAACGGTTTAGCTTCATTGGGTGTTCTACGATACAGATCCACAAGCCGTATTCAATCAGGCCTGCACCGCGATATATTTCGCCTCGCCAGAAGAAATCGAAACACCGATGCTCAACATTAGATAGGGACTAGACGCAGAGACGGATGGATCGTGGGTTAATAAGCTGAGCAAGTTGCTATGTTCTTCAACTGTTAAGAAATATGGCTTAAACCAATCGAGGTCGTATCGGCGTTTACCGATACGACCTCTTTCTTGAAATTACGACTTGTGGACAAAATTACGACTTGTGGACAAAAGCTGAAGTCGCAGTGGAAACCCCTCTCCCCTAGTCCCGCTTAAACAGATCCCTCGTGTACACCTTGTCCGCCACGTCCGCAAGCTCATCGTTCCAGCGGTTGGCGACAATCACGTCGCAGCCGGCCTTGAAGGCCTCCAGGTCGTGGGTCACCTCGGAGCCGAAGAACTCCGGCGTGTCCAGCGTGGGCTCGTATACAACCACGGGCACGCCCTTGGCCTTCACGCGCTTCATGACGCCCTGGATGGAGCTCGC
>NZ_QRQS01000005.1:165941-166225 GCF_003475605.1 Collinsella sp. AF31-11
ACCACGGGCACGCCCTTGGCCTTCACGCGCTTCATGACGCCCTGGATGGAGCTCGCGCGGAAGTTGTCGGAGTTTGACTTCATCGTCAGGCGGTACACGCCCACGACCGGCTTCTCCCTGCCCTCGTAGACGCGGTCCCACACCATCTGCAGCACCTCGTCGGCGACGAAGTCCTTGCGGGTGCGGTTGGCATCCACGATGGCCTCGATCAGGTTCTGGGGCACGTCCTTGTAGTTGGCCAGCAGCTGCTTGGTGTCCTTGGGCAGGACGCGCTCAGCTACGTC
>NZ_QRQS01000005.1:166235-167252 GCF_003475605.1 Collinsella sp. AF31-11
CCTTGTAGTTGGCCAGCAGCTGCTTGGTGTCCTTGGGCAGGACGCGCTCAGCTACGTCTAATGTTTGACAAACTAGGTGATTTTAATCCGATTGCTTCTTAAACAATTGAATCTAAAACTTAACGTATGTCAAAAAAATTTAAGAGTTTAGCTGCATTTCGACATCATTGTTTTCGCTATACAAGAAAAGATAGTGGGTCGTCTGCTAATGAAGGTATCCCTCGGGTCTTGTGATTGTTTTTACAGCCCCCGAACAGCCCGTCATTCTAGGAGCGTCGGCTTTTGCCGAGAAGTTAGTCCAGCAGAAGGCCAGTTTTCATTAACGTGTGAAAACCTGGCCGGAATGCCTACATAAGTCCCGGATCTATCTATATCGCGCACAACGACGGCGCCCGCACCTACCATACAGTCCGAACAGATGGACACATTGTTGGTCACGCAGCTCCCGATTCCGAGCCAAGTGCGCTCATGGATATCCACAGTGCCCGCAACATGTGCCCCCACGGATATATGAACGTAATTGGCTATTCGACAGTCGTGATCAACCGAAGCACAAGTGTTCACAATCACACCCTTGCCGATAACGGTATCGGAATTAACCACGGCACCAGCCATTACGACGGTGCCCTCACCAATTTCTACGCATCGCCCAATTGTGGCATTAGGATGAACAAGGGTCACTAGTTTGCCATCGATGCTTTCCTGAATCCGTTCTCGCGCCATGGGGTTGCCGATCGCGACAACGTAATCACAGCGGCCTCCGAGCTTTCCGGCCATTGAGGACGTTCCTATAACCGGGAATCCGGCGCATTGCGAAACTGCAGGGTTATCATCAAGAAAGAGAATGTCCGCGTATCCGCACTTCAGCGCGATGTCGGCGATAACCTTTCCATGCCCACTTGCTCCGATTATTACGAGCTTACGTGTGGGGCTGCAGATCGAATGTGACAAAGACACTTCTTAATCCCTCTTAAACAGATCCCTCGTGTACACCTTGTCCGCCACGTCCGCGAGCTC
>NZ_QRQS01000005.1:167262-170943 GCF_003475605.1 Collinsella sp. AF31-11
TTAAACAGATCCCTCGTGTACACCTTGTCCGCCACGTCCGCGAGCTCGTCGCTCCAGCGGTTGGCGACGATCACGTCGCAGCCGGCCTTGAAGGCCTCCAGGTCGTGAGTCACCTCGGAGCCGAAGAACTCCGGCGCGTCCAGCGTGGGCTCGTAGACCACCACGGGCACGCCCTTGGCCTTCACGCGCTTCATGACGCCCTGGATGGAGCTCGCGCGGAAGTTGTCGGAGTTTGACTTCATCGTCAGGCGGTACACGCCCACGACCGGCTTCTCCCTGCCCTCGTAGACGCGGTCCCACACCATCTGCAGCACCTCGTCGGCGACGAAGTCCTTGCGGGTGCGGTTGGCATCCACGATGGCCTCGATCAGGTTCTGGGGCACGTCCTTGTAGTTGGCCAGCAGCTGCTTGGTGTCCTTGGGCAGGCAGTAGCCGCCGTAGCCGAAGCTGGGGTTGTTGTAGTGGGAGCCGATGCGCGGCTCCAGGCACACGCCGTCGATTACGTCGCGGGTGTTGAGGCCGCGGACCTCGCAGTAGGTGTCGAGCTCGTTGAAGTAGGCCACGCGCAGCGCCAGGTACGTGTTGGCGAAGAGCTTCACGGCCTCGGCCTCGGTGGTGCCCAGCACCAGCTCGGGGATGCCCTTCGAGCCGTCGGCGTTCAGGCGGTCGAGCTCTGCGGGGTCGGCGCCCTGCGCGAGCAGGCCGGCGAACTTCTCCGCCGCCGCCGCGGCCTCGGCGTCGTCCTTCGGCGCACCGACCACGATGCGGCTGGGGTGCAGGTTGTCGTAGAGCGCCTTGCTCTCGCGCAGGAACTCGGGGCTGAAGATGATCTTGTTGTCTCCCAGTCTCTCGCGCAGGCCCGCCGTGTAGCCGACGGGGATGGTCGACTTGATGACGATCCAGGCGTCCGGGTTAACCGAGCGCACGGCGGCGATGGCGGCCTCGACGGAGCTGGTGTCGAAGAAGTTCCTGTCTGAGTCGTAGTTAGTGGGCGTGGCGATGACGGCGTAGTCGGCGCCCGCGTAGGCCTCGGCCACGTCCACGGTGGCGTGCAGGTCGAGCTGGCGCTCCCCCGCCTTGGCCTCCGCCAGGAAGCGCTCGATCTCGTCGTCCTGGATGGGCGACATATAGTTGTTGATCTTCTCGACCTTCTCGGGAACGATGTCCAGCGCGTGAACCTCGTTGTGCTGCGAGAGCAGGACGGCGAGGGACAGACCGACGTAACCGGTGCCTGCGACAGCAATCTTCATGTCATTCTCCAATTGTCAAAGAGCAATAATCAGCAAGAAAAATGGCCCCTGTTACAGGGCCATGATTTCCTAAATGTTGTAGTAGCGCTTATACCACTTGGCAAAGGCCCTCAGGCCGTCCTCAAGCGGCGTCGCGGGCTTGTAGCCCATGTCGCGCTTGAGCGCCGTGGTGTCGGCGTAGGTGACGGGCACGTCGCCGGGCTGCATGGGCACGAGCTGCTTGTGGACCTCGAAGTCGTAATCGGCCGGGAGCACGCCCTCCTCCACCAGCACGCGCTGCAGCGTGTCGACGAAGTCGAGCAGGTTCTCGGGGTGCGAGTTGCCGATGTTGTAGACGCGGTGCGCGGCGAGCGGCAGGCCGTCCTCGCCCATCTTCACCTCGGGCGCGGCGTCCATGACGCGCCTCACGCCCTCGACGATGTCGTCGACGTAGGTGAAGTCGCGGCGGCAGTCGCCCATGTTGAAGATCTTGATGGTGTCGCCTCGGCGCAGCTTCTCGGTGAAGCCGAAGTAAGCCATGTCGGGCCTGCCCATGGGGCCGTACACGGTGAAGAAGCGCAGGCCGGTGGCCGGGATGGAGTAGAGCTTGGAGTAGGCGGCGGCCATCAGCTCGTTGGACTTCTTGGTGGCGGCGTAGAGCGACACCGGCGAGTCGACGCGGTCCTCCTCGGAGAACGGCACCTTCTTGTTGCCGCCGTAGACCGAGCTGGAGCTGGCGTAGACGAGGTGCCTGACCGAGTGGTGGCGGCAGGCCTCGAGGATGTTGAAGAAGCCGACGAGGTTGCTCTCGAGGTAGGCGCGTGGGTTCTCGATGGAGTAGCGGACGCCCGCCTGGGCGGCGAGGTTCACAACGACGTCGAAGCCGTTCTCCGCGAACAGGCGCTCGATGAGGGCGGCGTCGCACAGGTCGCCGCGCACGAAGGTGAAGCGGCCGTCGGCATCGGCTTCGGCGAGCATGCGAAGGCGCGCGTCCTTGATGCCGGGGTCGTAGTAGCTGTTGAGGTTGTCGAGGCCGACGATTGTGTCATCGGTTTCCTCGAGCAGCTTCCTGACGAGGAATGCGCCGATGAAGCCAGCGGCTCCCGTCACGAGTACTTTTTGATTCGTCATAGTTTCTCTTTCATTAATCAAAATAATTATCCAGGTACTCCCCCAGCTCTTCCTCCCAGTCGGGCATGTGGAAGCCGGCAGCCTCGAGCCTGGACAGGTCGAGCGCGGAGTGGACCGGGCGCGGGGCGACGGGGCCCTCGGCGCTCGCGTAGTAGTCGGCGGTGCTGACCGGCACGACCTTCTCCCCGTTGCCGTTGGCGGCCTCGAAGACGGCGCGGGCGATGTCGGCCCAGGACCTGACCGCGCCGGAGCCGGTGCAGTTATAGGTGCCGTAGGGGGCGTGCGCGTCCAGCACGTGGAAGATGGCCTCGGCCATGTCGCGCGTGAAGGTCAGGCGGCCCAGCTGGTCGTCCACGACGGTGACCCGCTCGAGCCCGTCCTCGGGGTCGGCGACGCGGTCGGAGAGGCCCTTCATCGTCTTGACGAAGTTGTGCCCCTCGCCGATGACCCAGGAGCTGCGCATGATGTAGTGGCGCGGGCACCCGGCCACGGCGATGTCGCCGGCGGCCTTGGTCTGGCCGTAGACGGACAGTGGGGAGAACGGCTCGTCCTCCGTGTGGACCTCGGCAGTGCCGTCGAAGACGTAGTCGGAGGAGACGTGCACGAGCGTGATGCCGTGCTCCGCGCAGGTGCGGGCGAGCAGGGCCGGGCCGGCGGCGTTCGCCTTCCAGGCGGTGGCGCGGCCCTCGGGGGTCTCGGCTTTATCCACGGCCGTGTAGGCGCCGCAGTTGATGACGGTGCCGTAGAGCGACCAGTCGTACTGCGAATAGGCCTCCGGGTCGGACATGTCGAAGGTGTCGATGTCGCAGAAGTCGAAGTCCCTGGCGACGCCGCGCTCCTCGGCGAGCGCGCGCACCGCATGGCCCAGCTGGCCGTTGCAGCCGGTGACGAGGGTACGCTTCGGCGCCATCGGGACGACGTCCCTGAGCATCGGGTGGTTGAGGTCGGCCTCGGATACGGTGGCCTCGTCGAGGGGGATCGGCCACTGGATGTTGAGCTCCGGGTCGGCGAGGTTCACGAAGGTGTAGGTCCTCTTGAGCTCCAGCGACCAGTGGGCGTCCACCAGGTAGGTGTAGGCGGTGCCGTCCTCCAGGGCCTGGAAGGAGTTGCCCACGCCGCGCGGGACGTAGATGGCCTTGCTCGGGTCCAGGGTGCAGGTGTAGACCTTGCCGAAGGTGGCGCTGCCCTCGCGCAGGTCGACCCAGGCGCCGAAGACCGAGCCGCGCGCCACGGAGATGAACTTGTCCCAGGGCTCCGCGTGGATGCCGCGGGTGACGCCGCGGCTGTCGTTGTAGGAGACGTTGTTCTGGACGACGCGGAG
>NZ_QRQS01000006.1:0-300 GCF_003475605.1 Collinsella sp. AF31-11
GCCCGAGCTCTTCCGGAACCGCACCTCGCGGCCCGCGGGACATGCGCTCTGAAGCGCGGTCCGGGCACGAGGATGCCCCCGAGTCACCTCCCCTATGCGCCATGCGGCCCCCAGGGCACGTGTATGCGATACCGGACACCGTAACGGTGGGCGCCGCCCACCGGTCAGCGGCCAGAGCATGGGGGGCACGCCCGGTCCCGTTCCGAACCCGGAAGCTAAGCCCCATCGCGCCGAGAGTACTGCGGGGCCAGCCCGTGGGAGGCCAGGGCGCCGCTGACCGGTGGACGGCACCGAGCCGTC